>VGSG01000001.1 GCA_016875095.1 Deltaproteobacteria bacterium
AAGTCTTGCAGACCTCTCTTGAAATGCGCCGCTCCGGTCATGACATCGGAAGGCTTGGGAAGCGCTTTCCTCACCACCAGAGTCATGGCGCCCGCAACAAGAAAAGCCGCACCGACTAAACGAGTGACGATTCCATGCGATTCCATGCTTCTCTCCGATCATCCGAATTTGGGGAAGAATATGAGAAGTTGATCGTTCACGAGAGTGGCGCGCGAGGGCTTCCGCTTCAAGAGCGCCCTTGGAAGAAACACGTGGCGCTTGAACGATCCGATTCGAATCACCAGGTCCCCTTCTTCCTTGAAGAGATCCACATATTCCTTGGACACGAAGGGGAGCTTTACCTTCAGTTGGTATTCCTCCACACCTTCGTAAAGGACATAGGGCGGCTCACGGTAAAAGACCCCTGCGGGATCGGAATCACCGTAAATGATGCCGCCCATTTCGGTCAACTTATCGATTCCAACGACTTCGTCTCTCAGGATGTTGATCTTGCGCACGGGTATAGGCTCAAAGATCCGTTGGATCTGCTCCAAGCTCCGTTGCTGTGTTGAAAGCCAATCCTTCAAGTAATCGTCTTGGAGTCCGGGCGGGAACAACCGATTCACAATGACAGTATCCACCACCAGTCCATAAAGGCAGAAGTACATGAAGGCCCGCTGAGTTTCTCGCACCACCATCCTCTCGGCATTGGTCACCAACCTGACCGATGTGATGTCGCGATCGAGCAGGACCTGCTCCACCCCGGAGAGTTTCTCAAAGAGGTCTCTAATAGCCGTGAAATACACATCTTCCGGCACAGGAAGATCGGTTAGTCGTTTAGCGATAGGTCGAGCCACCTTCATCAAGGCGCGTTCAAGATTAAATACCTTGTTGATATACCATTCCAAGGTGGAGGGCATGCTGATGAAGCGGAGCGATTCCCCCGTGGGCGCACAGTCCACCACAATCACGTCGTAGGTCTTGTCTCGAAAATACTGATTGATGTACAGGAGGCTGACAACGTCTTCCATGCCGGGGACAATGGCCAATTCTTCAGCCAGCACGTTGGTTATGCCACCGGAACCGATAACCGCGGCAAGATACTTCGAAACTTCACCCCAGTGGCGGTCGAGTTCTTCTTGTACGTCCACCTCTTGTATCCACAGATTGTCCGCGACTTGCCGCGGCTGCCCCAGATGATGATCCTGAAGCGCGGCGTCAACGGTGAAGGCATCTGACAGGCTGTGCGCGATATCAATGGAGATCACGATCGTCCTCAAGCCTCGCGCAGCGCATTGGAGGCCCGTCGCGGCGGACACGGTCGTCTTGCCGACTCCACCCTTTCCCGAAAATATAATGATGCGGGGTTCTTTTCCGACCATTCCTTCTCCATGCCGACACGATGAGCAGCCGTTATTTTGAGATTTCGCCCTGCATATACCTTCTGCCTCGTGAGTACGCGGTGTACGACGCGATGAGGTGGCAGATCCATCCCAACATCCCTCCGCTACCGATCCAAAAGCCCGGAGTAACGATCAACCAAAAGATCCCTCTCAGGAAATCGCCGTTGTAGATCTGTCCGACCCCGGGGACAATAAGACTAAGAACCGCCGCCCATCCCGCTTGTGTCATGCAGCATCTCCCGTCCGCGTCCAGTGTTCTATACACAACTTGTCCATTCTTATCAGAAAAGCATGCCGCTGTCAGGGAAGGCAAAGGAGCTTGCAAGTGCGCTGATAGTAGACCGGCTTTTCCCCCATCCTCGTGAAATGCGTCTCGAACCTTGATCTCACAGTCGGCTTGACAGTGGGCGGACCGGGTTGGTACACTTCACCTGAAATCCGAACTCATCAAGAAAGAATCGAGAGTTGGCCGCTGAAATCGGGAAAGAGGCGATGAATCCTTTCGATCTGTTTCGATCGCCCGGGATCTACAAAGTGGCCGTGCTTTATTTCTCCCGATCTCGAGGCCTGGCGATTATCGGCCGCGGCATCCAAGACAACAACGTGGAAGTGCATCAGATTTCAGGTGAGGTTGACCCTCGGACAGGGAACTTCACAGCCCTGGACTACCCGCCTCCCGAGAAGCGAAACTCCCACCCGGTGATTACCCGCAAAGACTTTGACAAGCTCATCTCATTTATCGCGTCCAGGATTGATGAACAGACCCGCATGAGCGTCATCGAACCGGCCGTGATGCAGTCCCTCATCGAAGAGGCGGACGCCGGAGAACCGACTCCCTATCTTCATTAGTGGGCCTCATCGTCGCCTCCGGGGTGGTTTACGGGCTATACGCCGAGGGTGGACATCCACGCGTTAGGCTATTCGGATCCTCTTTCCCGAGACGAACCAGAACATAGCATGGCATTACACAGCGTTAGCCTTGTTCGCTCAATCGATCTGGGAGGCTGTTGTAAGCAAATTGTTGCATTCATACGATATATTTGATAATATTTCCTTAGGCTCCTGTGATCCAAACCACCGATTAGCGTAGCGCAATCCACCTGAAGCAGTGGACTGCCACGCGCGGCAGGCGCCTCGGGTTACGGGGCTTTGCCGGACGAGCCCTTATATAGCCCGATTTCCTGGACAGGGAGTCATACATGAGCCGAGTATGGGTAGGCGCTCTCTTACCGTGTGTTTTCTGTCTCGTGATCGGTCTTGTGGTCTTCTCGTACCAGGGGTCCTGGTCTGAACCCAAGCTGTCGTCCCCTCCGCACGCAACAAGCGCTGTCGTATCGGGAGGGCTTGAATCTCGCTTTCCCGCCCAGGGGACCCTGGATGTTATACGAAGCCGCGGGGAGTTGCGCGTCGGTATGCAGGCAGGATATATGCCCTTTCAGATCCCAGCCTCGGATGGCCGGCCAATCGGGCTGGAAGTGGATGCCGCGAGCCTCGTGGCTCAAGCGCTTGGCGTGAGGCTCCGGATCATCAGACAGGAGAACCGGGAACTGATCCCGTCGTTGCTCAGAGGAAAAACCGACGTGATCATGTCCGCGTTATCAATAACCCCGGAGCGCAATGCGCAGGTGGTCTTCACACGGCCGGTGTTGGATACCGGCAGGGTGTTCGCGGTTCATCGGGATCACGCGGAAAGCTTGCAGCAGTTCAGGGACCTGAACCGCACCGGCCTGCTCGTTGTTTCGGGGTTGGCCGGGTGCGGCAAATTCAAGACTAAGGAATCCCTACCGCTCGCCGCGTGTCGAGAACTGCCCGACAGCAGGAGCGCTCTCGACGAAGTTATCCAAGGAAGAGCGGATGCGTACGTGGATGAGGAATTCGCGGTGCGCATGGCGTGCGCCAAGCACCCGGATATTCTCGTCGGCAGATTTGAGCCTTTCACCTACGAGCCGATCGCATGGGGGATTCGGCCCGGTGACGTTCACTGGCTGAATTGGCTGAACAACTTCATCGACAGCATGCAGTACGACGGAACACTTGAGGCCTTGCGGAAGAAGTGGAGAAACATTTCACCGGAAGAGATGGGAATGAGTATTGCGCTGTTGAAAGGCGGTCGGTAGATTTGACCAAGGCGTAGAGACCTTACTGCGCCGCTTATCAGGGAGCGCTATCGGAATTTAATATGCTTCTGCCAATAGCTACAAGCCTGGTCAAACCGATCCTTGTCGATTCTCACGCGCACCTTGAGATGGAGCCCTTATTCCAGGATGCGGACGGGGTGGTCCGGCGGGCCCGTTCGGCTGGAGTTGCGGCCATCATCACCGTGGGCATCGATTTGGAGGATGCGCGGCGTGCTCTGGAGCTGGCCGAACGATTCGACGATGTTTTCGTCTCCTTGGGGTACCATCCCCACAATGCCAAGAATGCCCGTGAAAAGGCCCTGAACGAAATGGCGGATCTCGCAACTCACCGGAAGGTTGTTGCATATGGCGAAATAGGGTTGGACTATTTCAGGAACTATTCACCTCGATCCGCGCAGAAGGCGGTTTTTGCGGACCAGTTGAGCATTGCCAAATCGCTGGCCAAGCCTTTGGTTATTCATTTGCGCAGCGCATATGAAGAGGGCCTGACGGAACTTGAAAAGGCGGGGCCTTTCCCCGCAGGCGGCGTAATCCATTGCTTCTCGGGTGACGAACGGGATGCTCAACGGGCGCTGGATCTTGGGTTTCACATCTCCATCCCCGGCACGATTACGTACAGGAAGAATGATAAGTTCAGGGCCATTGTGAGCCGGCTACCTGAAGACCGGATACTGCTTGAAACAGACTGCCCATTTCTCGCGCCCGAGCCAAAACGGGGAAAAGACAACGAACCCGCATACATCGTGTACACTGCCCAAACTGTCGCATCTGTGAGGAATACGTCTGTGGCGGTGGTCGGCCAAACTACCACGGCCAATGCCACGCGATTATTTGGGCTCCCGTTGGAAGAGGCGCCTTGAAATCCGAACGTGTCTCGTGAGATTCTCCTCAGGGCTTCTTGCCTGTGCGACGACCGGGCTTGACCGTGAGCACGGGGCAGTTCGCGGTCCGGACCACGTTCTCCGCCGTGCTCCCCATGATGATATGCTTCAAACCGGTCCAGCCATGGGTGCCCATTACAATCAGGTCAATGGAGTTTTCGTCCGCGAACGCGGCGATTTCGAACCCAGGGGTCCCGATACGGGTGTGGGTGGTCACGTCGGCAAGCACATGCCGACAATCGTCGGCCACTAATTGCAGGCCCTTGTCCACGGATTCTTGGATGTCGTCTAGCACGGACTTGATGTCCACCGGCACAGGCTCGGCAAGCGACGGGTATCCTATCTGAACGGAATTGATTACGTGTAGCACCGCTACGTCCGCGCCGAAGGCCTTTGCGTAATCGAGCGCACACTGGAGGGCCGGCCTGGAATTCTCGGAGAAATCGGTACAGAATAGGATTCGTCGGGGGATCATTGTTCAAGCCTCCCCATAATGATTTGGTTGGGTGGGAACCTGATAGCGAATAGCCGGTGATATTCACTGTATGGTTTTGCGGAGGAAAGATCAAGCAGAGTTGATGTGTCTGAGACAGGTTTACGGATGCGTCTCCAAGAGAAGGTAACGCATACAATTCGTCGTCACCGCATGATCCAACCCGGAACCGCCGTGGTGGTAGGAGTTTCAGGAGGTCCTGATTCCGTGGCCCTTCTCCATCTCCTTGCGTCCATGCGCGAGGAGATGGATTTCCGATTGGTTGCGGCGCACCTGGACCACGCGCTGCGGGCCTCTTCGCAGGCTGAGGCTCACTTTGTTCGCAACGTGGCTCAGCAGCTCGGAATCGCGGCGCACGTGCGTCGGCAGGATGTGGCCGAGCACGCGCGATCGCACGGCATAAGTGTCGAAGAAGCAGGGCGGCGCATCAGATACGATTTCTTCGCGGACGTCCGGATCGCGTCCGGCGCCCACTCCATTGCGACGGCTCATCATCGGGAGGACGCGATCGAAACCTTCCTGCTGAGGATTTTCCGAGGTTCATCTCTGACGGGGTTGCGGGGGATCCTGCCGGTGCGTGGGCATATAATTCGGCCGCTCATAGATGCGGCTCGCGCGGAAATCCTTGAGTATCTCCGGCATGAAAAAATCGACTATATACAGGACACGACCAATCTGGACAGCGAGACCGACAGGAATTTCATTCGCAATCGGCTCGTGCCGCTGATAGCCGAGCGCTTTCCTGGATACGCAGGGTCTTTGAAACGGACTATGGATCTGATCGCCGCCGAAGAGGCTTACTTGGAGCTGGCTTCGGATGCGCTCTATAGCGAGGCGATCTCGCCATGCGATCGGGGTCTCCACCTTGATGTGGAGAAGCTGTGTCAAGCGCCCGGGGTTATCGCGGGGAGATCGCTGCGGAAAGCCCTGTACGAGTTATCCGGCGCTGAAACACGCTGGAAACGTGTCCACATTGATACCCTGCTCAAAGCGATACGCGGGAAAAACCCCTCCGCGCAATTGGATCTACCAGGAGGGTTGAAGGCTTTCAGGGAATACGGGACCCTCTTGCTGACTGCGTGTTGGCCCTCTCCTCCTGCGAACGGCTTGAATATCGTCGCGCGCGGTCCCGGTCGGTTGACGACGGGCGGCCGCGGCGTATTGGAGTTTGCCCTCCTTGACGCGTCCGCGGCAGAGTTCCCCGGGGCCGGAGAAACCAAGCGAGCAAGTTTTGACGCGGACAAACTGCCCTTTCCTCTGACTGTGCGAACCCCTCAACCGGGTGACAGAATTGAACTCTGGGGCGCGGCGGGCTCCATTAAACTGAAAAAGCTCTTTATTGACCTGAAGATTCCACGCACTCGCCGACGCGACCTACTCTTGGTGGTGAAGGACGATACCATCCTCTGGATTCCCGGCATCCGACGCGCCAAGATCGCTCCTGTCGGGTCCGAAACCCGCCGAATTCTTGAGATTCGCTGGGCCGGAAACCGTTCGGCGTAGAGCAAGCAAGTCAGACGGAGCGAGGAGTCTTTGTGAGGGCAAGGGCTGAAGCAATAGCTTGACTCAACTGGTCGACGGTGTACGGTTTTGGGACAAGTCCGGCTATGCCTTCGGCAAGCGCTTCCGTGACGGCTGTTTCAGCTCCGTAGCCCGTGGAGAGGAGAACCTTCACGGAAGGATTGATGCGCCTCATTTCGTTGAAAGCTTCCTTCCCGTTCATGCGTGGCATGATCATGTCCAGGATGACCAGATCGATCTCTTGCCACCGTCGGCGGTAAATATCCACCCCCTCCGAGCCGTCGGTTGCGGAGATCACGGCCATTCCCATTTCCTCAAGCATCTCCGACAGCATCTCGCGAACGGCCGCCTCATCGTCAACGAGCAGAATCGTTCCTGTGCGAGATGTGATATCGAACTGCTGAGGAGCTTGGGCATTTGCAGAGGTCTCGGCCTTGGCAGGAATCAGTATCTCGAATTCAGTTCCTTGACGCGGCTCAGATTTTACGCTCACGGCTCCCCCGTGACTCTTGACCGTGGCGTACACCATGGCGAGCCCCAGGCCCGTGCCCTTGCCGTCCTCTTTAGTGGTGAAAAAGGGCTCAAATAGCCGAGCCTTCACCGCCTCGCCCATGCCTTCGCCCTCATCTTGGACAGTGATCCGCACATAGCGGCCCGGCGTGATTCCATCGTAGGTCTCAGCCAGGGCCTCATCCACCCGAAGCAGGTCTGTGCCGATGATGATGAGTCCTCCGTCGGGCATGGCGTCCCTTGAATTAAGGCACAGATTCATCAGCATCTGCTGGATGCGCGCCGGGTCGCCAAAAATGACACTCCGCTCAGCCCGCTTGGAACATGTGACTCTAATCTTGCGATCCAAAATTCGCTCAAGGATCTCTTTGACTTCGTCGATAAGCTCGTGCACGTCCGTGTCTTGGAAGAGAGTCTTATCTTTTCGAGAGAAGGCCAAGAGTTGCCCGGCCAACGCTGCGCCTCGTTCCGCGCTCTTTTCCACCATTTCCGCGTAGTGACTCAACTGGGAGTCTGGGGCCGTTCGTTTCTTGATCAGAGACGCGTACCCCAATACGCCACTCAGTATGTTGTTGAAATCGTGCGCGATCCCTCCAGCCAGCGTTCCGAGGGCTTCAAGCTTTTGTGATTGCTGGAGTTGGGCTTCCAGCTTTCTCAGCTCGCTAACGTCGGTGTATACGCCGAGCGCGCCCTTTACCTCGTCTGACGAATCGACATACGGGGTGCCGGTTACCACCATCTGGTGTGGCCGGCCTTGCAGATCGGTGAGCGTGATATAGTAGGTGGAACTGCGCCCCTGCCGTCTGATGGCCATGTTCTCTTCGAGGATCCGCCGGTTTTCCTCATCATAATAGTTCCCTAGTTGCTTTCCTTCCGGAGCGGGGTCTCCCAGGATCTCCTTCATACGCGGATTTGCAAACAGGATGGTCCCGTCGAGACCCACGTAAGTAATGCCGTCCTGAACAGTCTCCACAAAGATCTGGAACTTGGCCTCCGACTCTCTCAGCGCTCTCTTGGAGCGAATTTTTTCGGTGATGTCCCGCGCGACGCCGACGATGTATTCAGAGCCTCCGTCATCCCTCACCAGGTCAGAGCGATATTCCAGATAATGAACTTCTCCGCTGATTGAGACAAACTGCGAGACACCTTGGGAGACCCCTTGTTCTCGCATGGTTTTCAGGGTCCCGGGTAGATTACCGCGAACAGATTCGGGCATGAGGTCGCCAATCGATTTACCGATCACCTCATCAGGCGCGTAACCGAAGGTTTTTATCCCGGCTTGGTTAATACCCAGGAGAATCCCTTGAGGGTCGAGCACAAAGACTACGTCCGTCAAGCTGTCGATGATGTTGCTGTATCTGTGGTCAAGCGTATAGAGCCTGTCCCGAGCAAAGACCAGATCCGATAATGCCTGGCAAATCAGAACCCGTTTGCGGTCACTCAAGTCAAGCGCGTGTATGAGCACGGACTGGGATGAGCCATCCTTGTTCCGTATCCTAAACGAATTCTGCGATGTCTCGGTAGAATCCGAGGTGGGCGCGATGAGCAAATCCAGAGCTTTCCGCGGGCTCTTGGGATCGGGGAGTATCCTTGCCAGTATGTTTTCAGGTGTGGGAACCTCCTCGGGCGCGTACTCAAAAAGCGCATGGAATCGAGGATTCGCGTACTCAATCCCATCCTGCTTGTCCAGGATGGCCACGGCCAGCGGAATTCTTTCCGCTAAAAGGCGGAAGCTCTCCCTGGTGGCGGCTAGATCCTCTTGAGCGCTGGCCAGAGCAGTCACATCCTCAACGATTGCAATCCCTTCCCGTGCGGCGCCCTTTCGCGCGCTGAGCGGATAGGCATTCACTTCCAGTGTGGATGTCTTGCCCCATTTGGAAAGATAGACAGCGCTGCACTGATGCGGCCGGCCCTTTTCAATGGCAAGCCTCAAAACGTCTGAAATGCCTTGCCGGACCAGATTCTTAAACGTGAACAGATTGACGCTGCGTGTCGCCTCGAGAGAAGGAGACCCCAGAATCCGGAGCAGGTATTCGTTGGCCTCAAGCACTTGCCCCAGTTCGGAGTAGATAAGGATACCCACCGGCGCGGAGCTAAAGAGAGCATCGAGAACACGCTCTTTGTCCAGCCTATGTAAGCTGCCCTTTGTGGGAGATGTTTTATCGGCGCGGCCCATATATCCCCTCTTGGCGTTGAGAGCGGGCGGATATCAACAATAATACCAAACATTCCGCGGCAATTACAGCGATTATTGAAAACTTCTTTCGGAGTCGCAAATAACCGACACAGTGACAAGTTCCAGAAGACCTTTGACGAACCAGGACAACTCCGTTCTTGTCCGCGCTCGTCACTCGTGTCATCATGAACAAGTAAAGAAGTTGCCCTTGTGGGGCGCCCGCCCGCGTCACAGGGACATGGCCCGTGGCGCGCTCGCGCGACGCGCACGGCAATTTCGGGAGCAAGTCACTTTGCGTTTCTGGCCCGTTTGTCGCATGTCAGTGATTGGTCTGAAGAGCGGCTTCGTCGCGTCAGCGTTACTCATGGGCGCATTTGGCGTTTGTCCGGGGCCTGTAGCGACCGCCTCGACAACTGACGCATACGCCTATTTCGCGGACCGCTCCCGGCCCACCCTTGCCGCACACGCGGGGCGTCCGGCGCGGCCCGACTTCCAGCTTTTTCGGGACGTGATGGCCCTGGTGCGAACGAACTACGTTGAGGACATATCGAAGCGGGATCTGTTCCGCCCCGCGTTGCAGAGGCTCGCGCTTATGCTCTGGCCACTCCGCGAAGACGGAATTGACCCAATCCGGGAATGTGCGGAGAGCGACGAGGACTGCCTGTTGAAAGCCCTCCAGAGCCTGGCCGAGGCATGTGGCATGGAGCCTGAGCAGCTTCTCCGGAAGGCCCTGGACTCCATGTTGCATGAGCTCGATCCTTACAGCGGCCTCATGAGCAGCGCTATGCTGGAGGAACTCAAAGTCAGCACCACCGGCAAGTTCGGAGGGTTGGGGATGGTGGTGGCGCCCCGATCAGGGGATTTTGTGGTCATATCCTCCTTTGAAGGCTCGCCCGCGCACAAGGCCGGTATTAAAGCCGGTGACTCCGTTCTGGCAATCGACCATATTCCGATCAATGGATTGCCCCTTGCGGAGGTGCTCCGCATGGTGCGAGGGCCGGCCGGGTCCAAGATCACCGTAACGATGAAGGAACGGAACTCGGAGAAGGTGAAGACCCTTGCGCTCCGTCGAAGCCTTATCCGCATCAACCCTGTTCGCAGCGCGGCGCTCGACAACCGTATCGGGTACGTGCGCATTGTGAATTTCCAGGAGACCACTGCGAAGGATGTCTTGCGCGCGGTGCGGCAGATATCCCGGTCAATTCCCGGCGGCCCCCAAGGCATGGTTCTGGACCTGCGGGACAATCCCGGCGGATTGTTCGATCAGGCGATAAAAGTCGCGAACCTTTTCGTGGATTCAGGGGTGATCACCATTATCCGAGGTCGGAAGGAGAACCTGAACAGAACTTTTGAAGCCACATCGGGTGACAAAGCCCCGCCTCTGCCGATAGCCGTGCTGATCAATCGGGGCACGGCCAGCGCCGCGGAGATCCTGGCGGCTGCGTTTACCGGTCGGCCCGCATCGGTGGTGATCGGTGAGACAAGTTTCGGCAAGGCTTCTGTGCAGGGGGTCTTTCTACTGCGAAACGGGATGGCCCTGAGGCTTACCACGGCCCACTATTACACGCCGGACAACTCGGACATAGAAGGCAAAGGCATAGAACCGGACCACCGATACGTCGGCCCGACGGAGGAATCGGACACACAAGATGCGGCTTTGCGTCGCACAGTTGACCATGAAGAGGATCCCTTAATCCGCTTCGCCGCTTCACAGTTACTTTCCTTAAGCGCTTCCGCGCAGAATCCTTTTTCCAGCCTGTACTGAACATATCTCGGTAGCGAATGACGTCTGGTCCTGTAAGGAGCAATCCGACCCGCCAATTGAACGGCACACCATTGAGAAGCTCTTACTCTCATTCCGGCTGAAGATGGAATCGATCCCGCGTCCCGCGAGCCTCTCACTGGCGGTCTTTCCCCGAGTAACTGAATGGTTGCTGGAGCGTAAACAGTTACGTGCGTCACAAAAATGGCTCCACGGGGGGTCTTATCGTTTCGGAAATCCCCCTGCGTCCCCCTTAAAAAAAGGGGGAGCGCTGCATACCGCCCTTTCCTAATGTGGGCAGGGGGGATTTGCGCGCGGATAACTGAAAGCACACACAGGAGCGGCCATTTTCGGCTTGACGAGACCACTCCGTTTGTGGCAATCGTATGGGCTCCAATTCATGAGGCCCGATTTTGACTGACCGAGTCGCATGCGCCGCCGAAATGATTTCTTGTCGCGGCACATTGCGCGATTTTCTTATTCGTGAGCGACAGAAGTTTATCTTATCGCTTGCTTTTACTCCGATTTTTTTGTATAGTCAGGAGGCCTCTGCTGGAGAGCATTCGGGAATTTCCCCTTGAGGCTAGGTAAGGAGGTCACGCGAGCATGAACGTGCTGGCCGCACACGCTAAGCGGCTTTTGGTGGGATTCATCTGTGCAATCGGTTTCCTCGCTCTGTTCGCTATTTTGGTGGCTTATAACTCGGAGGCGGAATCCTCCAACTACGCGAGATCCGCAGTGGATGATTACCCGTTAACCATAGCGATCCCCACGGCATCGCCTCAGGAGACCATCCAGTTCTATCAGAAACTGGGGTTCAAGACCTCAGCGGGAATTACCGGCGGATTCGACGTGGTTTCAATGGAAAAAGAGGGTAGTCCGTACAAGCTGGAGATTTGTCACAACAGATCTTCCACCACGGCCCGGGTGGACGGCGGCGTCTCCGCCATGAGTTTTCCTGTTTCGAGTCTTCCCCAAGCAGTGGAAAGCCTTCAAGCAAAGGGCCTTTCGTTCTTGGAAACATCAGCGGAGCGAGACGGAGTAGAGTACGCGTCCCTGGCGGATCCAAACGGCATCAGCATCAAGCTTTTTCAGCGGTAACAGGGCTGATACGCTCTGAGAAAACAAAGGCGGGTTACGCGAGAACCCGCCTTTTCGCGTTCTGCGACAGACTGGTTTTCCGCTTCCGCAAGAATGACGCGAATTCGCGGTCCGCAATGGCTTCGAAATTCGACTTACTTGCCGTAGTCTCGGTGCGCCCTACTCGCTCAATTCCCTGATAATGCCTTCGAGATCCTCGTCATCCGGCGGAAAGGGAAAATTCCGTATATCCGCGCCGGGCTTTTCATTGCCGTATGGACGATTGCACGCGGTCTTGCCGTCAGGCCCCGGGCATCCGGATGTTTCAAAGGGCTCGCGGCAAAGGATGGCTTCGTCCAGTTGCGCGGCGGTAACGCCGAAATCGAGAATGCGGCCTGATCCACTGAACGCCATCCGGTCAGGGACGGTCAGGTCGTGGTCGATGAGCCACCGAGCCAATTGGATTCGGCGGTAATTTCCGATGGGCGGTGGCGCCTGGCTTTCCAGCGCGGAACCCTTCTCGGGAAAGAACGAGAAAAGATGCGTGGAACCCCCGAGCGCGCGTGCGCGATAGATGGCCCCAACCATCTCTCGTTCGGTTTCACCCAGGCCGCAGATTAGATGGGCCCCAGCCATTCCTCGGCCAAAGACCCGGATGCTCTCCTCATAGATCTGCCAATAGCGGTCCCATCGATGCGGCCCATTGACCGGCTTACCCCGGAATCGATCGAAGATCTCCGGGGTAGCGCCATCGATAGCCACGCCGATACGGTCCGCGCCGGCCTCTTTCATAGCCAAGAGATCCTCGCGAGTGATGATACTGGGTGAGATCAGGAGCGACACGGGCAGACCGGTTACTTGCGCCACCTGCTTGCACACAGCGAGCACATCGTCCCGACATCGCGGATGAGTGATCATGGAAATACAGACCCGTCCCACATGGCTGGGCCCGCGCTTGATCGCTTGCACGACGTCCGGCGTAGGAAACGTCTTCCAAGGAACACGGATGAATTTTTTCGCGGTCCAAGTCGCGTCCTTTTCTCTTGCCAGGCCGCAGAACGCGCAGCTTGCCTTGCATCCATCCTCATAGGTAAGGAGCAGGTTCACGCAGCGGAGCTTTGCATTCCGATGAAACCACCCCGGGACAAACCCCAGAGTCATGGCCGCGGCAAGGGAAAGCCTCACATAAGCGGGGCTTTCATGATGGACTTCCCGGAGCGCGCCTTCGTCTGCACACTGCATAAGGATTTACCTCATTTCGATCGATAAACACTTCCGGCGTTTTTTGAAGCCGGGGCCAATACTCCAGCGCCTTCACGATAAAGAAAGCAGCCGGACGGGTTATTGGGTGGTTTCGTGTCCGGTCGCAGGATCGGAAAAGCGCTTCTCACGGGCTCACACGACCGAGCAGCATGTTTCTCGGAAGCTGATCGCCAACCCTCTGCTGCGGGCTTCCTCCAGACACTGGTCTGAAGGCAGGGCCACGCTGTTTATCCCTGCGCGCACGGCAAGGACGTCCAACTCCCGTCGATACTTGCCTCGAGGCCGCGCGCAGCCCAGGCCCGCGTGTAGGCCGGGTAGTTCGAATCTGGCCCGGGCCAGAAAAGCAGCCACCTGTTCGGCCGCGGGCGCGTGAACCCCCTCCATGGGTGTGCCTTTTGCCGGCATGAGCACAACCACCACGTATTGCTTTACCGGATAGTTCTTGAGCAATTCCAGCGCGGCCTGTTCTCCGCGAGGGCGACCATAGTGAATGCCGAAGACGATATGGGGCACAATCTCCAAATCGACCTCAGTCAGCGCATCAAGCGTCTGTCTTACGGTCGCGGCGCCTTTTGGGAGGTGATACACCTCTCTCGCGGTGCGATCGTCTCCGATCACATCGACAAGAACTTGGTCCACACCGGCCGCCTTCAAGCCGCGGGCTGTTGACAGATCGATCTGGCCTGAATGGACTGAGATGGCTAGATCGGTTTCGGCTTTCAAGGTCTCGATGGCAGATATGAACTCATTCCATGGGAGCCTTCCCAGCTCATCGCAGCCACCGGTGACGAGGATCCCACGATCGCCCCGTGCCGAGGCTTCTCGTCCCAGCTTCATAAGCGCCTCCGCGTCAAGCGCGTGGGCCATGGTCTTGAGGAGCGATCCCTTGCAGTGCTCGCAATTCAGGGCGCATGTGTCACCCGTAATCGAGACCGCACGATACTTACCGCGGCGGCCGTCAACCACAAACATGCCCGGAACGTGCGCCGTGAGCAGCCATCCATGCGACGCCCGGGAGATGCTCCAGGCCCGCTCCAGAAGTCCAGGCAAGGAACCGGGCAAGACCGATCGGTCATGTGAACGTTGAGCGTCTCCCCTTTCCGGAGGCGGCGCCGCAGGGCTCTTGACTTCAGAATTTGCTGCGCGGGGCTCTTTTCTCATCGAACACGTCGCCGATATTCCTTGAAGCCGATCCACCAGCTCCTGCTCGTTCGCTCGAAATCAGCCTCGCGCCAGCCAGCCATCATCAGCTCTCTCTTGGCCAGCGCATGGGCGAGGACGCCGCGGTACCGGCCGCCTATTTCGTCTTCATAGCCCTTCAAGCGCTCCTGATCGCGGCCTTTCAATGCCGCGGCTATAGCCCTACCCGCAAGGTCGCCGGACAAAACGGCCTGAGGAATGCCCGCTCCCGTAATAGGATGAGTGAGCCCCGCCGCGTCGCCGCAGAGAACCACGTTGTCGATCACCAGCTTTGATCTCATGCCCGATACGGGAATCAACCCCGCGGTTCGGCTGAGCATTCCCGGCCCGATCAGACCTTGTGACACCAACATGTTTACCAACTTTTCCAGCAGCTTCCTCGGGCTCAGGGTCGGTTCAGCAGCCACCCCCAATCCCACGTTGGCCACATTTCCTTTCGGGAAGAGCCAGCCGTATCCCCCCTTCAGATCGCGGGAGAGAAAAATCATCGTCTTATTCAATGGATTTGTCAGCGGAGCTTCGATCTGCGCGCCTCTGAGATACACGGGTTGATCCATTCCTAAGGTAGAGGCCACAGTTGATACAGCGCCGTCTGCCGCAACAACGAACCGAGCCCGGACGAAATTCTCTCGACCGTCAATCCCAATGATCCAGGATTCGCCCTCCCGGCCTTTCAGCCGTGCTCCGGACAAGACGATCGCTCCGGCCGCCGCTGCTTCACGGGCAAGGCGCCGATCAAAACGCGCTCGATCTATGAGAAAGCCTGGGGAGCGCTGCTCTGTTCCCGGACGCAGCGGTTCACCCTGCGGCAAGTTCAGGTCTATAACCAGAGTTTCCATACTTTCCACCGTCTGGACTATGGAAACCCTGTCCAGGTCGCATTCGACAAAGAGCCGCTGCGGAACGAACTCGCCGCAGTGAGGCTGTTCGCCGATTCTGGGTTTCGCATCAATCAGGAGCGTCCGAGCGCCCGCGGCTGCCGCGGCGGTCGCGGCGCGCGAGCCGGCGGGGCCTGCGCCCACGACGAGCGTATCCCAATCATCCTGCAAGAGCATGAAGGCGCCTAAGGGTCTTTTCGATCAATGCCACATTGAGGCTGGTCTTGTTGTCAAAATGTCCTTGATAGGCTTGCATCCCCTTACCCAGGTCGTAGCAGGTGGTTGAATCCAGGTTCACAAGGAGACCTTTGGCCTTAACTTGCTCCATCTCCTGCTGATGCTTCGCATAGAATGCCTCACAGCACGAACCCACGTACAGTCCGTCCCGATGCTCACATTGCGAGCGCAGCACATACATGAGATGCTCGAAGCTTTGAACGGTGATGGGGGTCATCTGAAAGGAGCGCGCCAGCCTGCAGCAGTCCCCGATTTCGCACTGGCCGCACTCGTCGCACCTCGGCACATGCCGGAATTCGCAGTCAAGACTCTTTGAGCAATAGGGGAGCAGCAACCACCGCGGTCTGTGCGTCCCCAGCTCCTGCGGGCTCACGTTGATGAGGAAAAGTTCATTGACTTCGCTGAGCGTGAATCCGCCTTTGGCGAGTATTTTCCGTTCAGCGGCCGCTCCCACAGCCCGACTCACCTGTTCGTGCTCGATGCCCAGGAAACGACCGTTCGTAGATGCGAGAAAGGAAAGAACAGCCTTCTCCAGCGCTTGCTTTTGGAAGAGTTGGCCGACCAGGGAAGCTTCCAAGTCGTGAACGAGCCTCGCGGGCATGGCAAAAAAATCGCCTGCGATGAGGGCCTGGCTCACTCTCTTGCCCCCCGGAGAAGCCCACAAGTGAATTCGCATGGTTCCCGCGTCGGTTTGCGCGATAGAGCGGGTCGGCTCCCCTTCCCACTCGGGCCTGGATTGAGCCCTGATCCATTCCGGACTCCGGAAAAAGCTCACCTCTTCTCGGAGCCGAGACTGCTCCCTTGGAGTCAATGACCCGGGGATAATCTCAATATCCAGGCCGGATGAGAACTCAGCGACCAGCGCCTCCTTGAGTTCCTGAACGGTGGGTGTCGGATGAAGAAGGTCAGAGAGGAAGCAGATCCGTTCCATGAGCGATTCGATTTCCCGCTTTTTCAGCTTTTCCACAGGAACCCGAAGCGCTTTGAGGAACTGCTCGACCTCGTTCTCCACCAGCACCGTGCCCTGGAACATGAAGCCACCGGAAATGGTAACACCTCCGGTTCCCGAGATTTTTCTGCCGTCCACTTCGATATCATTGCGGGGTCTGAATCGAGCGCGGATCCCGAGACGCGACAGACCCGCGGCCGCTACGGAACAGATCCGATGGAGGATAGTTTCAAATGAATCGCGAAACGGCCGCTCGCCCTGAACACCGAAGATCTCCCATCCGAGCGCGGACTCCTGAAATAATATGGCGCCTCCTCCGGTAATCCTGCGGTTGATATCGATTCCGTGAGTTCGGCAGTAGTCTGAGCGGATTTCCAGGTCCACGTCTTGGTGGTATCCCACGAGAGCCGCGAGCGGCGAAAACTGCAAGAAACGCAGGGTGAGCGGGCTCTTCTTTTCAGCGACCTCTTCGAGAATAATTTGGTCCAGGGCCATGTTTTCGGCCGCGGTCATATGGCCTGTGTCGAGGAGTCGGAAGTCGGTCATCGGAAATGAACTCAGTCAAAAGAACGTGATTAGAAGTGAACAGGAATTATTGCAGGACCGGGAACAGCTTGGTCCTGGGGGCCGCGTGAATCGGTCCGTCCTGCAAACCCATCGCGGCTTCCCGCACTGCTTCAGACAACGTCGGGTGCGGATGCATGGTTTCAACAATATCCGACGCGGACATGCGCGCGCGAATCGCCAAGGTCAGTTCACCAATCAATTCCGAAACCTGCGGACCCAGGAGATGCGCCGCAATGAGCCTCTTGGTCTCCGCGTGCTCGATGAGCTTCACCCACCCGAGCGATTCTCCCATGGCCATGGCTTTACCGCTAGCCGAGAGCGGAAATGTGCTTGTTCGGAAAGGAAAACCCGCCGCGGCCGCTTCTTGTTCAGTGGGCCCTACCCATGCGATTTGGGGCAGCGTGAAGACGCAACAAGGGACAAGCTCGTCTTCTGACGGCCTCTCGAAGCCCGCGACGTTTTCCGCTACCACCTCACCTTGATATGAGGCTACATGGGCAAGCATTCTCTTGCCCAGCGCATCTCCGATCGCATATACGTTTTCTAGGGAGGTGCGCAGGTAACGGTCCACCTGGAGAGCGCCGTTCACCATGGTGGCGCCCAGCTCATCCATCCCCGATCCCTCATAGAATGGACGCCTCCCTGTGGCCAGAAGCGTCAGGTCCGTTTCCGCGGTCTTTTCTTGAGAGCCTTTTTCGTAGAGCACCCGGAGCCCGCTCCGATTCGATTCGATCGCCCGTACTCGTACCCCGGTTTCGATCCGGACACCTTGCGGCTGGACAAGCGAAGCGTACTTCCGCGCGAGCTCGCCGTCCACTCCGGGAAGTATCCTGTCCAGAAGCTCAAGAACGGTCACCTTCGCGCCCATGCCCGCGAAGAGCGCGGCAAACTCCTGCCCGATAATACCGCCGCCGATGATAATCAGTCTTTTCGGAGGCTTCTCCAGCATAAGCATGTGCCGAGTGGTGAGCACCCCCGGAAGGTTCGCGCCCGGAATCGGAGGCCGGATGGATCGAGAACCGGTTGCAATGACAATGTTTTTCGCGTGAAGATTCTCCCCTTGATCGGTAAGGGCAACACCGGGTTCCGCCACTCTCGCGTGCGTCTTAACTGTGCGGATCCCCAGCGTGGCAATCTGTTTTTCCAGACCGGAAACGAGCTTGTCCACCACAGCGTTTTTTCGGCTCATCATGCGGCTGAAATCGAGGTTCGGCGCACTGTCCAAAATCAGGTCTTTGGCCGCGCGCTTCACCCACGAATAGCCCTCCAGATCGGATAAGAGGGTTTTTGTAGGAATACACCCGTGATTCAAGCAGACCCCGCCGATCCGTTCCTTTTCCGCCAGAACCACGCTAAGTCCCAATTGACGCGCGCGAATTGCGGCCACGTACCCTCCGGGCCCCCCGCCGATCACAGCCACATCGTAGGTTTCAGCCATTCTTGCTGTTCCCGGACGGCGCCTGCCGGCAAACGGCTCGCCGCTGAGACATTCGGACACCTTGAGCCGAGGTTTAATCCCTATTTTTGGTCCGATTGCTTCGGTTCTTCGGCGGGTTCCGGCTTGGCGTCCATGGCCTTGATCACATCCGAAGTAAGGTCCCGCACGCCTCTGGAATAGAGAAACATCTGATCTTTGACCACCACGGTGAACCCCTCTTTTTCCGCAAGGCTTTTCACGATTTCGTCTATTTCTTTTGTAAACCGGGTTCGCTCGTTCCTCCTGCGGAATTGCAACGTGACTTCGAGGGTTTCTTTCTCGGTCTGGCGCTCCTCTCGCTTAGAAGTCAGGGATTCTTCCAGCTTTCTTTTCTCTTCCGCCGTGAGAGCTTTTTCCTCGTTCTTCAGTCGATCTTCAAGAGCCTTGATCTCCGAGTTGAGGCCGAGGAGTTTTGCCTTCCCGTCCACTTCAACTTTCTGCAAGGCGGTGAGGGCGGTCCGTATTCTGGCAGATCCTCTGTAAACCTGGTCCAGGTCCACCTTTGCGATCTTGAGCTCTTGAGATTGGGCTATTCCGATCCAAGCCGCCATGATCAGTGCGACCAAAATGAGCTGCGCGAGGGAGGTTCGCACACGAGCGAGCCTCATAATCCTCTCCTTTCCTCAACGGGGGATCAGAGGATAGCGGAAATAGGCCGGAGTGTCCACGATGTAGGGTGATGGCGGAAATTCCTGCGCCATTCGTGACGGCTGTTTGGCGTCATTCCTGGGGAAGCAGGAACCGAGTCCGGAGGGATTGGCGCAGGGTCTTCCGACGTCAGCTCGTTGCGTTTCCGGATTCCCGCCGGCGCAAGAATGACTGAACAAACGCCTATCAGGAGACTTTCTCAGAAGTTGCGGCCCCGCCTCGTCATGCCGCCATGAATGGCCAGGACGTTCCCGCGGGACGTGGGATCTCGGTCCCGAAGGCACATGAAGCGTTCTTGGTGTGAAGAGCCTAATCGCGTATTTGGGTGGTAGCCGCATGGACACGGGATTCAATATGGGGAGTAGTCGTTGCGCCCCTAATAATATGTGCAAGGAAAGTCAATTCTGGAACAGCTAACCGACACAGAGGCTTCTCTTGAGTCTCTCTGTCGCTTTCTTAGCGCTACCAATACTCTCTAGTGTTCGGGGAACCTCTTTTCGATCTCGCTTAATCGTCTGTCGATCAAGTCGAGCTTTTTCCAGATTCTCTTAAGTATATTCTCGAGCGAACTAAAGTCTATGCGCGACGAGGGTCCGAAAGGTCCCTCGTGGGGCGCCTCCTCTTCGAGTTCCGGCGGGCTCGAAGGGAGCGGATCGCGCTCCGGAACAGCCGCGGCCACATGTTCCTCGGGGACTATTTCCGGTCCGATCTCCAGGGCCGCAGCTACCGCCATCTCCTGCGTTTGGGAAACGGGCTCCTGCGTACGTTTGACCCGACGTCCTTGAAAGAAATCGTTGAACTCATCCTTAGTCAGCTCCCCTTTTCGATAAAGAGGAAGCAGGATCATGGCCAGTTCTTCATCCGAGATCTTGTAATCTTTCGCGAGCTCGCCCTTGAGGGCGCCGGCCTTGACGCGCTCCACGAGCTCTTCAGGGTCTACCCGATCTTTGAACAGCCCCATGACTTATCTCCGACGGCGGTCGTCCCTTTTCCCCTCATATAAGAAATTCTTGCGGAACTCAATCGAAAAACTGAACGATCAGCAACGGTTGGCCTGTAGGGGGGCGTTTTGGGCGACGTGTCATTGGTTCGCGCCGCGCGGATCACGGGGTGGGCTCGGGCTCTTGCCTGAATAAGGGACAAGAGCGCGACTGCAGTATTTGTATGTTCAGTTGTGACCGGTAGATTCTGGGCGTTCGCCGGAATGGCGACAATAGCATGCGAATAATGGACGGCCTTGCCGAGTCAACAACCTTGGGCGCCGACCCCAGCGTAACCCAATCGCCGCAACTATCCATCTTTATGCACATGCAGCTTGCGCGCTTTTCCTCTAACTGGTATCAGAAGCTCCCAACTCATCGATGCAAGGATTGCCCGACATGAGGGGCCGGCACAGAATGTATAAAGCAGCGGTTTCTTCGGATTGGAGCGAATGCCTTTCACCCAACGGCCCGTTTGATCCCCTTGCGTTCGCGTATCCTGAGCTTGAAACAGAGCTGTCTTCCATCTTTCGGGAGTACACGGGCAACCGGATCTCGTTGACTGAAGCCACCCAACGCATCGAGACGCTGCTGCCCGCGCCGCTGACCGCGGCAAAGATGGACGAGTATCTCGACCGACGCTTCCGCACGTACCGAGGAGTCCGTGAACTGATCGAATGGTGCGCAGGTCGTGACATTCTGTTCATGTTCAATACCACAGGCGCCCAAGGGTATTTCCAGCGGGCTTTGGCCAAATGCCTCATACCGGCGGTCCCTGTGGTGGCGTGCAATCCCCTGGTCCAATTCAACGACGGATCGAATCCGGAGCGCTATTCTTGCCAGGTGCTCGAAATCGAACATAAGGCAAGGTGCTCCCAATATGCGCTGGAAACTTTCGGCATCCCTCCCGCTCGCCTCGTGGTCATAGGAGATAGTGGCGGCGACGGTCCCCATTTCAACTGGGCCGCTGGAGTCGGAGCATTTCGGATCGGCAGCATGACCAAGCAATCTCTCCGTAACTATTGCGCGGCTAAAGGAATAACCATCGATCACTGTTTCGGGATTTCCTATGCGTCAGGGGAACCCAGGGACCTGAAAAGGGAAATGCAGGTCGATTTTATGGAGCTTACCGACATCATTCAACGGGCAATTGCATAGAAGGGAAGCCGAAGAAGATGAGGAAGTTGATCGCAGGTATGATCGGATTAGCCGGACTCTGTGTCTTGGCGTATGAGCCGGGGGCGGCTCAGGAGTTTCCAACCCCGGAATATGCGCTTCGAGATGCGAAGGCCATACGGTACGAAAGTGTGTACACAAGGATCCCTTCAACCGGGAAGCTTGCAACCATCAAAATCACGGATAGCGGACGGATTTATTATGTCTGCCGGGAGAAGTCGGGCTACGCCATCTACCATGTGGAATTTAGACCCGCGGAGCGATTCAAGGCGCAAATGGAAAAAGAATTGAGAGACCTGGCAGCCAAGTGGGACCGTGTCAAACCGGACGAACTCCTCTTTACCAAAGAAACTTACGAACAGGAGAGGCTCAAATGCATCCAGCGATACAGCGAAGCGGTCTGGGTGAGGAACGAAATCGTGATGTCCAAACCTGCCAAGTCCTCGGAAGAACAGCAGTAGCGGACGCGTTTTCGTCGATCCTCTTCTTGATCTCCTAGCGGTTCAATATGAATCCGCGCATGGAAATCTGGCAAGATCGCTACTCCAAGAGGTTCGCGAGGGGAGGGGCTTTCTTTGTCTTTGAAGGCATAGACGGGTCGGGCAAGACCACCCAGGCGCGGCTCCTGGCCGATCGTCTGGAGGCCCTAGGTCTCACGGCGCTCCGTACTGCTGAGCCGTCCGACGGACCGGTGGGGCGGTTGATTCGGTCCGCTTCCACAAGGCCTGGGCCGCACGAGGAAGCCCGACTTTTTGCCAAGGACCGCAATTACCATGTGGAACAGATTATCATTCCTGCGCTTCGGCGCGGGGTGACGGTCATCTCTGACCGATATCTTTACTCATCAGTCGCATACCAAGGGGCCAGGGGAGTGGCGATCAAGGAGATTCTGTCTCTGAACAGCGGTTTTCTCGTCAAGCCCGATATAATCTTTCTGCTATTGGCGCCTGTAGAGACGGCCTTGGCTCGCATTAAGTCGGAGAGGACTGAGGGATACTCTCAGTTCGAAGCGGTGGATTATCTTCGGGCGGTGGACCGAATATACCGGTCCCTTGACGATCCTCTGATATGCCCCGTATCGGGGGAAGGGCCTGCGGATCTGGTCCACGAGCGAGTATTCGCCGCATTGAGGGAGCGGGGCTTACTAGACCTCCTCTCAAACCAGTAGCCCTGCTTCAACCGATGCATCATATGTTCGGGATATCTTGACAAAATATCAACGACTTTGGTATTATTAACGGTGGAGGCTGAAGGTCCCTCCGCGGAGGCACAATGTCTATTCGCTCCATCCTCGCTGCCGTCTGCTGCTTAAGCATTCTTCTGTTGTGCGCCATTTCGGACTCCCGGGCTCGCGATTACAATTCTCGCTTTATTCGCAACTATCCGCCCGGCTTCCACGGTATGTGGTATTCGGCCACACGTTTCTTCGAAACACAAAAAGACAATGCCCCTCCCGTGGAACTGCACCGCTGGGACAAATTCATGATGCAGGTTACAGGAGTGTCGTACCCGTTCTATCCGGTTCCGTATGAGTGGGACTACGGCACGGGCCGCACATTTAACCTACCGAATTACAACACCAATGACTGGCGGTGACCTCAGAGAGAAGATCGGCGCTCCGCATGTCGGCTAATTGAGCTTATCCTTTAGAATAAGACGGATTAAGCATGGAGCGCGGCAGATTTCGGGCACATGGCCGATGTTTGTCCCGATTCTCTTGTCGGGGTAAGGGATGAGCCGAAACTGGAGAGCCGGCGTAACGCTAACCCCTGTGGATGTGTCGTTTCTGGCGGAGAGAGAGGGATTCGAACCCTCGGAACACCTTTGTGGGCATTCACGCGATTTCCAGTCGCGCCCCTTCAGCCGCTCGGGCATCTCTCCGCAAGATGAGTTATACTATTTTGCGCTACTTCTCACAAGCTCGGGGCTATACCCTCCGCTTCGGACGGCGATCCCGCGTTCTCCGAAGGGGTATCAACCCTTCAGAGACATGGTTCCGAGCCGCCTCACGATATATGGTTTTCCTCGAAATGGAATTTGACGGATATGGGACGACTCATCTCAAGCTATCAAGGAGAATCCGGGAGTATGGCGGCCCAGCATGAATCGGATTTCAGGAGCGGTTTCGTTGCTGTCGCGGGCAGGCCCAATGTTGGGAAATCAACCCTGGTGAACCGCATCCTGGGTCAAGAATTGAGCATTGTTACGCCGAAAGCTCAAACCACTCGCAATCGCATCACCGCTATTCACCATACGCCCGGCTGCCAAATGATTTTGATCGACACCCCGGGGGTTCATACGCCGAATACGCCACTCAATCGCACTATGGTGAACACCGCGGTAAGGAGCCTCGAAGAAGCCGACCTTGCCCTGATGATCACGACGCCGTCCGAAAAGATCCACGATGAAGACCTCTTATTGATGAACCTTCTCGGACCAGCGGGTTCTCCCGCAGTCCTGGCCATAAACAAAATAGATACGGTCCAGCCGCAGTTTCTGCTTCCCGTGATCGATGTCTATTCCAAGGCGCACAGCTTTCGAGAAATCGTGCCCATCAGCGCGCTCACCGGCGCCGGGGTTGATGAACTGGTCGAAGTGCTTGTCAAAATGCTGCCCGTAAGCCCGCCGCTCTTCCCGGAGGACGACGTCAGCGATATGCCGGTCCGTTTCTTTGTAGCGGAAATCATAAGAGAAATGGTGACGAAGATGACCGGCGAAGAAATCCCGTACAAGACCGCGGTGGTGGTGGAAGCCTTCAAGGAAAGACCCTCGTCCGTTTTGATTCAGGCTGATATCCACACGGAACGGGACAGTCAGAAAAAAATCCTAATCGGAAAAGGCGGGCAGATGATCAAGAAGATCGGGACCGCGGCGCGACATAAGATAGAGGCGTTTCTGGGCCAGCCTGTCAGGCTGGAACTCTTCGTGAAGGTTTCACCCCACTGGACCCGCGATGCCAGAAAACTCGCCGAGTTCGGGTACTTGAAGCAATAAATGCGGTTGCAAAGCCTAAGAGGCTTTCGGAGAGTCTCCGGGGAAGCCCCTTTTACAAGAAGAGTCTCCCCGCCTTGCTTGCCTGAGGACACATTCCTCTAAACGGCCACACTATAACAACCGCCATAGCCGGAGAGCTACGACGAATCATGAAAGTCCCGGGTTTCGGCTAGCACTCCGTGGCTTCGCCTCGGAGGCTGGCAGCAAGAGCGCATCGTTATGCAATAATTTGGAGGGGAGACTCATCTCCCCTCCAAACCATCCCATACGCAAAACCGAACAGGGGTGCTTCATTCCGACGCCTTTTTATAGGATCGCTCGTCATCGGCCGCGCGATCCAAACGATCCTGAGCACGCGGCCAGAGGCCGGCATGGATCTAAACAGAGACTCCCTGGCCGACGTATCCGCGGAACGCGCGCAGGTCCTCTCGCGGATTCCATCGACCACTCGGGCCGTCCATGTCAATTGAGTCGGCCACCCGTGAAGGAGTCGTAGCAATTGTATTCAAAGCCACTCCAGACACAGACCTTATTGCCTTCTTGGTAAGTTCCCGTCCCCCCACCGTAGTAGCCCCCGTATCCGGAGCCGTACAGGCCTCCGTGAAAGAGGAGCCCCGGGCCATACCAGGAACGATAGCCATGCCCCTTGTAGCCACTCTTATGGGCCAGGATAATCTGTGGCTCAACGGAGGTTGACAGAAGCGAGAACGCGGTATCCACGGTCTGATCCGAATACACGGGAACAGACAGGAACAACCCCGCGGCGAAAGCGGTCATTACGATTACTGATAATGCTATTGAAGTTCTCATCAGCCTTTCCTCCTTATGTGAAAAACGGATAAGAGAGACAAAATGGTTCATCACCTTCAGGCTCAATTGCCCTTTTCATTTTGATGCGCCGGAGACGTTTTGGATTCGGTGCAGCCGAGGGAAGGGATCGGTAGGGGGGAAGTGACTATTCGGATTCCTACCCTATCTTTTCACGAGAGGAAGTAATCCGGTTGCTCGGATGAAAAGCCAGACGCAGGACGATTCCGAACCCGAGAAGCGAGCAGCCGAACTCGGGAGCGGGTCTACTGTAAGTCAAGCGCAGGCTTGAGCGCTGGCTTTAGTTTCCGGCCCTTTGCTTCTATCTCTTTTCGAGGCCGGATTCGTCGCCGGTGTCAGGCTTGGGTTTGTCCGCGCCCGAAGGCTTGGCCGCGCCTTCTCGTGTCTTCTCAGGGCCGGCTTCCTCTATTCTTACCCCGGCTCGTTCCAAAAATTCTCGAATGATTGAGACCGGGACTATGAAATTGCCGCCCTGAACTTTCTCTCCGGCTTCAAGAGAGCCAAAGGTTTGAATTCCGATCACTTTTCCCGAACTGTCTAGAGCCGGGCCTCCGCTGCTTCCTTTGGAGGTTGCAGCGTCGTGCTGCAACAAAATCCAACCGCCGTGGGCCGTTTTCTTGGCGCTTATGATGCCTCGCGTCAGGCTCGCCTCGGCAACACTTGTTCTGGCAAGCCAGGGATTGAATGTGGCGGCCGCAGGATAGCCTACAACATATATTTGGTCGCCCACACTCAGGCTGGATTCATCACCCAAAGGCAGGCATGCCGGGAGCCGTGGGACATCTATTTTCAGAACCGCAACATCCTTGCCCGGAGCTGAACGCCCGACTTTTATCACTTCTGCCGGATAATCTCTGAGCTGCACGTCCGAATTCGCATCTACAAATCTCATCACGGCTCGGCAAGTTCGAGTCCACTTAAGTTGCGTATATTTCTTGTAGAACTTCTGCATGCCGGGAAACATTACCTCGATCATGGTCTCCGTCTGGCTCTTCGTCATATCGTTAAGTTCGCGGAACTGGGATTGCATTTGCCTAATTAATCGTAGGCAATCCCGCGCCATATATTTGTTCTTGACCAAATCCAGCACGTCGGCCCACTGGAGATTGACCACATGGGCATTGGTAATGATGTGGCCGCGCGACGTTGCGAGAAATCCAGAACCGCCCCCTTTAAAAGTAGCCTCAAAATCTCTCAGATTCGGCGATCTTTCTATGTACGCGCTCGGCTTGCGCTTGAATTCTTGCGTTATAGCATCGGATATAGTTCGAGCGGATTTCTTTTCCCCGCTTTTCTTCAGCGCACTCTTGACTTGATCAAACAAGTCGTCATCCACGTTGACTCTTGGAACTGTTATCGTGCACTTGAATTCCCTGGAAACCATCAATACCGCGGGCCTAGCTCGCTCGTACAGGTCCTTGGCCTTGACTTCTTCCGCGCACGCGGGAGGAAGGGAATAGAAGAGAAGCCACCCAACAATCGCTACGGACATGGAGATCATAATCGGCCCAATGCCCTTGCCGACCATCAACCACAGACAACCGGATCTTCTGTGACGAGACATCTCCGCCTCCTATTTGCTGGTGGTTAACCTCCTAAAGGCCGAAGTGACAGGATTAGCTGCCGCTACTCCCCCTTAGAGACACTAATCTAACATTTTTTCAAGCATGGGAGCACAAAAATTTTGGGCCCCAAACCCACAACGCGGGGTGCCGCTACTTCTTGTCAGGAGTTATGCGGCACCCCCCTCCTTGTCAACAGTCGCTACCGTCACCGCAGCATCCAGACAGACTTCCGGTGGCGCCTTTTCCTCGTAGAATCTATCCACGTCATCGCACAGGTCTCCAACAATGCTCTCCAAGGACCGAATAGGAATCTTCACCGGAAAGAAGGAGTTCAGAATTTCTTGGGCATCCTCGTAACTCATCGTGACTGCCAGCCTGGAAGAGAACTCCTGAACCACGTAGGAATAGCCTCTCTCGGGCATGTTCAGCTCGCCATCCAAAGGAAAGACCCCCGGTGAACCCGGAGTGTAATAGTAGGCTCGCCGGATGCTGACCGTTCCGAAGATGGACCGATACGAACAGCTCCTGTCACGGACATACGGGCACCAGCTACCCTGGGCATCCACGATCTCCTTGCCTGCATATCCGGTCCCTTTCTCGGTCACAAATTCCTCAAGAGCCGCTCTACCGACCGCCATCACAAGGGAAAGGAGATGCCGCTCAACTTCTCCGATCACCATCCCTTGCGCCTCACGACGCACAAACGTGAGAATCTCATTGACCATCGAGGCCATGTCCGATATTGGTCTTTCCATCTCCGGTCCTCCTCATGGATACATCGTTTCGCACACGCCATGTACCCCATTCGAGGGCCGGAAACCACTCCTTTCTCATTGCTATCTGCCCGGTATCACTCAATTCATCTCTGACAGGAAATCGCGGCACCCCACAACGCGCGGCTCTGAGGAAGAGATCGTCAAAAACAGAGCGGCTGTTCAAGCAAGTGAGAAATTGTATATAATTGTTTCAGCAGAATCTGAGGCACCCTGGCCTACAGACACACGAATTCGAGCCTACGCCCAACCCCTACCAAAAAGACCAAAAGGTTTGCAAGGGTTACGCACATCAGACCCCCCCGGAGCATATCGCGTCTTCTGGTGCTACGGCCCCCGAAAGGGCGAAAGAACTATAATCGCTATAACCCCGCATCTGTGGATCAGCTTAGCGCGGCCGTTCCTGCCCTACCGTCACCGAGCTCCTTGCCGCGGGAGTTCCTATCCTCGCGTCTCACCAGCTCTTGTTGAGAGTCTTGCCCTTCACCAGTGAATAAACCAGTTGTTTCTTTCTTCTTGTCACTCCCTTCCAGCCTCTCACCGTCTCAAAACGAGTCAGGGGTCGACGTGACCCCAATCGCAGATCTCAGCCTAGAAATGACCTTCTGCTCGGTTTGGCAAAGTATTTTCCTTGACAGAGGGCCTTTTGGTAGGTGAGACGCTTAACCTAGGTATCGGAAGAGGCGTGATTACGTTTTCCGGTTGGAGCGACCGACTCTTTACTTATCCACAAGATAGGGCTTCAGTGGCTAGAGATAGGACCCTGCTCGACCTCAGCCTATGGAAAAGCGCGTGAGCTGAGAGTTCGCCGGCCACGCAGTTGTGGCCGTGGGCGGCGCTTACCCGGAGGAAAGGTTCATTATACGCCGGGCCTGCCGGGGTCTGCGATCCGGGGTTTGCCGCCGTGAGGGAGTAGCTCGGCGATTGCTTTTGGTGAACGCTATAGCAGGAAGAATTCTGACCGATTAGGAGGTCCGCATGATGAGACGCCCTTCAACGTGGATCCGGTTAATGAGTAGCATGGCTCTCTTGAGCCTTGTGTTCGCAACTGCGGTAGCCATGGGTGACGGATCTATGAACTCGGCCTTCACGCGTGGCCTGCGCGGAGCGTAGCAGTCGGCGGGAGCGTCCCCAGCGCCTGCGACCGTTTACACCGCTAAGAAGATCCTGACCATGGAGCGCAGCAACCCGGAAGCCACGGCCGTGGCCGTAGCAGCGAAACGTATCTTGGCCGTCGGTTCCTTGCAAGAGGTGAAGGCCGCTCTCGGTGAGCGGCAGTTTACCGTGAACGCTATCGCGTGCTCCGATCGGCCGGTGATAAATCTTCAGGGAGACGGCAGCGCAATGTACACGGTCCAAGCCCTTTGGACCCACGCGCGCGAGCCTCAACGTGACGACGCTCATATGTTCTAACCGGAGTTACAATATCCTCAAGCTCGAAATGGCCTGAGGGGGATACCTGCCCTTGGGATCCAGCGCGCAGGCGTTAACGGACTTGCTGGGACCGCCTCTTGATTGGGCGCAACTCAGCAGAAGCATGGGCGTGCCCGGCGCCTCTGTTGAGACCGCTGAAGACCTCGCCAAAGAATTGAAAAAGGCCTTGGAAGAACCGGGCCCGCACCTCATAGAAATGAAACTGAGAACATAAGTTCCTGGGCGCATTCAGTGAGGGCCTTAAGGCGGTCAAGGCGCTCTATACGTTAGCGCATTAAGATTGGGCCGATTTCCCCCTCCCCTGTCCCCTCCCCTGGCGGGAGGGGACAGGGGAGGGGGATGGCTGGGCACGGACAAAAGGCTCGGATTCAGTACGCGGCGGTATATAGCAAGTGTCAAAAAGCAATGTCCGATTGCCGCTTTGGCTTTGGTAGGCGCCGGCCTCTGTTCCGGCATATTTTTTTAAAAAATATCAACCAGCTCGGACCGGCAGAGCCTGCCCCGGACTCGATCCGGGGGGCGCCGGCCCCTACCGGTTTCCTTCAGGCGCGGGCTGTCCAAGAAGCCATGCATTTTGACAAACGGTATAGACCAACTCTCACAGCCGATAAGCTTCAACAAATTATGAAAGCGCTCGATTTCGGCATGCTCTCCGAGGCGAAGCCCTAGAGAGCGGTGGCAAGAGCGCATCCCACGAAACGCGGGACAGAATTCCGGTTTCCGGTCGAATTACCGCATCCGGCTTCCCGGAATCTGAGAAAACTTTTGGCGCGGGGTATATCTCCTAGAGCCCTTTGTGGCGATCGATGTTTTTGAAGTACTCGTCCTGGCTTAAGCAAAGTAGGTCTTCCAGGAGGCCGGTTTCTCCAGTGATCGCCTCGATCTCCGCGGCAAAGAACTGGCGGAGGATTCTGTTTCTCGTAGAACTTCTCTTGTCTTTGTTTTTGTAAAAGGCTTTCACGTAGATGTGTATACGAGCGTAGCAGTTTTCGAGCTGATGGAGGTCTTCCGCGATCATCTGCCGATACATTTCCGACCGTGAGAGCTGGGGATTGGCTTCCAATTGTTCTCTCTTTTGCCGGATCCGTTCTCCCCTGCTCACGATATGTTCAACATAATGACTGATCTCGCTGAACGTATCCTCGTCCGCAATAACGCTCAGTATGTTGTCCTCGGATCCTCGCCGCCCATCCTTTGTCTGACGCTCGCGGGCAGCGGGCCCGGTAGGATGCTCCTCTCCCCAGGGATCCAGCTCTTCAGACGGCTTTGCGAGGAGCAGTCTTTCGAGTTTCGCTTTGAGTTCATCCCATATGAGAGAAGGCGCGCGATTCAACATTCTTTGGAGCTGATTGCCGTAGAGGGTGGTCAGGATACGATAGCCGACGTCCAGCGACGAACTGAGCATGGAAAAGATCGCGATGGTGCGGCGATCTTCTAGAGAAATGAGTTGCAGGAGAATTTCATGGACCCCGGGCGCGAGGTAGAATTTGAATTTCGCGCCGTCTTCGAGTGTCTTCCAAACGAAGCAACGGAAGTTTCCCTCCATGCCTTGCGCCTGGGCTTCAAACTGAAAAGCCGTGCCCATTCGGCCCGGGGCCCTGAGGACCTTTTCCGCAAGAGAAGCGGTGAGTGATGTCTTCTGGAGCGTGAAGAGTTCCGGAAGGCGCTGATTCCGGAGAGCGTTGTCCGCAAAAGACTTGATCCGCGCCTGCGCGTCCTGAATGATGGAAGCATACTTCTCATCAATCGTCAGATCGGGAATGATCTGCACCGCAAGGCTGCCGGCATCCGGCAGACCGATTTTCGGTCCGTGCGCAGTAATTGAAGGGTCTTTCATGATCCCGGATCTTTGGTCGGATCGCGCCTGAGAAACTCGTCGATTCGGATCACTTTTTCCCCCTGAGTGGGGGACGGCGTCGGTCGCCGCTTGCTCTCTATACTCTCCACAAACTCCCGAAGGTTGGGGTCTTTGGCCAGGGCTTCACTTATCTTTCTGTCCAGTTCGATGGACTTCTGCAGCAAGCCTTCCACTGGACAACGGGTCCCGATGACCGTATTCAAGACCGTGACAAGTCTCGCCACGAGTCGGGGATTCCGTTGCAAGTAAGCCGGTGAATGACCCCAGAGACTTACTGCGTCCACATCATTGCTCCGGCATGTGTGCAGCAGAAATGAGTGTATGCTCACCGGGCCATAGTATTCGGACGTCCGGAGTCCGGGGTCCGCGGAGAGCGCATCCGCGATGACGGATTCCGATGTCCCCACAATCGATATCTGAGGCGGAGTCGTATGAGAAATCGTGTCCTGGACTCCACCGATGGTGAAGACTTTCTTCACTGCCAGTCGTTCCAAGAGATCAAGGATGACCCGGCAATAGAGCTGCCAATTCAGTTGAGGCTCTTTTCCCAGGCCCATGATCAGGTCATGTTTGCCCGAAGGGTTGCGCCGGCACCTGAACTGCGTGATCGGGGACTCCAGGTCAAGAATGATCCCGTCCTGAATCCGCCCCAACGGCCGATCCAGCGTGTAATGCATGAAGGGCTCATTCTTGAGCGTGGCAAACACCTCAGGATGGAGCACATCCATAAGGTGCTCAAGGGTGTCACTGGCCACACTTCCCGCGTCGGACCAGCCATGGAATCCGAGAAGCAGGCACGGATTCCTCAGCTCCGGCACGAGGTCCCAATCAAGCGGCATGGTTGTTGAATTCCGATTCACCGACCGACTCGCGGTTTGGACATCCGTCAGCATTCTATTCCGCTTGGGTCATCGAGATCAAGGAAGAGCGCGTCACCGAATGAATATTGGCCTCCTCTCAGCCATATTCGACGAGATCCAGGGTGACGTGCTGATAGCCAAGCTCGGTCAAGCCGTGCACAATCTTGACGCGCACGGTGTCGCTCTCCAGGAGATACTCCATCCCCTCACTGTTCGTGGCAATTCGGGCAAGCGGGTGGTGATCTCTGAGGCGAAAGACCGTCAACCCGCACTCTTTCAGAAACCCTTCACCGTGGCGCAGCCGCTCCAGCGCCGTGGGTGTGATGGGATAACCGGTTGGTATCCGTGTCGCAAGGCATGATTGAGAGATCTTGTGGGCAAGAGCCGGGAAACCCGCGGCGCGCAGCAGTTCCTTGACCTCGGCTTTTGCCACCCCCGCTTCGGCCAGCGGAGTGCGGATGCCGAGTTCCTCAAGGGCCCTCATTCCCGGGCGCTCTTCAGGTTTATCGTCCGCTTGGGTTCCGTCAAAGACCACGGATATGCCGAGTTCCTGACCCAGACCTCGCATCATCTCATACCGAATGCGTTTGCAGACGTAGCACCGCTCCTCGGTGTTGGCCAGGAATGCCGGATCTTGACATTCTCCTGTCGGTGCTACGAAGTGTTTCACCTTCAGAGACCCCGCGAACGCCTTGCCGGATTCCAGCTCTTCAGGAAAAGATGTGAGCGACGTTGCGGTCACCGCGGTCACTCGCTCGGGCCCGAGCGTCTGAACGCTCTCCCAGAGGAGAAGGCTCGAATCCATGCCCCCCGAAAAACCGACCAGAACTCGATCAGGTTGCGCGGCCTCTCGGATGATCTCGCGAATTCTGTCCTCTTTCGCCTGAAGATCACTGACTTGAGTTACTGTTGTTTTTGTCACATCACCTTCTTTCCGAGCCAGGTGTGGAGGCGGGCGCAAGGGCCGCCGAATGTTCCGCTATCCAACCGCCTCCCACCACTCGCTCACCCAAATAGAGCACTGCGGCCTGTCCAGGCGCGACTCCGGACTGCGGTTCGTCGAGCCGCAATTCCAGACGGTCACCCCAATAGCCGACCACCTGGCAGGGAACGCTGGGCGAAGTGGACCGCACTTTTACCTCAAAGCGCGACCCTGTCCGCGGCGCGGGGGAAAGGAGGAAATTCGCCCCGGATATCATTACCTTTTCCACATAGGTCTCTTCCTTTGTCCCCACGTAGACGGTCTGATCCGATGGATCGATGCGCACCACGTAGAGCGCGCGAGGAGCTGAAATGCCCAATCCTCGGCGTTGTCCCACGGTGAAGAGGCAAAATCCGTCATGTCGGCCCATAACTTTGCCGTTGAGATCTTTAATGAAACCGGGACGAGCCTCGACCCCGCGTTTCTTGAGAAAAGCTCGATAATCATCTCGGGGAACAAAGCAGAGTTCTTGTGATTCATCGGTTTCCGCCACAGAAATAGCTTCTTTTCGGAGCAGCTCACGCACACTTGCCTTTGTCATCGCGCCCACCGGAAAGATCACCCGGCCCAGCATCTCCTTAGTCAACATAAAAAGGAAGTAGGACTGGTCCTTTCTCTTGTCCGCGCCTTTCAAGAGATGGGGCTCTTCGGGAGCGCCTTCTAGACGAGCATAGTGCCCCGTGGCAAGCCTCTCACAACCGAGCGCAGCCGCGGCCTCCCACAGAGCGGTCATCTTGATGAATCGATTACAGAGCGGACAGGGTGACGGGGTCCGACCTGAACAATACTCGTTCACAAAGGGCTCTATGACGTGTCGGTTGAATTTTTCGGTCAGATCCACTTCACGGATAGGCACGCGGATTTCTGAGGCAGCAGCCTTGGCCTTTTCCCATGAGCTTTGTGAGCCCGCGTGCAAGCGCATGTGCAGGCCCACCACCTCATACCCTCGCCGCTTGAGCAGCCAGGCTGATGCAGTGCTGTCCATGCCGCCGCTCATGGCTATTGCGACGTACACTGTCTTCCCTCACGCGCGCGTTAGCTTCGTAAATTATATATAATACATCACCAAACAGGCGCGGTTTCAGTGCGCGCATCCGGGCGGAACTCAAAATTCTTCATGAGGGTTACTCGTCTTCTTCCGGCACGGGCGGGTACAGAGCGGAAGGGGCGAGACGAGGCGGAACGTACGGCGCTGCCGGCCGCCCTGGTTCCTGGGCGACCGGATAGAAACGCTGGACAGTGGTCGAGGGTCCGACCTGCGTTGGGCCGCCGGGTTCCGGAAACCGAGGGTAGTGCGGGCCACTGGGGCTCGCGGCGCCGTACGACGGCGAGCCACCAGGTGCGACGTATCCCTGGCCCTGGGAGGACTGCGGCTGCGGAGGACGCACTGGGCCCGGCTGGGGTGGTTGAGTCGGCGCGGCGTATGGTTGCGGGGGAGCCGCTGGACCTTGCGTTCGCGGGTACAGCAGATGGACAGGCCCCTGGGGCGGCGCGGGAGCGCCTGGAGGACGCTCAACGTGCCCGGACACGGATTCCTGGGGGACAGGTCTTTGGCGCCACCGCAAGGTTTCCGGAGGATCGAGGGGGGAGAGGATAAGGGTGCGCCCGAGAAATGGCTTGTAGATGGGCTCTCTCACGTCCGAGGGGCCGGAGCCCTCGCTGCTGGGCCCCGTGTAGGTGGTCATCTCGGCGAAAACGATGTCCGGAGGAACTGGGAACTGCCGTTCGGGTTTTCCCTCCAGGGCCTCCTTCATGAAATAGGCCCAGATGGGCAGGGCGGATCGTGCGCCTTCTTCGCGGCGACCTAGAGGGCGCTTTTCGTCAAAACCGACCCAGACTCCCGCTGTGAGCTCAGGATTGAAGCCGATGAACCATGCGTCCGCGGCCTGGTTCGTTGTGCCGGTCTTACCTGCCACGTCGCGTCGCTTTAGGTACTGGCCCAAGCGCGAGCCGGTGCCGGATCGGACGCCTCCCATGAGGAGGTCCGTCATGATATAGGCGGTTTGCGGGGAAAGCGCCGCGGTCACGGCTCGAGGTTCTTCAGGGTCGCGTACGCCACGAGTTCCCAGCCGCTCTTCCGGGAATTTCTCCGGTTTCGTCGTGGGCCGCGGTCGCGCTGGTTTGTCGAATTCAGCTTGTGATGTATCTTCGCCCGCGGGTTCGTTCTCATCATCCTCAGTTTCCTCTTCGGTCACGGCCGTTGGTCTCGGATAGCTCAGTCTTGTCTGGACTTCTTTCAGTTCCTCCCTCGGAGTCGGATGAGGGATTTGATCTTCGTCCAGCACCGGGATTTTGGAGTTGTCTTCAAGCACGTTCCCGAAGCGATCTTCAATGCGCTTGATTAGGGTGGGCTGCACGTGAATCCCGCCGTTGGGGAAGACCGTGTACGCGGACGTGAGCTCCAGCAAGGTGAGTTCGGAAGTCCCCAAGCTCAAAGAGAGGTTTCGGCCCAGCCGCGATGAGACACCCATCTTTCTCGCTGTTTCAATAACCGGATCAAGACCCACGTCCATGAGGATCTTAATGGTGCAGATGTTCCGGGAAAGCTCCAGGGCTCTTCGAAGACTTAACGGGCCCAGGACGTTTCCGCCGGCGTTCTTGGGCGCCCAAAGTCGGTCTTCCCGTCCCAGGTCAACTTCGATTTCTTCGTCCACAATTATCGTGGCTGGACTGTAGCTTTTTTGCTCGATGGCGGTGGCGTAGATGAATGGCTTGAATGCGCTCCCCGGTTGACGCCTGGCCTGAATGGCCCGGTGAAACTTGAATCGCTCCTCCGAGGTTCCCCCCACTAGGGCCCGGACATATCCTGTCCGGTTCTCCACCACCACCATCGCAGACTGAAGGACCGGATCGTCGTCCGGCGTGAAGTAGGGAATTCCGTTCATAAAGCCTTCGAAACGAACGGCCAGCACATGACCGACTTTGAAGTCGTCCGTCTTACCTTCCAGCGTGGCCCTTCCCACCAGCTTCTTGCTCAACGCGATGTCAAGGACGGTGTCGCTCTTGGAAGCTGTCACACGCGTCACCACCCCTTGATAGATCCTGCCTTCCTTGAGCTTGGGGGTGGCTCGCTCTTCAAGAAGTCCGGCGATATCGGTTCGATCCACGGTTCTGATAATGGCAAAATGCTTGTGCCGAGCCTTGATCTCCGCCACGCCTTTTCTCGCGGCTTCAAGGGCATACTTCTGGTAATCCACGCGGCACGCGGTAAAGACCTTCAGACCTTCATTGTACAATTTGTCCTCACCATACTTGGCAACGATGTATCTGCGGACGGCCTCGGCGTAGTCCGGAACCAGATCGAACGGTCGAGGGGCCTCCTTCCTGAACTGCAGGGTTTGAGATGCTGCTCGGTCAAATGCTTCTTGGGTAATGAACCCGTACCGAAGCATGTTGCGTAGCACCAATTTTTGTTTGAGCGAGGCTAAGTTGGCGTTCTTAAAGGGGTTATACCGTGAAGGCGAGGAAACCAGTCCCGCTAGGAGCGCGGCTTCCGCCAAGGTAAGGTGTTCCACGGGCTTATCGAAATAGTTGCGGGCGGCAGCTTGCACGCCGTAGCAGCCGTCGCCGAGGTAGATCTCGTTGAGATAGATGTACAGTATCTTTTCCTTGCCCCACATCCGTTCCAAGCGTCGAGCAAGGATCATCTCTTTGAGTTTACGGGCGATCCGTTTTTCTTTGGTGAGCATGAAGTTCCTGGTGACCTGCATGCTGATCGTGCTCCCGCCCTCGGCCATTCGGCCTGCCTGGAGGTTCCGGATCATGGCCCTGGCGAGCCCGGGCCAGTCAACACCGGAATGCTCATAGAATCGGGCGTCCTCCACGCCTACGAACGCCTTCACCACGTGCGTCGGGATCTGTTGCAGGTCCACAACGAATCGCTTCTGTTTGTAGAAGATACCGATAACCGTGCCGTCTTCCGCGAAGAAGGTGGAGACGGTTCGAGGCTGGTAGTTGGCGAGCTCCGGGATTTCGGGGAGCTTGTGGGAATAGGCCAGGTATGTTCCCAGAACCGCGCCCGCCACAAAGAAGGGAACTACCAGGACGAGAGAGAGCGGAATCACGAAAAGTAGGTTCCACAAAGCCCTTGGCACGGCTGATCCGATGGCGTTTTTCATCTGAGCCGTTCCCTGCTCATGGCCGAATTACCATAAGGTCCTCTGCGCGCACAATTTTCCCGGAAAACGTTCTCGCGGCTTGGGCAACCACATCTACCTCTTCGCAGGGAGGGTAGAAATGAGTCAGCGCCAGCTTTCCGACGCCGGCTCGAGACGCGATTCGGCCGGCTTCGGAAGGAACAAGATGTCCGAGAACCTTGTGCCCGTCGGGGAGAGAGCACTCACAGATCAAAATATCCGATTGCGCTGCGAGTTCCACCAGCGCCTCGGACACGTCCGTGTCACCGGAAACGGTCACGGAGGCGCCGTCCGCGTCGATCCGATAGTGGAGCGACGCGCCTGTGTGAACCGAAGGGGCGGAATGAATTTCAGCGCGCCCGATTCGTAACCTGTCACGCTTCCGGGAATTCATCTCTCTCTTTATCAGTCGGTTTCCCCGAGGCACAATCCAGTCATTGTACACTGCGACCAACCCGCTGAAATATTGTTCCAGTCCTTCAGGCCCGATGAGGTGAAAGGCTTCCTCTCGCACCGGGCCGAACGCATAGTTGGACGCAAAGAGGAAAGGCACGAGGTCGGAGACGTGGTCCGGATGGAAGTGGGTCACCAGGATGGCGTCCACGAGCCTGGTGTCTATCCCCGCTTCCATCATTCGACGCAGCGTGCCGGGACCCATATCCACAAGGATCAACAGATCGGCGGCCCGAACGGCAATCCCCGAGGCGTTGCGTTCCAGCGCCGGCGTCGCGGTTCCGGTTCCGAGTATGGTGACTTCCATCCATGCCCCCGTGAAGTGGGTTAGCATCTCATGCGCCGAAACTCAATGACAAGTTGCGCTCCAAGAGTGACCGTGCCATCTTCCCTTCTTTTCCAAAACACCCCATACGTAGAGGTGACGAGAGATTTCCCTAGACGACAACTTACTTGAGGACGATGCCTCATGCGCATGACCTCCAAGGGGTGTGTATGAGGGCTTATTTTGGTATACTTCTTCTGCGGAGACGGCCTCATACTAAAAATCATAAGTGATTTAAGGAAAATCTGGTGAACTATATAGCGCTCCTTATCGCATCCCTGGTTCTCGTGTGGTCTGTCGCTTTTTGGGCGCTCAGGATCAGGGACGCTGTCCAGAATTACTACAAAGTCCCTGTCATTGATCCGGAGGAGACCGTTACGCTGCGGGACGGCGCTCCTTTCATTTCGGTGATAGTTCCGGCGCACAACGAACAGGGGCATATAAAAGGGTGCCTCGAGTCCGTGCTTGCTCAGGATTATCCACACTTCGAGCTTATCCTCGTGGACGACAGATCCGAAGACCGGACCGCGTCCATAGCGAGAGAGCTTTGTAAGGAGGGGGACAAGTTCAAGATCATATCCCTCAAGCAGAGACGTGAAGGATGGACCGGCAAGTGCAACGCGCTGGATGTGGGAGTGCGCCATGCCAAGGGATCGTGGCTGGCGTTTCTCGATGCGGACAGCCGCCTGCAGCCTTCGGCTCTCAGGCAGTGCTACCATACGGCCGTGGCCTGTTCCGCGGGCATGATAACTCTGAGCCCTCGCCTCATTCTGAAGGGTTTTTGGGAGAAAGCTCTCCAGCCGGTCTTTGCGGGCATGTCCTGCATCCTTTATCCCTTATACAAGGTGAACGATCCGACAAGTCCGGTTGCTTCAGCGAACGGCATGTTCTACCTAATCGATCGAAACGCTTACGACAGAATCGGCGGGCATCACGACGTAAGAGATCTTGCGGTGGAAGACATAGGGATCGGGAAGAGAGTAAAGGCTGCAGGCATGGGACTACTCTTTGCAAACGGAAGAGAGGTCTTGCAGACGAGGATGTATACCGGCCTGTCGGATATTCTTGTGGGGTGGACCCGCATTCTGTCGGCTTCAATGAATTACGAGGTCGGGGCTGTGCTGAGGCGGCTGGCCGAGCATTTCCTGATCAGCCTCCCCGTAGTTGCAGTTGCGCTCTGGGTGTACGTTCCCTTTGCCAAGGAAACGTGGCCGCATACGTGGTTTATCCTGCCGGCCGTTCAGTTACTGGAAGTGGCGGTCGTGTCGCATTTGTACTATTTGCAGGTTGGAGTTCCTCGCAGGTACGCGGGCTTTCTTTTTATAGGGAATTTGATGCTCGTGTGCGTACTGGCCCTGATCGTGAAGAAGGTCTTGTTTCGAGACGCGCTCCAATGGCGCGGCACTACTTACACGGCGAATCGCTATATGCCCCGGAACCTGGATCCTGTTCCCGCCGACTCGCGAAATACCCGCGCCTCTTTGTGGAGCGGCCGGTCATACGCGTGCACGCCCCAGGGAAGGAAATAATTCCACTCCTTGCGCGCGGTGACTCATCAAACGATTACGCGGCGCCATTGTGCGCTGAATCGGCAAGTTCCTTGGCGCATTGGCAGGAATGACTGCGTCACCCCGGATCAAGTGCGTGGTGACGGACAGTCAATAGGCCATCACTTTTGGCAAATACTATAAAGAGCCCTCCGGGGTGGTCCATCTCCGATGGGAAGAGGGATTCCCTGAAGTCCTCGTTCCCCAATCGTCTATTCGTAGATCTTTTCGTCTTCCGCGAACGCTTCTTCCGCGTCGCCTTCCAGGTCACGGATTGTTGGGGTCTGTCCAAGAACCTGTCGGTAGTACTCGTGCTGGATGATGAGGTTCATGATTTCGCTGGTTCCGGTCCATATCATCATGAGTCTCGCGTCTCGGAGGTATTTCTCGATGGGGTAGACGGTGGTGTATCCGATGCCTCCCATGATTTGCATGGCATCATTGATGACTTCCCAGCAGGCTTCGGTGGCGTATTTCTTTGACTCAGATACGAGTCGTCGAGTGTAAGGGGTGCTCCCCAGCTTATCCACCGCCACCGCGGTGGCATAGGTCAGGGCGCGGGCCGCGTCCAATTTGGTGATGCTGTCAGCCACTTTGAAGCTCACGCCTTCGAAATCGCGGATCTTCCTGCCAAACGCTTTGCGTCGATCGCTGTACTTCAGAGCGATGTCGAGCGCGGCCTGCGCCAGGCCGATCGAACCGGCTGCGGAAGTCATGCGTTCCGGAATCATCATCTGGTGGAAAACATCTCCGCCCCGGTTTTCGCCCAGGATGAGGTTCTCGACGGGGACGCGAGTGTCTCTGAATACGATGCGGCCGGCGCCGCCTCCTCTTGTTCCCAGGAGGCCGTATACGTACTTGACGTCCACGCCCATGTCTCGTTCCACAATGAACGCGCTGATGGCGTCCTTTTGAGACCCGTCGCCGGTCCTGGCGTACACGAGAAAGATGTCCGCGCCTTCAGCGCCCACGACGAAACGCTTCTGACCATTGAGAACATAGAAATCTCCGTCTCGTTTGGCCGTGGTTGTCGCTCCGAAGAAGTCCGAGCCTCCTCGTGGCTCGGTGAGCGCCTCCGCGCAGTACGCTCGACCCTTGAGAATCGGTTCGAGGTATTTCTTTTTCTGCTCTTCGCTCCCGAAGACGTGGATCGCCTCGCCCACTATGGTGACGAGCGAGTAAAGGCAGGTCAGTGACGCGCCCAGCACCGCGATTTCTTGGAGCGCGATGATCTCGTCCACCCATTGCAAGCCGCGGCCCCCGTAGTCGCGCGAAAAGCGCAGTCCGAGCAGCTTCTCTTTTGCCGCGTCCACCAGGTACTCTCGCGGGAAGAGCACCTTGTTCGCGTCCATGTCAAGAAGCAGTTGCCTGGGAACGCTCTTCGCGAAGTTCCTCGCTTCTTCGCGGAGAGATTTCTGTTGCTCGGTCATCAGTGTTTCAAACATTACCGGTTGCCCCCTATAAGATATGGTTCGTTGTACAAAGCGCTGTCAGTCGGGTCGATAGACGTGGAGGTGTTCGACAAGCGCCTCGGGCGCGACGAGGCGCACATTTGACGCAATGCCTTCCAAGTGCTGCCGGAGCGCCTGGTCACCGACTCCGGGCACGCCGTACGTCGTGAAAAGGACGCGACGAGTTTTGTCGGTGATTCTGGTGCGACGGTCAGGCCCGTAGATGATACTTGATATGATTGCCTCGGCATCGGAGATGATCATGTCCCCTTGCTTGGTGATCTGTGTCTCGCCATTCAGTTTCACATAGGTCTCCTCGCCTGTGGCTACGCTGAGTGTCAGGGGGGGCGCTATAGCGTCCAGGTCGTGTCCGGCGGTGAGCAGCATATTATTCAGTTCCGCCATGAACATGGCCTCGACAAGAGCAGCGACAACAGGAATCGGTTTCCCTTTGAAGACCACCGACTCGAGCTGATGGAGCACATGATAGCTTTTCTTGAAGCGCTTGTAATACTCCCGGTACGCCACAATGGGCCGGAGAGACTTAAGCTCCTCGGGACTACGGAAGAGGCTTCGGAGATCCTGTTCCAGTTCCTCTTTTCGTTTGTCCAGGGCCGCATGAGTCTTGGGATTGGAAACGTTGCTCATGGCCAAGGCGCCCATCAGCGCCCCTGGATACATGCTCTTCCATGTGTCGGAGATAGTAAACATGGCGTCCAAACCTTTTCTGCGGCACGAGCAAAGGTGTGTGGCGATGCGACGCTCTTGATATTAAAGATTCTCGCGCGATTGCGCCACCCCAAAAAAAACCGAGGACGGAATGGCAGGCGTCCTCGGAAATTGCGCAGGGGTGTGGGGTCACCCGCCGGAGGGGCGAGTGACCGGTTGATGTGCCTCTTTCTCCATACGGAGACTCATGATGCCGCAGAGGGGGTGGTTGGATGTGGTTAAGGTTTCCTCCTGAGCGTTCTATATGCTCGCAGGACCTCGGTGAGGGCGCTTAAGCTTGCCCCACTACGTTAGTGTTGGGTCGAGGACCGGACTGTTCGAGCTTTATTTCTTCAATCAAGGACGCGATTTCCGCGTGAAGAATCTCGAGCTGCCAGTTGAAGTAAATGTCCTCGCCGAAATCCCGAATGAGTTGTTTTTGCGCGTTGATATAGTCCCGTGGAGAGACCGCGCCGGAAAATACATGAATGGGATTGATCAGGGTTGCGATGATTTCTTCTTGGCTGTCGGCAAGAGGTTCGAGCTTTTCCGGATTTTGACTCATGTCACCATCCTTTTTTTCTATTCATGCTCGTACTTGAAGCAAGCGCGGCGCCAACTGAATGCGCAACCCTCTATATTATGCAATAACAAGCCCTTACGGCATACGCCTCTCGCAGGTGGCCTCGCGAGTCTGTCCGAGATCGGACATACTCAGCCTCGAGATGGAGCGTAATCGGTCTCCATCTCCTGGGAATGAGGAAGCGCGCGAAATCGGACACACGCGGTCGGATTTCGCGCGGTTTCCGTTGAGCGGTTATGTTTGACGCCTCAATGTTTCTCCCATATAATGACCCCAAGGTAACCGGAAAGTTCACTAAAAGTGAGGAGCCCGTTAGGGGCTTCGGAGGAGCGCCCATGGGATGGCCAGGCCCCTGGGAATTGATCGTCATTCTTCTGATCGTGGTGATGCTCTTCGGCGCCAAGCGCATCCCTGAAATTATGGGAGGCGTCGGAAAAGGCATAAAGACTTTCAAGAAGGCGATGGACGGTGAAGATGTCTCCGCGGCATCGTCCGGCGAAGGATCGGAAGGGGCCGCGAAGGAAACCAAGAGCGAGCCGCAGAAAAGCGAGACCACCAAGACCTAGGGCCGCCGGGACTTCGAGGATGCGGATCTCAAGCCGGCGATCTTTCCACGGCTCATGTCAACGTCAACCCTGGTCCGAACTCGGGACCGCGTGATGGTCCCACTCGATCATTTTCCTTTGCGTAGTGGTATCCGAGGAGCGCAGGTCCGCTCCTTTTTGTGTTCTCCGGGCGGACCTGACAAGAGGATTGCCTATCACTGCGCGCCAACGCGTGTCACATGCCCAACGCTGATGTGAAGGAATCCGATGGGGAGCAGGCGGCCTGCGTGTACGTCTTCTACGGGGACGAGTTCCTCGTGAAGGAAGCGGTTCAAGCGCTTATTGCTCGAAGTCTCGACTCGGATTTGCGCAACACGAATCTTATCGTCCTGGATGGAGGCTCTCTTCGTGTGGGAGATCTCGTGTCCCACGCGCTCACCCCTTCTCTCTTTCCCGGGCCACGAGTCGTCCTGGTGGAGCAGACTGCGCTCTTCATGGGCAAAGTCGAACGGAGCCACGTTCTGCAGAATCTTTTTGAAGCCTGGTCTCAGGAACGGCGCGACGCGGCTTTGACCGCGTTTGGGCGGCTTTTGGCCTTGAGCGGCATAGAGAGCGCGGCCGTGACTCGTGAGCCGGAATGGGTCCATGAAGTCGCAGGAGAAAAGCTCGACGCCGACCAAATGACTGCGCTCCAGCAAATCGCGCAGGCCTTTCTCGAGTCGGGCAAGCGAGTGGAGGGCCCAACTGATGAAGCCACGGTAGAAGAGCTGGTGAGCGGGTCGTTTCCTGAAGGAACAGTCGTCGTGTTCACAGCCGCAGCCATCGATCGACGGAAGAAGCTCGTCAAGGCAGTGGAAAAGCACGGCCGCTTGGTGGAATGCGCTGTGGGCAAGGACCGACGCGGAGTAGGTATGGAGAGGGCTTTCTTTGACCAGCGCGTCAGGGAAGAGCTTGGGAAGGCGAACAAGAAGATTGCGCATGGGGCTCTGGAGGCCATGTATGCGCGATGCGGCAAAGATATGCGACAACTCCATAGCGAACTGGAAAAACTTGCAGCGTACCTCGGATCGCGGGTGGAAGTCACGAGGGCTGATGTGGAGGAGGTTTTCACTGATTTCCATGAATCAGTGTTCTACGAGCTGACGGGCGCGATTCGCGCGGGCGACCTGCCGCGGAGCCTGATAGCGCTCCATGAAAACCTGAGTGGGGGGGCTCATCCGTTGCAAATAGTGGCGGCAATCGCCAATGAATTCCGACGCCTCACCGTGGCGCGAGAGCTGCTCTTCACCGTCTTCAGGCCTTATTGGAAGCCGGGGATGAGGTATGAGAGCTTTATAGAGGTCCTCGGGCAGGTGCGGGACGAGCGGCGCCCCAAGAAGAGCAAGGAGAAATTGGATCTCCTGGCGCTTAAGGAATACCCGCTCTATCTATACATGCGCGACGCGCAGAGATTCCCCATAGACAAACTGATCGGCATCATGGAAGCGATTCTCGAAGCCGACGTAAGCCTCAAGTCATCTCGCCTGAGCAGGACCGCGCCCGGCGCCATCCTGGAGAACCTCCTTTTCCGAATCTGTCCTCCGTCGCGAACCTAGGCTCAGTGGATTTGGCGGAACGCTTCGTTTGCGGCCTGCGCGAAGGCTTTGATCCTATCGAAATTCCGTGAGCCGTCCTCATTTTCCACCCCTGAATGCGCATCCACACCCGCGGGACGGACTGTAAGAATAGCCTGAGCAACATTTTCGGGGGTAAGGCCTCCTGCGAGAATGACAGGCGCTTTCGCAACCTTGACGATTAGCGCGCTTACGGCCCAATCGTGTGTGACGCCCGTGGCTCCAAGCCTGCCGGTTGCAGGATCGTACGAATCAAGAATAACCGCGTCCCAAAGAGGAGGCAGAAATAGGCCCACCATATCCACAGAGGATCGATCGATGACCGTGACGCGGCCGATGGTCTTGACCGCGGGCACGGCGCTGCGGAAGCGCTCGAGTTCTTTTGGAGTTATTCCACCATGAAACTGTATGGCCTGGCCACGGACTTCTTGAACTAGAGCCGCAGCGTCCTGCGCAGTGTCGAGATACGTAATGACCACAGGAAGCACAACAGATGGGAGCGCCTCAATGATCCGCCGCGCAGTCGCCCGGTCAAGGCCGTCGTGGATGCCGGTGGGGAGTTCCAAGGTGAGGCCGAGCGCGTCCACTCCCACGGATGCGCAGAAGAGCGCCTCTTCCAGCGAAGAGACTCCGGCCACCTGAATGCGGGGGGGCCAGGGCAGGCCGTGAGGAGCGCGATTGTTTCGGAGCGCGGATGGGTGATCGCAATTTCGCATAGGTTCGGTGATGCGCTTGGAGGCCTATCGAGAGTAGACATGAGAATATAAATTCTTGAGCGGCAAAGCAAGAAGGGCTTGCGCAAAATAACGTGGAAGTAGTAAAAAAAGAGGTTAACGTAGGTCGGTCAGAGGTGCGTTGATGGGAATTTTGGACTTGGTGGGAAACACTCCTCTCGTAAACATAGCTTTTCCGAACGGCGATGGGGCAGTGCGCATTCTGGGAAAGATGGAGGGCTGCAACCCAGGCGGTTCTGTCAAAGACCGGATCGCGTTTTATATGATCCGAAAGGCCGAGGAGGAAGGGCTGCTCACCCCCAATAAGATCATTCTGGAGCCCACTTCGGGCAATACGGGCATAGGGCTGTCGATGGTGGCCGCATGTCGAGGATTCCGTTGCCTGCTCACACTGCCGGAGTGCGTGAGCGTAGAAAGACGAAACACCCTGCGCGCGTATGGAGCGGAACTGGAACTCACCCCGCCGGAGTTGGCCACAGACGGCGCGATCCGTCGGGCGCACGAAATTTACAATGAAGCTCCCGAGCGGTACTTCATGCCGAATCAGTTCGAAAACATGTACAATGTGGAGGCCCACTATATGACCACCGGGGTTGAGATCCTGGAGCAGACCCGCGGGGATGTGGACGTTTTTGTGGCCGGCATGGGCACCACGGGCACGCTTATGGGTGTTTCTCGACGACTTAAGGAGCACAACCCAAAGATCGTTATTGTGGGGGTCGAGCCGGTGGAGGGTCACGCGATTCAAGGGTTGAAGAATATGAATGAGGCAATTGTTCCTAAGATCTACGATCGCTCCCGAGTTGATGAAATAATCCAGGTGAACGATGATCAGGCTTATGATACGGCTCGATGGCTTGCTCTCAGCCAGGGGATATTCGTCGGTATGAGTTCGGGAGCCGCGGTTTACGGAGCGATTCAGGCTGCCAAGAATCTCCGAAAAGGCTCGGTGGTGGTTATCCTGCCTGACCGGGGCGATCGGTACCTGAGCACGACCTTATTTAAATCTATCTGTGCGAAGTGCCCTCCCTAAGGACTTGGCGCCCGGTTCGGCGGGGGAGTTTCCGGACACAGGGGGCCGGGAGCGGTCTGCGCTTATGCAGCGCGGCGCGGTTCATCAGAAGAACTCGTAGCATTCGCCGGGCTTGACTCTGTCGTGATCGTATCGAAATATCTTGCTTCCGTTCTGGTCCGGGAGTGAGAACTTTACTGAGTTTCTTGTTCCGGAATTGAGCAAGCGAGCAGCCCAGAGCAAACGGTACGCGGTGAGTCGGCCCTGCTCATAAATGGGCTGGGCTTCCACACCCGATCCATTTACGGTCCAAACGGGCCGTGGGATGAAGAAAGAATACACCGGGTATGCGCCCGGAGCGAGAAGGTGAGGGTCAAGATTGCCTCGCCAGTCCCGGCACACCTTGACGCTGGTCACTTGCCATTGACTGGGAAGTCGGCCGCCGTCCACCGAGTAGGAGAGAGAGACAAGGCTCACGAGGGCAAGGGCAACCAGAGCGACGAGCAGAACGATGCCAGGCCGAGACATAAGCGATCCTTGTGGGGCGACGGCGTGCCTGGTGGGAGACCGATCTCTCTTGTGCACAGCTCCGCTAGAAAAAGTGAAGACGCGGCAAGATCGGACAAGGCCGAGTTTGTGAACCGCGCGCATTAGGTTATATCTGATATTGCTTGAAAATACAAGACAATAAATGCTCCGGGGCGCCACCGATTTGGAGAAGACCATGCTGGCGCTGCATTCTTCGAGTGATGTGGGAGGCGGACTATGGCAATCAGGGTAGCGATAAACGGATTCGGGCGAATCGGGCGCACTGTTATGCGGAACGCGGTCGGGCGCCCGGAAGTGGAAGTGGTTGCAATCAACGACCGAATGGATTCCAAGCTCATGGCGTTTCTCTTGAAGCACGACTCGGTCCACGGGAAGTATCCCGGGGACGTTTCGCACACTGCGGAGGCCCTTTTGGTTGACGGCAAGGAGATTCGAGCGTTGAACATCACGGACGATCTGCTCAACCTTCCGTGGGCTGACCTAGGCGCGGACGTAATCCTCGAATGCACGGGGATCTTCAGGGATCGAGAAAAGGCGGGAAAACATTTGCAGGCGGGGGCCAAGAAGGTCATCGTATCAGCCCCGGGGAAGAAAGTAGACGGCACCTTTGTGATCGGGGTGAACGAAGAAACGTATGATCCGCTCAACCACAATGTGATCTCCAACGCCTCATGCACTACCAACTGTCTTGCGCCTGTAGCCAAGGTGCTGTTCGATGAGTTCGGGGTGGAGAAGGGATTGATGACCACCATCCACTCCTACACGATGGACCAGAGTCTCTTGGACACTGTGCACAAGGATTATCGGCGGGCGCGCGCCGCGGGCATGAACATGATACCAACCACCACAGGCGCCGCGGTTGCGGTGGGTCTTGTGATCCCCGAGCTGGCCGGCAAGTTGGATGGGATGGCCATCCGAGTGCCCACGCCTAATGTGTCGCTTGTGGATTTGACCGCGGCGCTCCGAAGAAAGGTTACCGTGGAGGAGGTCAACACGGCCATGAAGAGGGCCTCCGAGGGGAGGATGAAGGGGATATTGGATTACAGTGAAGAACCCCTGGTGAGCATTGATTTCGTCAATAGCACGTACTCTTCGACGTTCGATGCTCCGTCCACATTTTGCATCGGGGACGACCTGGTCAAAGTGATAGCCTGGTACGACAACGAATCGGGCTATTCGGCCCGGATGGTGGACCTGGCGGTGTATATTGGGGAGAAGTTGGTCTGATTTCTGAGGTCGCGGGCGGCATTGGCAATGCAACCTACGCGGAGCGGGTTCCAGTGGTTCTGTTGTTTGAAAGGGGCGGTTTTGCCCGGGGAGGAACTGGGATGGCTGTCAAGAGCATCAAGGACGTGGTCATCAAAGGGAAGAGGGTGTTCATCCGGGTCGATTTTAATGTTCCGCTGGATCAGGCAGGAGCTGTGAGAGACGACACGCGCATCCGTCGGTCGCTTCCTACCATACGGTACGCGGTCAAAGAGAGCGCGAGGGTTATACTGGCATCGCATCTGGGAAGACCCAAAGGTGAGCGAAAGCCTGAGATGAGCCTCAGGCCGGTGGCCGCGCGATTGGGGGAACTCTTGAGCTGCGCAGTGGCGTTTGTCGATGACTGCGTCGGCCCGGCAGCTCGTGAAGCGGTGGCAGCCTTGCCTGAGGGAGGCGTGTTGGCGCTGGAAAACCTGCGTTTCCATGAAGGAGAGACCAAGAATGACAGCGGTTTCGCTCGAGAGCTGGCTGCGCTGGCGGATGTGTATGTGAACGACGCGTTCGGAACGGCGCACCGCGCTCATGCATCGACCGTGGGGATAACCGAATTCGTGAAGGAAAAGGCCGCGGGACTGCTCTTGAAGGAAGAACTGGAGAACCTCGCCAAGGCGTTCGGCAATCCGAAGAGGCCTGTGGTGGCGCTCTTTGGTGGAGCCAAGGTTTCGGATAAATTGAGAGTTCTGCAGCATTTAGTTCGCGAGATGGACTCGATCCTCATCGGGGGGGGCATGGCAAACACGTTCCTCAAGGCCCAAGGGATAGACGTGGGCGCGTCCAAGGTCGAGGAGGAGATGCTTCAAATCGCCCGAGACATACTTGATGAGGCTGCGAAGGCAGGCAAGCCTCTTGTCTTGCCGTCGGACGTGGTGACCGCGGAAAAGATGGAACCGGGCGTGCGAAGGCAAGCGGTGGAAGTGGGCGCAATCCCTGATGGTGAGATGGCGCTGGACATCGGCATTCGCACGGTGGATCGCTTCTCGGAGGAGATAGGAAGAGCGGGGACGATAGTGTGGAACGGTCCTATGGGAGTATTCGAGATGGAGCCGTTCAAGATGGGCACGCTGATGATATCTCGGGCGGTTGCCGGTTCACCGGGGTTCTCGGTTGTGGGCGGTGGTGACACAATACGGGCCGTGGAACAGTTCGGTGTAGCGGACCGGATCTCGTACATTTCCACGGGTGGCGGGGCGTTCATGGAGTTTATGGAAGGCAAAACGCTTCCCGGGGTGGCTGCCTTAGAAGAATAGACCGGTTGATGGATCTTTCGCGGTTTGGAGGAACGGGTGGCGATACCTGCGAGATTGAGTAAGGCGGCTTAATCACTTAAGGATGTTTCCAGCTTTGTAGGCACGCGTTTCAAAGCGGCTCCCTAGCGGTGGCGGGGAAGGGAGAACTTGGGAGCGGGCAGCCTCCTCGAAGCGACACGAGTGGCGGAGCAAAGGATCATGCGGCGAAAAATAATCGCGGGCAACTGGAAGATGCATAAGACCTCATCGGAGACGGGGGAGTTCATTGGAAGATTGTGGGACGCGATGGGGCGCAAAGAAGCGCACTGCGAAGTGATAGTGGCGCCTCCTTTCACTTCGATCGCGGCGGCGGTTGACGCGACCCGAGGGGGCGCGGTCAAAGTAAGCGCTCAAGATGTTCATTGGGAGAATCAGGGCGCATACACAGGGGAAGTCTCGGGCGCCATGGTGAAGGATTCGGGTTGCAGTCACGTGATCGTCGGGCACTCGGAGCGGCGACAGTGGTTCGGCGAGACGGACGAAAGCGTCAACCTGAAAATCAAAGCTGCGCTGCGGCATGGGCTGATACCGATTTTTTGCCTCGGAGAGTCCTTGGAAGAGCGAGAGGCCAGCAAGACCTTTGAGGTGCTCGAACGGCAGGTATCGCGAGGGTTGGATGGCGTTCAGATCGCATCTCCAGATCGGCTTGTGATTGCGTACGAACCGGTGTGGGCGATAGGAACCGGAAGGACGGCGTCTCCGGAGCAGGCTCAAGAGGCGCACGCGTTCATCCGGGGAGGGGTGGGGTCGCTGTTTGGGCGGGAGTTGGGGGGAAATGTGCGAATACTTTACGGTGGAAGCGTAAAGCCTGAAAATACCAGGGGGCTTATGAGCCGCGGTGATATCGACGGAGCGCTGGTGGGCGGAGCGTCATTGAAAATCGATGACTTCATGGGTATAATCACCGAGTCGGCTTGAAGTGCGAAGGAGTAAGACAGGATGCTCATAACGCTGGTAATTATCGTCCACGTGCTCGTGTGCACTATGCTGGTGCTTACCATACTTCTGCAAAGCGGCAAGGGCGCGGATATCGGCGCGGTGTTCGGAGGAGGATCAAGCCAGACGCTCTTCGGCGCGACCGGCGCGACGACCTTTCTGCACAAAGTGACTGTGGCCGCGGCGATCGTTTTCATGGTGACCTCAATCGGGTTGACCTATTTTGCCGGGAAGGCCGTCCCTGTGGAGCGCTCGATCATGAGCGGCGAAGGTGTGACAGGCGCTCCAGCCGGACCTACAGATCCGGCGGCGGCTCCTGTGGAAACCAAGTCGGAGGCGCCTGCGCAAGATCCCGGGGAACGACCTGCGAAGCCGGCGCTTCCTGAAGCTGAGAAGCCCGCGCAAGCCCCTCAGCAAGCGGTTCCCGCTCCGAGTCCGGAGAAGCAATAACTTCCTAACGCCCCATAATCCTGAAATAAAACGGCCCGATGTTTCACGTGAAACATCGGGCCTTATCGCGATTGCCCGGCCTCGTCCCGGGAGAAGAAGATCGCCGACCCGCGGCCCACGAACTATACGGGTTCGCTTTCAAACCCGTAGCATTTTGTGCCAAGCATCGTGGGACAGGCGTCTGAGACTGTCTCAAAACCTCGCTCCCAATCGAGATCGTGCCGCGATCTGTTCCGTTCCAAGACTTTTGAGACAGTTTCATCCGTCTGTCCCACCGTCACACATCGATTTACGTCCTTGAAAGCGCAATGGCGCTACTTGCCTCCTATAGTAGCTTTCGGATTGGGGGACCTTTGTTCACCTATGGGGAGGTCCCCATACGCAGTTTCGAGCGCCGGAACCCGGTGACAGTCCGTTCGACGAAAAGACGCAAAAAAAAACGCCCCGGAGTTCCGATGCGTCGGTTTCCCGGGGCGCAACCCATATTCGCAGTCCACAAACAGGACCGCTACCATACCCCCTACTATCTGGGGGGATTCTGGATTAGTTTGGCAAGGCCGCCGAACATATTCTTAACGGCTCTGAACATGGCCACCATCTCACGCAACGCCTGCACTTCTTCTTCGGTGAGTTCCAGCTCGCCCTCCTCCGTGGCCGCCGTAGGCGCCTCCTTCATGGGCACGACCTTGGGTTTGGGAGGTACGGCCTTTGCCGGGGCTTCCACCTTCTCCGCGGGCTTCGGCGCCGCTGCTACTTTGGGAGCAGGTTTTTCCGCCTTCGGGGCTGCTGCGGGTTGGGGCGCCGCGGCCGCAGGCTTGGCGGCCTCCGCAATCAACGAGAGGTCCACCTTCATAGAATCAAGGTCCGTGGGGGCCATGATTTCCCCCAGATACTTCCGAATATGCTCCAAAGACCGGGGATGCCGGAGGATCAGCACGTCCGAACCGGCCTGCAAGGAGCTGATGGCCGTTATCACTTCCAAGTTGACTCCGCGGACCGCCGCGTCCCCCAGTTTCGGGTCTTCGCCGTTTGGCAGCTTGGCCTCCTTGGTTTTCCAAACTTCTTCCGCAATGTTATTGATGATCGGGTACTGGAGCTTGTCATCGTTCTGAGTCAGGGCCGCTTGTCGAATTCGTTCCATAATCGAGTAACAGTATTCGAGGCCGTAACCTACCCCGCCGGTGGTAGGATCGATAAGGACTCTGTCATTGGGCACGCCCAGATTTTCCAGCAAGATGTTGAGTTGCTTGGCCAAGTTGATATCGATGGGGGTGTTGGCTGCCACCACATGCTTGTACGCGATGGCCGCCGCGCCTACCTGCTTGTAGTTATGCTCCGTCACCGGCCCAATGACCAGATTCTTCCCTTCGCAGGCCTCGCAAATCGCCTTAAGCGTTTCGGTGTTCTTCTCGTCGTTCGACACTCCCCAGACGATAAGCGGAAGATTGATCGCGTCCGCAACCTTCTTGGCGACCTCTGCCGCGTGATCCGCCGACAGGTTCTTGCCGTTCGGGTCGGTTCCGGTCAACCAAAGGCAAACCGCGTCGGCTTTGTATACCTCCGCGCACTTCTTTGCCCAGGCAACCGGGTCCTTGACCGCATCTTTAAAGGGCTCGATGGCTTCGGCCGCCCACTCTTCCGGCTCGATGTCAAGAACTTGCAGCGCCAGAACAGGCGCATGAGGCATCTTCCCTTCAAAGGAGTAGAAGTTGTACGCCGTCTCGCCTCCGACAACCACCTCTGAACCTGGCTTACCGAACTTGATTTCTCTTATCTTTCCCGTGTACTTCACCTGCGGTAGTGCAGCCATACGCCACCTTCCTTCATATCGAGATTAGTAGCCCTCTTGCCCGGCCAACAAAGAACCGCTCGCCTTCCGGGTCCCTGAACCTCGGCGAGTGGCTGGAGCCTACATCGACCCGTCGGACACACTTCTTTGCTCAACCCCGCCACGATACGGGAAGTGAATCCGCGTACGCAACCCTTTTTCAGCCATTTTGGATGTGGAGGGCGCTTGGGAGGCGTTCGCCTCCCCGCTTGCCCGACCCTTTGCTTCCATGAGCTCTTAACGCGTCACGCCGGTCAGGCAAGTCCTCAACCCATACTCTCATACCATACATCCCAGTTGTCATACAAGCGTTCTCTTATGCCTGCATTCTTAGCCGGAGCACCGGCCCCCGGCGCGTCGCGGGGAACGGACCGGCTTGAATTCTGCGCGCTCCGCTGCAGGCTGCTCGCCCCGGCCATGCCCCGGACTGCCTGAGCTTAGTCGTCCGAAGTCAGTTCTGCCCGACCTCGAGCTATGATTCGCCCTATTTCCGCGGCGACGTGGAAACTCACTGAGATCGTGTTCCCGACCGCACGCGACCCCGTCATCGTCTCTTCCACTATGCCTTTGAAGGTAAGGTTTTCCTTGAGAAACGCGTGAGACAGGTGTTGGAGCCGGACACTCCTCACTCGCGCGCCGCGGGCCTGCCTCTCCAGGGCCGCGCAAGCCAAAGTCAGTATCCACAACGGATGGAGAGGGACCCGTGACTCCCCCACGCGCTCCGCCTCCTCTGTTACCAGGTAACGCGGATTGAAATCCCGCGCCACCCGCGCTATTCGGAGGGAATGGTCTTCGAGCAGCGGGCCGATAGACATGGGAGCCAGATGATCCCCATCCCGGAAGGCGTCAGTCTCGAGTTTGGTCTGTCGCGCCACTTGACCACTCCTTTGCTTTTCATCGAAATCATACCACAAGACCCTTGGAACTCATCCAACACCGCAAAGCAAAGGCCGTGGTCTACCCTTTGTTGACAATTCCCTGTCATCTCCGTATAAATCTGATTGCGCAAGTGGGAAAACACGCTGTTGAGGGCCCCCGAATGGAACAGAGAGAGCTTGAACTTATAGAGGAGTGGCAAGAGAAGCTCCCCGAATTGAAGAAGCTGTGGCAGGAGCACCTTGAGCTTGAGGAACAACTCGACCGGTTCAATAAGCGCCTATATCTTTCCACAGCCGAGGAGATCGAGCGAAAAACCCTCCAGAAAAAGAAACTTAAGGGCCGAGACCAGATTGAACGCATCCTGACAGAAATTCGTGGCGGCGCTGTTTCCTTGAAGAGATGACTCTCCTATGAGCGCGCGAGGAGTCTGCGCGGCGTCTATCCGCGTGGACCGCTCTCCCAACCGAGGATAATACCCTAGGGTGTCTATGGCGGCGGGTACCAATCATAAAGAGCCGATAGCGCGAGAAGCTTTCCCGTATATGCTCGCTCCAGCCTTGTTGGCGGCCGTCTTGTGGTGGTGGGATCTTCCGTGGCTCGCCCTCTTCTTTCTCGTGGCCACCATCGCGATAGCCCTCTTTTTTCGGAATCCCGACCGCAAGTCTCCCGAAGCCGACGGGCTGGTAGTCTCACCGGCCGACGGAACGGTCGTTGAAATAGCGGAAAACGCCCGTTCCACCAATTTGGATCGGGCCCCCCTTAAGCGGATCAGCATCTTCATGTCCGTGTTCAACGTGCATGTGAATCGTAGCCCCATGACAGGCAGAGTAGAGAAGATTACCTACTCAAAAGGCAAGTTCCTCGATGCTCGAGAAAAGGACGCGTCCGGCGTGAACGAACAGAACTCGCTCCTGCTCAAGTCGGGCGAGGACACGATAGAAGTGGTTCAGGTGGCCGGAAAAGTGGCGCGGCGCATCGCTTGTTGGGTCTCAGAAGGTGACGAAATGGCCCGGGGCGAACGGTTCGGCCTGATCCACTTCGGCTCCCGGCTCGATGTCTACCTCGGGCCGGAGTTTGAGGCACGGGTAGCCGTGCGAGCGCGCGTCAGGGCGGGAGAAACGGTCATAGCGGAAAAAAGGTCGTCTTAAGCCGGGGCCCCTTGTGGCTGCGAATTCTCTTGAATGTAGCCTTTTGGAGGCTGTAGAATCACAATAAGCGTAGTCGGCCTTTAGCCAATCGGGCGCGGGCGGTGATCCATGGCGCACAAGAACACGCGAAAACGGCCTTTTTTCAGACGACGTCCCAGAGGCGAAACCGGGGATGAGCCTCGGGAGCGAGGCGCTCGGATTCGGCAGATGAAGAAAAGCATCTTTATCCTGCCCTCCCTGCTCACCCTGACAAGCGTCTTTTGCGCTTTCTATAGTATTGTCTGCGCCATTAAGGGCGCCTTTGTGCTCTCCGCGGCCCTTATTCTCGTTGCAGGCTTCTTCGACGGCTTGGACGGACGGGTTGCTCGTCTCACCAAGACTACCACTCGCTTCGGAGTGGAGCTGGATTCGCTTGCGGACGTGATTGCTTTCGGCGTAGCGCCTGCCCTACTTATGTACCAGTGGGCGTTGGCTCCATATCCTCGCGTAGGTTGGGTGAGCGCGTTTGTGTTTGTCGCTTGTGGGGCCCTTCGCCTAGCCCGGTTCAATGTTCAGACCGGCAGCATCGATCCGAAACGCTTTATCGGCCTTCCCATTCCCGCGGCCGCGGGTATGGTTGCGACTACAGTGATATTCTTTGACCACGTGGGCCTGAATCCAGCCGATTACGGTGTGCCGTTGCTGATACTTGTCTATGCGCTCTCTTTTCTCATGGTGAGCGGTGTCAGGTATCATGCGTTCAAGGACCTTGCGTTGGTCAAACAGAAGCCCTTCAGCTCGACAGTGGCTTTTGTCTTACTTCTTGCGCTGATTGCTGTGGCCCCGTTTGTTGTGCCTTTCTTTCTTTGCGCCGGCTATGTGATCTCCGGGCCTGTGCTGATGCTTGTTACGTATGTCCGTCCGAAGCGTCCCGAAGCCTCCAAGGCGCCGGCCGCGGAAGAAGCCGATGCTCCGGCCCCGTCATGAAATAGGAATGATGAAGCCCTGCCCTGTGCAGTGATCCCTGTTTCGCCCGAAGAACCGCGTATCTCCGAGGGTGACCCCCCAACGCCTCCACGGGCTCTGGCAGCGCTGATCGGTCTGTGTCAGAGACACGCCGCTTCCTCCGAGGTTCAACTCCGAATGCGAACATCTATGACACCTTTCAGGATGTCACAGACGGGAAGAGCGGTTGTGTCGCAAATCGAACTTCGGTGCATCGAGTAGGAGCCTGTCATGTCCGAACGCGTGCTGATCTTTGATACCACTCTGCGCGATGGCGAGCAGTCCCCAGGCGCGAGCATGAACCAGCAGGAAAAAATGCAAATTGCCCGTCAACTGGAACGGCTCGGTGTAGACATAATAGAGGCCGGCTTCCCCGCCAGCTCGGAAGGTGACCGCGAAGCGGTGGCAGCCATAGCCAAAGAAATAAAGAAAGCCCGGATCGTCGGTCTTGCCCGTTCAAACGCCCTTGACATTGACACCGCGTGGAAGGCGGTGGAAGGGGCGGAAAAGCCGGGCATTCACACCTTCATTGCCACCAGCGAGATCCATATGAGCCACAAGCTCAGAATGTCGCCTCAGGAAGTTATCGACCTGGCCGGTGAAGCGGTGCGGCTTGCGCGGTCGTACTCCGACTGGGTTGAGTTTTCCTGCGAAGACGCCACCCGGAGCGATCCCGCGTTCATGTGTCAGGTTATTCAAGCCGCAATGGACGAGGGCGCCTGCACAATCAACATCCCGGACACCGTAGGATATGCGTACCCGGACGAAATGGCCGACCTTGTCAAGCACGTCCGCGCGAATGTCCGCGGAATCGAAAACGTTATCCTCTCCGTGCATTGCCACAACGACTTGGGCCTTGCGGTGGCAAACTCTCTCGCCGGGATTCGTGCCGGCGCGCGGCAGGTGGAATGCACGATTAACGGAATCGGAGAGCGAGCGGGCAATGCTGCGCTTGAGGAAATCGCGATGATCCTCAAGACGCGACGGGAGGCGCTCCCCTTCCACAGCGGAATAGTCACCAAGGAGATCTTCCATACCAGCCGCTTGGTCAGCTCCATCACCGGCGTGTCGGTTCAGCCCAACAAAGCGGTTGTGGGCTCCAATGCTTTCGCTCACGAAGCAGGGATCCACCAGCACGGAATTATTCAAGAGCGAAGCACGTACGAGATCATGGACCCTGAATCCATAGGTATGGGCAAATCGTCCCTTGTCCTGGGAAAGCATTCCGGACGACACGCATTCGGCGAGCGGGTGAAAGCTCTGGGATACACCCTTTCCGATGGGGAAATCGATCGAGCCTTCCGACGTTTCAAGAATGTGGCTGACAACAAGAAGACGGTTTTCGATGAAGACATAGAAGCAATCATAGCGGACGAAATACTCCGGATCGCGGAAACGTACAAGTTGCTCTCCCTAACGGTCATGTCGGGTTCAGACGTGGTCCCTACCGCCACGGTTCGTATGGAAATCGAGGGCGCGGAGTACCACGGCGCGGAACTGGGGAATGGGCCGGTGGACGCCGCGTACAACGCGATTATGAAGCTCACAGGCCGCAAACCTACGTTGCGCCGGTTCTCCATTAGCGCCATTACCGGCGGCACGGACGCGCTTGGAGAGGTGAGCATCCAACTGGAGGAGGATGGGAACGTGGCGCATGGACAAGGCAGCCACGAGGACATTATTGTCGCCTCGGCCAAAGCAATGGTCAATGCGTTGAACAGATTGCATTACATGGCCGGGAGGCCCCGCACCAAAGCTACCCTTTGACCGCGGCATCGCCGCGCTCGTGAAATAGAGCGCTTTACATCAGTTGCCGGAATTTTCTCCGATTACTGCCCGGATATGGTAGGCGTCGGCCCCTACCGGTCTTCTTCAAGCGTGGGCTGTCCAAGAGGCCAAGAATGGTGACAACCGGTATAGGAGTCCTAATTGAAGAGGTTGGGCGAAGCCTGGAACGTTGGCCGAAGCCACGGACTTTCAAGATCCGCTGTAGCTTGTCAGCTATCGAAGTTCCTATTACTCACGAACTACGTGAGAAAGCATTGCGGCTTCTTGATTAGTTCGATGAAGATCTATTATACTAAAGGCGGGTTGGGTCGCGCGCTCGGTCAGCATTAGTAGCACGTCACGAGCTATCTTTTGCGTTTCGTGCCATATGTGGAAAAATCTAAAAAAAGTATTGAAACCGGATGTACACTGCTTCATAATATTTAGGCTCACCCATCGCGTTCCCTGTCCCATTATGCATGAGCGAAAGCCGAGGCACACGAGTGCCAGCGAGAGATAATCGCGAAGAAGAGAGGAGTCTCACGATGGCGGACAAGTACGAGGAGAAACAGCGATTTGACGGAAAAAAGGTGAAAATTCTTCTGCCTGAGTATGGTCCCAATCCGGATGAGGAGCGATACCAGTGGCGGAGAAACATTACCGCGGTCAACCTAGCCGAAAGCGCTGATCCGGTGCACAAGTATCTGGAGACCGCTGAAAGATACTTCTACTCCCAGGAGTGGTTTGGGAGCGAGAAGCGCAAGAACCCCGCGTAAGCCCCTATGTGTTCCGTCCGAGCAAGGCAAATGTGCGCTCGGCGCGCCGAACATGGCTTTGACCCGGGCCATAGGGCTGACGCCGAGCCTGATGGTCTCAACCACAAATACCTGACGAAACGGCTGGAGCTCAAGCGTTTCGGCAGATGTAGAAAAGGAATGACAATATGGCCACACTGAGCAGGGAAGAAATTGAAGGTTTGAAGGAAATGGTAGGCGTTTTCAGGGCGATCAAGAACCTGGCCCAGGGCTTGGGCGGCATCGCGGGCGGAGAAGCCCCTGTTGCGGCTCCGGCGGAGGGACTTCCGGTGGTCGCCCCCCCGCCGAGGAAGAAGGAGCTGGGTCCGGTGGACTGGACGCAGCATACTATCGACCCGGTCACCTTGGAGGGCCTCAAGAGAGCCGATCAAGAAGGGTACAAAACCACATTTCATCGTGCGCTCACCATGACGGCATGTCCGATTGGCAAGGGCGGCACTTGTTGCAAGATCTGCAACATGGGCCCCTGCCGGGTGCTTCCTCCCAAGGGCAGAGATGAGACTCCCGAAGAGCGTAAGAAGAGAACCGGCCTATGCGGCGCGACTCCCGAGACCATCGCGGCTCGAAACTTCGCCCGCATGGTCGCGGCAGGCACCGCGTCTCACAGCGATCATGGCCGGCACGTAGCCCACACGTTTCTGCACGCGGCCAAAGGCGAGCTGCCCGACTATCAGATCAAGGACGTGCCAAAACTGCTTGCGTTGGCCCTGGACTTCGGAGTGGAGACCCAGGGTCGCGAGATTAAGGATATCGCTACTGAAATCGGCGAGAAGGCGCTCGCCCAGTACGGCCAGCAGGACGGCGAACTAACCTACGTCAAGAGAGCCCCCCTGAAGCGACAGGAGATCTGGCGCAAGGAAGGCGTGACCCCGATCGGAATCGACAGATCCGTTGTGGAAGTTATGCACATGAGCTCCATGGGCGTGAACCAGGATATGGAACACATTATCCGCCTGGCCACCAGGTGCGCTCTTGCCGACGGTTGGGGCGGATCCATGATCGCCACCGATTTGTCGGACATCCTCTATGGAACGCCGGTGCCCATTCTGGGCAAAGTCAATTTGGGTTGCTTCAAGGAAGACACGGTGAACATAGTGGTGCATGGGCATGAGCCGTCCCTTTCAGAGATCATCGTCCAGGCGGTTCAGGATCCTGAAATGGTCAAGTACGCCAAGAGTAAGGGCGCGAACGGCGGTATCAGCCTGGGCGGCATTTGCTGCACCTCCAATGAGATTCTCATGCGGCACGGTATCCCAGTTGCGGGCAACTATTTGCAGCAGGAAATGGCCGTCATTACCGGCGCGGTCGAGGCCATGGTGGTGGATGTGCAGTGCGTCATGCAGGGTCTGGCGGAGCTGGCAAAGTGCTACCACACCCAGATCGTGACCACGAGCCCCATCGCCCAGATGCAGGGCGCATACAAGCACTATGCGTTTGACGAACATCATGCGCTCGAAACCGCCCGTGCGATCGTCAAGGACGCGATCGACAACTTCCCCAACCGAGACAAGAACAAAGTAGCGCTCCCCACCGAGCAGCAGGACATGGTGGTCGGGTTCAGCCACGAGACCATCAATTACATGCTCGGCGGTATGTTCCGGGCCAGCTACCGACCGCTGAACGACAATATCATTAACGGCAAGGTCCGAGGCTTGGCAGGCATCGTTGGATGCGGGAATGCTCGTGTGAAGCATGATGAGCTCCATGTGACCCTGGCCAAGGAATTGATCAAGAACGACGTGTTGGTCCTCACCACCGGATGCTCGGCCATTGCTCTGGGCAAGGCGGGATTACTTACGCCTGAAGCCGCCCAAAAATACGCCGGAGCCGGTTTGGCCGAGGTATGCGACGCGGTGGGAATCCCGCCTGTGTTACACATGGGCGCCTGTGTGGATAATTCCCGGATCCTTATGGCAGCCACGGCTGTGGTGCGGGACGGCGGACTTGGTGACGACATCAGCGACATTCCTGCCGTGGGTGTGGCTCCGGAGTGGATGAGCGAGAAAGCCGTTGCCATTGGGCAATACTTTGTTGCTTCGGGAGCTTACGTCCTCTTCGGAGTTGGGTTCCCGACCATCAACGAGGACGTGTGCACCAATTACCTCTTCAAGGACATTGAAAAGGTTTATGGCGGCCGATGGGACTTCGTAGAGAAGGATCCTATGAAGATGGCCAAGAGGTGCCTCGCGCAAATCGATGCCAAGAGGAAAGCCCTCGGAATAGACAAGGCCAGGGAGCGGGTGCTGGCAGACATGGCCATGAGACGCGACCTGGGTTGATCGTTCGGAGAGTGTAGTAAAACCCGGTGAGGTTGCGACTCACCTCTCCGGATCTAAAGTTATCACTTTTCCCCAGGAGGATATGCACAGTGTCGAAGATAGTAGCAGCCAATGTCATAGCCGGCGCTCACAAGATTTATGAGCAAACGAGAAAGAAGTACGAGAAGGCTGTCAAGAAATACGGGAAGAAGAAGGAGATCAGCTTCCCCAATACCGGCTATTATCTGCCGGTCATTTACGGGATCCTCGGTTTTCCGGTGAAGAATCTCGGGGACGCGGGAGTGGTGCTAGATCGGTCAGAACAGCTCATTCCTCCGCAAGTCCGGGAGAAACACCACCTTCCCTATCTCGGCCCCGTGTTGGACGCGGGCATGGCCACTCTATTCAACTTCGAGATTTTCGAGGCCATACGGTACCTGGAAAACTCGGATTTTTATCTCCCGGCCGAAGAGCCCAGCGATGAGAAGCTCTGGCTCGGCGCGGCCGACGACGTGATCCTGCGTAAGAGAGGCGTGGAGTTCGTTGACGGGACCGCGCCCGGCTTTGCCGCGGTGGTGGGTTCCGCGCCGTCAAAGGAGATCGCAGCCGATATGGCGTTGGAGCTTCAGAAGAAGAATCTTTACGTCTTCATGGCCGCGAACTACAACGGAACCACGTTCGCCCAGCAACTCATCGACGCGGGAGTGCAGATTGGATGGAACACCCGTCTGGTTCCGTTCGGATCGGACATTTCTGCGGCGGTCTTTGCGGTGGGGTTCGCCACCCGGGCGGCCTTGAGCTTCGGCGGTATCCAGCCCGGGGATTTCCGCAAAGTGCTGATCTACAACAAGGACCGTGTGTTCGCGTTCGTGCTGGCTCTCGGGGACGTGACCGACGAGTGGTATGCGGCCGCGGCCGGCGCGATCAACTATGGGTTCCCAACCATAGCGGACACGCCTATTCCCGAAATCCTACCGACAGGGGTCTGCACGTACGAGCATGTGGTCTCCAATATTCCACACAGCGAAATCGTCTCTAGAGGCGTGGAGATCCGAGGCCTGAAGGTCACGGTCACCGAAGTCCCGGTTCCTGTGGCGTACGGGCCCGCGTTCGAGGGCGAGCGCATCAGGGGTGAGGATATATACATTGAAGCCGGCGGCGGCAAGACGCAGGCCATCGAGTTGACCGTTATGAAGGAAATGGATCAGGTCGAGGACGGTAAGGTGGAGCTTATCGGGCCGGACCTGAAGGACGTGGAAGCAGGGTCCAGGATACCGCTCGGAATTCTCGTCGAGGTCGCCGGTCGCAAGATGCAGAGCGACTTCGAGCCGATTCTGGAGCGCCAGATCCATCACCTGATCAACTATGCCCAGGGCCTGATGCACATAGGTCAGAGAGACATTGCGTGGGTCCGCATCGGTAAAGGCGCTGTGGAAAAAGGCTTCAACCTCTCCCACATAGGATCGATCCTCCATGCCAAGTACCATCAGGATTTCGGCAATGTGGTGGACAAGGTCCAGGTGAAGATCTTCACGGACAAGACCAAAGTCGATGAGCTGTTGGCCCAGGCGCGGGGTGTCTACGCGAAGAGGGATGCGCGGGTCGAAGGCATGACCGACGAGGATGAAAATACCTTCTACTCTTGCACATTGTGCCAGAGTTTCGCGCCTTCCCACGTCTGCGTGGTAACTCCCGAGCGCACCGGTCTGTGCGGCGCCTATAACTGGCTCGACTGCAAGGCGTCATTCGAGATCAACCCCACGGGCCCCAACCAGCCCATTGAAAAGGGGGCGGTCCTTGACGAACGCCTGGGTCAGTGGCAGGGAGTCAACGCCTTCGTCCAGCAGGCTTCCCGCGGTAAGGTGGAGAAGTACAACGCATATTCGATCATGGTTGACCCTATGACCTCCTGCGGTTGCTTCGAGTGCATCGCGGCCGTGCTCCCGGTGGCTAATGGCGTGATGTCCGTTGACCGCGACTACAAAGGCATGACGCCGTGCGGGATGAAGTTCACCACCCTCGCGGGCAGCGCGGGCGGCGGAAATATCACCCCCGGCTTTGTGGGTCACAGCAAGCTCTACATCGCGTCCAGGAAATTCGTCGCCGCTGAAGGCGGCATTTTGCGGCTCGTCTGGTTGCCCAAGGCCCTCAAGGAACAACTGAAGGATAAGATCAACCAAATAGGCGCTGAGATGGGCGTTCCCGATCTGGCGGACCGGATCGCTGACGAAACCGTGGGGACGACGGAAGACGAGATTCTGCCGTTCCTGCAGGAAAAGCAGCACCCCGCGGTGAACATGGAGTCGATTGTCGGTTAATGTGGCGCCGGCTATCGATTCGTGATAAAATCCTATCATAAGACGGGGGCTCCATATCCCCGGAGCCCCTTCGCTTTCTCCTTTTTCAAGTGAAATCAAAGAGGTGCTTCGCGGGGGCTCAGCCGCGAAGGGAGGTTTTATTCTATGGCGCTTTCGGGAATTCAGATCTTCAAGATGATGCCCAAGAAGAATTGTGGGGAATGTGGCGTGCCCACATGCCTCGCGTTTGCGATGAATCTAGCCGCAGGTAAGGCGGAGCTGGATTCCTGTCCGTATGTTTCAGACGAAGCCAAGGCAGCTCTTGCATCCGCCTCCGCGCCTCCGATACGAACCGTAGAGATCGGCGTGGGCGAAAAAATGGTGAAGACAGGCGGAGAGACAGTGCTGTACCGCCACGACAAGACATTCAACAATCCCACGGCGCTTGGGTGCCTGGTCTCCACTTCCGAAAATGACACCACGGTGGACTCCAAGCTCAAAGCGTTCAAGGAGCTAAGGTACGAGCGTGTTGGCTTAACGCTAAAGCCTGAGATCATCGCAATCAAAGACGGCGGTGATGCCGGGCGCTTCGCCCAGCTCGCCAAGAAGGCATCCGATGCGGGCGCGGCCCTGATCTTAATCAGCGATAATGCCGACACCATGAAAGCCGCATTGGCCGAAGTGGGAAAAGAGAAGCCGCTCATTTACGCTGCGACCGATGCGAACGCGGATGCGTATGCGGACTTGGCCAAAGAATTCAACTGCCCTGTGGCGGTGAAATCCGACGGTGTGGGCAATATGGCCAAACTCAGCGCGAAGCTCATGGACAAAGGTCTCAAGGACATCGTGCTTGATTCGGGGAACAGGAAGATCTCGGAGCTTCTTCGGGACAACGTGATGATCCGAAGACTGGCCCTGGAGAGCCTGTACCGGCCTCTGGGTTTCCCCACGATCGTTTTCCCGTGCGAGATGGCGGATAACCCTGTGGATGAGGCGATCGTTGCGGGAACGTTCGTGTCCAAGTACGGCGGTATGGCAATTCTCAGCGATCTTCGCGGCGAAGTGCTCTTCCCGCTGCTTTTGCAAAGGCTGAACATCTTTACCGATCCGCAGAGGCCCATGACCACGGAGCAGGGGATCTACCCAATCAACAATCCGGGCAAAGATTCCCCTGTCCTGATTACGAGCAACTTCTCGCTCACGTACTTCATTGTTTCCGGCGAGGTCGAATCAAGCCGTGTGCCGTCCTGGTTATTGGTGCTCAACACGGACGGTCTCTCGGTGCTCACCGCGTGGGCAGCCGGAAAGTTTGTCGCCGACCTGATCGGGCCCTTTGTGAAGAAGAGCGGCATAGAAGACAAGACCGCAACGAGAACGATCGTGATACCGGGCGCAGCCGCGATCATCAGCGGCGACCTGGAAGAAGAGCTGAGCGGGTGGCGGGTGGCTATCGGCCCGCGGGAAGGCGCCCATATCCCGGCCTACCTGCGACAGAACTACGCTAAGTAAGAGAGCGCAGCGAACTGATTCTTATGCGCTCTGGAGGCTTGCTTGGCGGGATTGACGCCCGCCTCTCGATGATGATCGGACGATTCGAGGATCGGTTCCTCGTTATGGGCTTTTCTATAGTGATCCCGCTGTGCGGGATTTTCTTGGAATTACAGGGAGTCGTACCAGGAGGAGTATTTCCATGATCAACGTGGTGGCTGAGAATATCAACATTATGTCGAAATATACCGGCAACGCCATGCGGGAACGAAATGCCAAGCCGATCCAGGAATGGGCGGAGAAACTCACCGAACGGGGAGCCGATCTCCTGGACCTGAATCTGGGCCCCGCGCGCAAAGGCGGCCCGGAGATGATGCAATGGCTCGTCCAGACAGTCCAGGAAGTCACGGATCTTCCGCTCTTTCTGGACACGACAAACAGCGAGGCCATAGAAGCCGGACTACAAGTGTACAAAGTGAAAAAGGGGCCGGCCGTAATCAATTCCATCATGGCCACGCCCGAGCGCATGGACCTTCAGATGCCCCTTGTGGCTAAGTATGGCTGCCACATGGTCGGCCTGATGTGGGGCCCGGAAGGCATTCCCAGAGACGAGAACGAGCGGGCTATGCTTCTGGACAGCATGATGACAAAGGCCGCAGAATTCGACATCAGCTTGGAGCGAATTTGGTTCGATCCCATCGTAGTGCCGGTCTCCTCTCAGCAAAAAGAGCTCCAGGGATGCACCACGTTCATGCAATGGCTGCCGGACTTGGCTCCGGGCTCACAATCCACCTGCGGTCTATCGAACGTGTCCAACGGCTCACCGGACGAGCTTCGGGACATCCTGAACCAGACGTACCTCTGCATGTTGAAGAAGTGCGGTATAACGTCCGCGATTTTGGACGGATTCGACGAGTATATCGTTAGGATAGCTCATGACGAAGAGCCTGAGCTCGAAGCGCTGATCGGCCGGATCATGGATGGCGAAGAGATTGACACCTCCGGCATGGACAAGAAGGAAATCGACTACGTGAAGACCTCCAGACTCCTCCTCGGGCAAACCCTCTATTCCCATTCCTGGCTGGAACTCTAATCTGATTCCCGATACCCTTAGACGAGAGAGGGGGATGATCATCCCCCTCTCTTCGCGCGCCTGGACAATGCGGCGGTTCTTCGAAGAGCGAAGACCGGAATTCGGGTTAAGTTCAGGGTACTTGCCAAGATCCTTGTCCGATTGTGAAGAACGATTTTGCACGAATCGTTGCTACGAGGCTCCCCGCCGGCTGACGGGCCACAAGTGAACTCCCAGGATCTGGCATTGACTGCACCGCCTCATTGGGTATGGGCCCCACGCTTGGCTTTCTTATCGGTCGAGCGGCCCAGGGTTCCGCGTTCGAGGGCGATCTGCCTAGCCAAGTACACCTTCGCCAAGCTTTGATAAGGAACATCTTTCTTGTTGGCCAGCATCTTGAGTTCCGCGAGCATGTCCGATGGCAGACGGATCGAAATTGATTTGAGAGTGGGCTTCAGATTTGGAAATGTCGCTCTCTTGATGTTGCGGGTGTCAAAGTAGTCCAAGGGAGAGTGAGAGGCCCAAAACTCACGCTCTTCGTCCTCATCCTTGAATCGCGGTATTTTCCTATCTGTTCGCTTCATGGAACGCTCTCTCTTTCCGGTTCATGTCCCTTGCGGAGATCACGCGCAGGAGGTCTCCTCTTTTCGTGAATATCACGGTAAGAAGTCGCCCTGAGTCTGTTTTCCCAAAGGCAGCCCAGCGTGTTTCCACAGAGGAATGCTTGGGATCATCGAGGACCAGCAAGGACTCGTTGAAGAATACCTGTTCGCATTCCCAATTTTCGACGTTGTGGGCAATGAGGTTCTTGTCTATGTTTCCCTCATCCCATTGAAAACCTACAATGTTGCCAAATTCAGCTTTCACGGGGCATAATTGTATATGAGATAAATATACAGGTCAAGGTTCTTGCTGTGGAGAAAGGAGCCCCGCGTATGCGACGATTGAACTATCCGGCCTGCACCTTTTTGGCCCTTCCGGTAGAGCGGCTTGTTAAGCGCTTGGTGGAACGCGTCAGTTCCAGCAGTGACCTCAAGGCCTCATTCACCGACGCGGAATCACGAAAAACCTTCGCCACATCTGCGTCAAGGATGACTACGTTGGACCCTTCGTCGAGCAACCGGCGGTAATACTTCCCACGAACAGCCTTTGAATAGTCGAAGTCGTATTCGGGGCGTAACTCATCGGCATTCTTTTTCTTGCTATACTTCACGTCTTTTTTTTCACGCGCTGTCACGAGTCGCGCTCTTACGATGCGAACCGTCCCGCCTCTTTCGGTATGCGCCACGACAAGCCCCAGGCATAAACCTCGTGATTTTCCCCCAGAACTATAGAAGGCTACGTTGAGATCTGCGCCTTTGGCAAAGGCTAGAATCCCCCTCTCCCTTCCCTCTCCGGCCAGGGGAGAGGGTCTTATGACCCCTCCCTTGATGGAAGGGGGACCTTTCGCGCAGATCTCGATGCCGTTCACTATAACAGGCAAGATCAGACGCCGCTGCCTGCGGTCGGCCGGCTCACGGCGCTAGACGGTTCCTTTTCTATTTGCTCATAGGACAGAAATGGAAGACTCGCCTGTTGTCGCGCGTGCTCGATGGTCATGGCTACAAGGTTGCCTGACTGATCGAGGTCGAGGTAGATATTCTCGTTTATCTCTTTCGTTTCCGCCACAGCACGATCGGAGAACTCAACCAAAGCGGTATCGGTATCTGAAAAGTACTTGATTCTCATGTGGGTTATCCTTTGAACGCTCGATCAAAGAAGGCGTTGTGCACTGTTTTTCCGTCTGGAAGCAAAACAACTCGCAGGTACTTACCTTGCTCCTCAATCTTCCTCCACTTTCGGATTCTTCCATCCGCCTGCACCCGCGTAACCTCTGGGTTTTCAACTGTTGCTTCTATCCATTCCATCTTTATTCTAGCACGGTCGGGCCTCTGCCGCATGTGAAGAAAGTAATCAGTGAATTCCATTTGTCCTGCCTTACCCATAATTGAGCTCGCACAGCCTCCACTCAACGTGAAGCAAGCACCTTCCTTATTGCATGAGGAGTTCCGGAGGTTTCGTGACACTCGCCAACCAAAGGAGCAAAGCTGAGACAGAAGTCATCTTGTCAACCTAGGTTGCGGAAGTTTCTTGGGGCAAAGTTCTAGTCCCTGCTGCCGAGCCCTGGTGGCTGGCATGTCCTTCCGATGGTTCTTCCTCTCTTGCAAAGGCCACGTGGAAGGGGAGTTCCATGATTCGGGCCATGGCCGCGGCCAGGGCCTCTGATTGGGACGAAGCAATTAGGTGGCGGGGCCCCTGGGCCGTGGCGGCTTCGGAGCGGAGTTCACCCCAGAATACCTGAACTTGGAATCGACTCTCATTCCGAGGATTCCGAGCCCAACTCGCCAGTCGTTCGTCCACACTCCCTATCACGCTCCATATCAGAGCTCCCGGCGCCCGGTGGCGCTTCCCTATTGGTTCATAAGAAGCGCTTCCCTCGCCGATACTCCTGGTGACGCACAAAACCGCGTACGACCGAAACGATCTTATCGCGAGCAGCTTTCTTGCCCATTCGGCCAGATGGAGCCCTGCTAGAATAAGCCCCACCGCGACCGCGACCGATAGCAAGTAGTAAAGAGAATATGTCCGCAGGAAATCAGCATGGGTCAAAGGCGTATCCAGGCCCTTGAAATGCGCCAGACGCGAGAATCCTGCCACGAGCAGAATCACCACAAGCGCCACACAAACGTAACCAACCGGCTTGCCCCACGTATCCCGCGCCAAAGGAAAGTTCTCAATGAGCGACGCTCTGACGCGAAGATCGTTTTGCGCCTCGAGCCTGGCCCCGGACCGATATGGGTCACCTCTGGAAGTGAGCAGGCGACAGCCTTCTTCCATGAGGGCGAGAAAGAGCTGAGGGTCCCCCTGTCCTCTGACGGGCAGCGTGGTTTGGTCGCGATCGATCAACCTGGGACGGAATGGAATAAGGCTCAGGGCGATGACCACGTTTACGAGGAGCAGGAAACCCAGGATCGTGTACAAGGGCCGCGGGGATGGAACAACAAAGGTGATCCGGCGTTGAAACACACTGTCAATGATCCCCGGGAGCACCTGCAAGCCGAGAAATATGAGAGCTATGACGGTGGCCAGGCCGATGATTTTCCAAAAGGACCAAACCGCGTCTCGGAACATGCCGTAAGATACGGGGCTCATGCATCCGGCTCTCGACCAGACCACGGAGAGTAGCCTGCAGAGCCACGGAACCGAGGGCCAATTCAAGAGCGAGCCGGTCCGAAGCGATTCGGCGACAAGACCGGGGAACTGGAAATCCGCAGACTGCGGGCTCTTTTTCCGAGAATCGAAGGTTTCAGCCAACCCGCCGAAGAACCAGAGTGCGCCGATCAGGGCCGCACACACCGATCCCACCGTGTTGACAAAATACTGAAATATCATCGGCAGAGAACTGAGGAGGATTTCCGGCGTGTTTCCGGGAAGCGACAGAGGCAGATGGGGTGAGACTTCCCGCCAAAGCTCAAGCAGTCTTGTGACCCCGAGACGCGCGGCTAACACGCCTGCGACGACAAAGGCGACACCGACGAGCCTTTCCCCCGCAAAGGAAAAGGCAATGCGTTTCGCTGTGTCTTGCAAGCGCGGCATCCTTTTTCACACATGCGCTGTCTCGATAGGCTCTGTCAAGGGAAAAGGTTCATGTTGAACGTGAACCGAGCCTATGATAACGTAACCGCACTTCAAGTTCGCCCTCGTTCTCGTGAACTCAAGATACCATTAGACGAGCAGATCAGGTAAGGCCCGACAGAAAACAGACTGAGCTTAGGAGTGGAAAGTGACCGTCCAGCGTATGTTTGTGCCGGTCTTGGTGAGCCTTATGGTCGCGCTTTCTTCCGCCTCTATGATCGCAGCGGAAAAGAGTCTCAGCCCGACGTTTGGCGCAGAAAAGAAAAGGCAGGCGGCCAACGAAGAGGCGGCTCGTTTGGTAGGCCGGTGGCAGATCCACATGACCAAAGAGCCGGGCAAGGACTACCGTGACGCGTACAAGGGGCGCCCCTTTGTGCCGGTCGGCCCTCATTCCTTTAGTCTCGTCGTCGAATACCGTCCTGACGGCACCTTTCGGCGCGTCTCGCGTGTTGACGGCGCGGAAACGGTCGATGAGGGTTTCTGGACGCTCAAAGGCCGTGAATTACGCCAAAAGCGCATAGGCGGCCAAGGTGAGGAAGTGCTCTACCTGAGATTCGACGGCGCGGATCAGTTCACGTCAATAGAGGTCTACGAACAGACCCCCGACCCCGGGCTCTTTGCCCAATTCAGACGACTCTCGCAGTAAAAGTCAAGCCGACGTACGGGCAGAAAAGGGTCGTGCTCTCGGATCAGGTTCCCGCGTGCAGGAGTAGAATCGCGGCCGAGAGTCCGAAGATGACGTTTGCGCCCCAGGCCGCGATGATTGGAGGTATGTGCCCCCCGTGGCCCAGCGCGATAAAGAACGTGTGGGCGATCCAATAACAGAACGCCACGCCAACTGAAATAGCCAGCCCCAAGGCCATACCGCCCGCCCGAGGATCGGCTCTCACCGCAAATGGCACTCCTAAGGCCGCCATGATGAGGCACACCCACGGGAAGGCAATCTTATCATGCCAGTCCACCAGATAACGCGCGGGGCTGTGTCCTTCCGCCATAAGCTTATCTATGTACGACCCCAGTTGCGCGAGATTCATCTCTTTGGCCAATCGCTCCACCCGGCCGAAGTCCTCGGGCCGTTTGTCCAGGGGGCCTACCATGGATGGCACGGTCTCCACTTCGAATCGGCCGCCCGGGGTCTTCCGAGTGATATTCACGCCATACAAGATCCAGCGATCCTTCCACCATTTGGCCTTGTCCGCGTGAAGCCGTTCCTTAAAGGTATAATCCTCATCCCATCGGACAACAGTGATACGCTCCAAAATTTGGTCCGCTCCGGAGAAATTCCTAATATGGGTTATGCTCCCTGGTGAGCGCATCCAGATCTGGTCTCTCCCAAAAAACGTCCTGTCCTTTTTGCGCGCGATTTCCACGTCCTGGATGAACTCACTGTAGCGGTTGGACCACGGAATCACTGTTTCGTTGGTCACAAACAGAACCACGCTGCCCACGATCCCGATCATGAGCACCGGTCGTGCGATGGCAAGCGCATCAATGCCGTTGGCTTGCATCGCGATCACTTCGGAATGGCGGGCCATGAGGAAGAGGGAGAGCATGCCGCCCAGGAGTATACCCAGAGGAATCACATAGAAGAGGTACCCCGGTGTCTTGACCAGGAAGTACTTAAGCATAAGCCAACCGGGCGGATTAAACTCAAAATAATATTTGATTTTATCAGTGATCTCAATAAGTAAAAATACGAGAACAAAGCCTGCTGCGCAGAGGATGAAAACTTTAAAAAATTCCGTGATGATATATCTATCCAAGATCTTCACGGTTGCACCTTACCTGGCTTCCAGGATCCACTCATTGGCCAGCAACCACCTGACCGTGCGCCGGATACCGTCTTCGATGCCCACGCTCGGACGAAACCCCACCTCTTTCATCCTGGATATGTCCAGATGGACGAATGGGCTGTCACCGAGCCAGCCTCTCACACCGCCCGTGAAGTGAAACTTCACGTCCGTAAGCCCCATCTCATCACATACAATTCGAGCCACCTCCCGGACGTTCAGATAATCCTCGTGTCCGAGGTTGATGATGTTCTTCAAACCGTTGATCTTTTCCACAGCCAGAAAGATCCCTTCGATCCCGTCGTCCACGTGTAGATAAGATTTGCGCTGGTTGCCGTCGCCGAGAATCTCCAGATTTCGGGGGTCCTTTCGGAGTTTATTCATAAAGTCGTATATTACTCCATGGGAGTAGCGCTCACCAATCCAGGAGACGAAGCGAAACGTATGGCTCCGGATACCGAAATATTCGCCATAAGCCTGAATGTAGGCCTCGGCCGCCAATTTGGATGCGCCATACGTCGAAGTCTGCAAGCCCGCATACTGCTCCGGCGTGGGAAATATCTCCGGTTCTCCGTAAACGGTCGCCGAACTGGTAAAGACAATTTCCTTGACCCCCACGGTGCGCATCGCCTCAAGCACCCGATGGGTCCCGTTCACGTTCTGTTCCAGGTCCACTGCCGTGTTCTTACGGCCACCTCTCACATCCGCATTGGCGGCAAGGTGAAAGACGCGTGAAACGTCAGCCATGGCGCGAGTCAGCGACCTTTGATCCAATATGTCGCCTTGGATTATCTCCACCCGTCCCGAACCGCGCGCCGGCCGCAAATGGCGTGCGAACCCCGTGGAGAAATTATCATACACCACCACATCACACCCGCGGCGGACCAGGGAGTCCACCACATGGCTCCCGATGAAACCTGCGCCTCCTGTGACCAAGACTTTCATCCGCCGCGACTCTTCCAAATGCTCATAGTTCTACCGGCCGGTTGTCATCCGAGATTTTTCTCTCCAACGAAGACGCCTCAATCAACTCGTCCACAATGTACAGCGGCCGCGGTCGGGCCTCTTCGTATGTGCGGGCGAGATATTCACCTAAGACGCCCATGCATACGATCACAAGCCCGGAAAGGCCGATCATAAGCAGGCCCAAAATCGCGAGCGGCCATCGGGCGGAAAATCCGGCTACAAGCCCCCACAAGAACCACGCTGCTCCCCCTAAGATTCCCCCAAACAGAAGGAAAGCCCCAAGCACGAACATAAGTCTGAGCGGCACGCGGGAGAACGGAACGATGCCATCCAGAGCAATGTTCACAGCTCCGACGAGTGAGATCTGGGTCTTGCCGGAACGTCTCGGATCTCGATCGAAAGGCGCCACTATCGTAGGAAATCCCGCCAACGCCGTTAGACCCCTGAGGAAGCCGTGCCGCTCCCTGAAACGACGGATCTCGCGAACCACCCGCGCGTCCAGGAGTCGAAAGTCACCCGTGTCTCGTGGGATCTTTACCTCCGAGATCTTGTCGAGCAACCAGTAAAAGAGCTGAGCGCACTTGAGGTAAAGCAGGCGCTCTCCCTTCCGGGATCTGCGCTGCGCGATCACCACCTTGAACCCTTCCCGCCATTTGGCCACCATCTCCTCGATCAACTCAGGAGGGTCTTGCAAGTCCGCGTCAATGGTGACTACGGCATCCCCGCGGGAATAATCGAGCCCAGCCAGCAGTGAGAGCGGCTTTCCAATCCTGCGCGAGAAGGTGATGAGCCGTATCGGGTAGCCCTCCTCGACGAGCCGCTGGATCCCGTCGCGGGTTCGATCCGGGCTCGGATCCAAAGCGAAGACGACCTCCCACATGCAACCTATCTTGGTAAAAACCTCTCTGAGGCGTTGCATGAGGGGCAAGACATTGGCTTCCTCATTGTACAGGGGAACCACCACGCTGATGAGGACGGAACGAAGCTCTTGGGAGGTGTCCACTAGCGATCTCCTGAAGTTGTCGCGGAACCTGAAGCATCAGCCGTTCTTTGTACCACAAAACGATGAACCGCTATAAGCAAGGCCGTGATTCGCGAGGCTGTTACCAGAACCCGCTCTCCGCTTCAAGAGAAATCCTTCCCTGAGAGGGTCCGATGCTCGATTCTCTTTCCTTCGGGACTACTTTGACGTATACTATAACCGTCTGCTGACCGACAAAGTCAGCAGTTTTTTCGCCGTATAGCCGCCGTGGGGCGCCTTTCCGACGAAAGCGGCGCGAATCGGTCCCTGGCGCCCTGAAGGTTTCGGTAGTGGAAGAGAGGACATGACAAACATACTGGTGGAAGACCTAACCGCTGTCAGAAAAAAAGTGACCTTCGAGATTCCTCAAGAAAAGGTGTCTGAGCTTATAGACGCGGAGTTTCGCGACCTCAAGAAGACCGTTCAGATCAAAGGTTTTCGCAAGGGAAAGGTTCCGATCACCATACTGCGGGCCTACTTCAAGAGCCAAGTGGAAGATGAGGCAAAGAAGAAGCTGATCGAGGAGACATTCCAGCCGGGCCTGGACGAAAAAAAGATCAATCTCGTTTCGGTGGTCAAGCTCGAACCCGAAGCGATAGCGGCCGACACGCCCTTCAAGTACACGGCGGAAATTGAAGTGACTCCCCCCATAGAGGTGAAGGGATACAAAGGGCTGAGTCTCACGAAATACAAACGAGAGGTGACGGAAGAGCAGGTAGCCGAGCGGCTCGAACGGCTGCGAGAGAGGCAGGCGCGATTGACACCCGTCCCGGAAGGACGGGGCGTCACCTCGGGAGACTATCTGGTAGCGGACATCAAAGTTGAAGTGGATGGCGAGCAGATCCCGGCCCTCACGGTCACCGATTACCATCTGGAGCTGGGCAGGGAGTTTTACCTCAACGGCTTTGACGCGAAAATTGAAGGGATGAAGCCCGGTGAAAGCGATGAAGTGTCGTTTGATCTGCCCGAGGATTTCCCTCGCAAGGAACTCGCGGGAAAGTCCGGGCGGTTCCATGTGACGCTGAAAGAGGCCAAGGAGCGGATTCTGCCTGCTGTGGATGACGAATTTGCCCGGGACCTGGGCAAGTATGAATCCATGGAGGAGCTCAAGGCCGAGATTCGTCAGGACATCGCTTCGTCCCTGGAGGAGCGAACGAAGAAGGAGCTGGAAAAACAAATAGTGGAAGCCGTGGTCGCGGCCCATGAGTTCGAGGTTCCCGAGACCATGGTGGAATCTCAAATCAACACGATGCTCGATGATACGAGGAGAGGGTTGGCTAGATTGGGAATCAACCCCGATCGTATCCCGCCGCCCACCCAAGAACATCGGGACGAGGCGCGACCGATAGCCTTGCGTGACGTCAAGGCCGCGCTGATTCTGAAAGAGATAGCGGACAAGGAAGGTATCACCGTATCGGACGAAGATCTTGATGAAGGCATCCGGCAAAGGGCGGAACGAATAGGGGCTTCGTTTGACTATTTCAAGGACATGCTGGAGAACCAGGACATGCTTCCGAGCCTGCGATCCGGTCTGCTCCAGGAGAAGGTCCTGGCTATGATTCAGGAACACGCAACGATCACGGAACAAGAGGCTCCTGCGGACGAGGAGATCGAAGCGGAGAAAGCAGAGGAAGAATAAGCAGATGCTGGTACCGATAGTTGTCGAACAGACGAGTCGGGGAGAACGATCCTATGACATCTACTCCAGGCTGCTCAAGGAGCGGATAGTCTTCCTGGGCACGGGCGTGGAGGATGTTATCGCCAATCTGGTCATCGCTCAGCTTCTGTTCCTCGAGAGCGAAGACCCGGATAAGGACATCAACTTTTACATCAACTCGCCCGGAGGGTTGGTGACGTCGGGTCTGGCAATTTACGATACAATGCAGTACATTAAACCTGATATTCAGACCATTTGCATTGGGCAAGCCGCAAGCATGGGAGCGCTCTTGCTTGCATCGGGCACTCCGGGCAAGCGCTTCGCGTTGCCCCACTCAAGGATTTTGATCCATCAGCCTATGGGAGGTTTTCAAGGCCAGGCGACCGACGTGGAAATACACGCCAAGGAAATCTTGCGCATGCGTCACGAACTGAACGAGATCCTCGTCAAGCATACGGGGCAGCCCATGGAGAAGATTGAAAGGGACACGGACCGGGATTTTTTCATGGGCGGCGAGGAAGCTCGGGCTTACGGCATTGTGGATCACGTCATAACTCGGAGGGAGCTGGATAAGAAGGCCGGCTAGCGCGGGTCCGCTGCGGTTGAAGCGCCCGGGGTATCGAGACACATATGAGGGTGGTCAGTCCGGATAAGGAGTGACCACTGGCCCAAGGAGGAATACATGGCGGGCAGAAAAGGCAATTTCTCCAATTTGTACTGCTCCTTTTGCGGGAAGAGCCAGGATGAGGTTCGCAAACTCATTGCAGGCCCGACAGTATATATCTGCGACGAATGCATTGAATTGTGTAATGAAATCATAGCGGAAGAGTACGAAAAGGAGGAAATCGGAAGGTCTCGTTCCAAGGTCCCCAAGCCCTCCGAGATCAAGTCAGCTCTGGACGAGTATGTTATCGGTCAAGAGCAGGCCAAGAAAGTTCTCTCGGTCGCGGTCCATAATCATTACAAGAGGATAGAATCTAAGCCCGATCTCGATTCGGTCGAGATTCAGAAGAGCAATATCCTCCTCATCGGGCCTACGGGTTGCGGAAAGACCTTGCTGGCCCAGACGCTGGCAAGGATACTCAATGTTCCTTTTGCCATCGCGGACGCCACCACGCTGACTGAAGCCGGGTACGTGGGTGAGGATGTGGAGAATATCATCCTCATGCTGCTCCAGAACGCGGACTACGATATTGCCCGGGCAAGTCGCGGCATCGTGTATATCGATGAGATCGACAAGATCTCTCGCAAAACCGAGAATCCCAGCATAACCAGAGACGTGTCCGGCGAGGGTGTGCAGCAGGCCCTCCTCAAGATCGTCGAAGGGACCATGGCGAATGTTCCTCCCAAGGGTGGCCGCAAGCATCCTCAGCAGGAATTCCTCCAAGTTGATACCACCAATATCCTATTTATTTGCGGCGGGGCCTTTGTCGGACTCGACAAGGTGATCCAACAGCGGCTCAATATGAAGTCGATCGGCTTTAATGCTGAAATCGGCCGCAAGACTGCCCAGCAGTCGGACAATATTCTCGAATCGACCCAGCCGGAGGATTTGATCCACTACGGCTTAATCCCGGAGTTCGTGGGGAGACTCCCGGTCATCGCCACTTTACACGAGTTGGATGAGGCGGCTATGGTGAGGATTCTTCTCGAGCCCAAGAACGCCTTGGTGAAGCAGTACAAGAAACTCTTCGGGTTCGAGCAGGTGAAGCTCCGTTTCACCGATGAGGCTCTCCGGGCGGTGGCGATCCAGGCGCTGGCGAGGAAGACCGGAGCGAGAGGGCTCCGATCCATTCTCGAAGCGTCCATGCTGGATATCATGTTCGAGCTTCCGGAGTATGACAACCTCCAGGAAGTGATTGTAAACGAAGACGTGATTAGTAAGAACGAATCCTGCATCCTGGTATTCGAGAAGGAAGCCGAGTCCGCTTCCTGACACAGGGCGACCGCCGGCTAGTTCGCAAGTCCAGTCAACCTCTTCGGTTACAGCAGCAAACCTTTTGTGACGGTATCCGTTTCCCGAAGCGCGGGAGCGGATCCCCTTCTCGGCTCCCTGTAATGAGGACGATGAAAAATGTTTTTCAATAAGAAGGAAGGCTCCCCTTCAGAAAACAGTATCGTTTTGCCGCTTCTTCCGCTGAGGGACATTGTGGTTTTCCCACATATGGTTGTCCCGTTGTTTGTGGGCAGAGATCGCTCGGTCAAGGCGCTTGAGTTGGCCGCCAAGAGCGGCAAGACCATATTCCTGGCGTCTCAGAAGAATGCCCAACAAACAAGCCCCAAGCGCGACGACATCTTTTCCATAGGCACAGTGGCGCATATCATCCAGATGCTCAAACTTCCTGACAATACAATTAAGGTTTTCGTGGAAGGCAAGCATCGGGGTCGAATCTGCAACTACCAAGATGACGATGACTTTTTCATGGTGGAGGTGGAACCTCTGGAGGAAGAGATCGACGAGCGAGAAGTTGAGGTCCAGGGCCTAGTACGCAGCCTGAAATCCGTCTTTGAGAACTACCTCAACTACAACAAAAAGCTCTCTCAGGATTTTATCGCGTCCGCTCGCGAGATTTCCGACCCGTCAAGGCTCTCGGATACCATTGCAGGTCACCTATCTCTCAAGGTCGGGGACAAGCAACACCTCCTGGAGCAGACCTCACCTGTGTCCCGTCTGGAAAAGCTTCTTGAGATCATGCAGAGCGAGATCGAGATCGCGGAAATCGAGAAGCGGATCCGTGAGCGGGTCAAGAAACAGATGGAGAAAAGCCAGAAAGAATACTACCTAAGCGAACAGATGCGCGCCATCCAGAAGGAGATGGGCGAGAAGGACGACTTTAAGAATGAGATAAGCGAGCTGGAAGAGCAGTTGGCTACAAAGAACATGCCGCAGCACGCGGAGGCCAAGGTTCGCAAGGAAATCCGGAAGCTCAAGCTTATGTCTCCCATGTCCGCGGAAGCCACCGTGGTGCGCAATTATATAGATTGGTTTCTGGTTCTCCCCTGGTCCGAGCTCTCTCGCTCCGAACTAACCATTGACGACGCGCAGCGAATTCTGGACGAGGACCATTACGGCCTCAAAGAGGTCAAGGAACGCATCGTTGAATACCTTGCAGTGCAGCGACTCGCCGCGAAGACCAAAGGCCCGATTCTCTGTCTGGTGGGGCCTCCAGGGGTGGGGAAGACCTCATTGGCCAAGTCCGTGGCAAGGGCCACGGGCCGCGAGTTCGTGCGCATCTCTTTAGGAGGAGTGCGCGACGAGGCGGAAATCAGAGGTCACCGGCGGACATACATTGGAGCGCTACCCGGCAAGATCATCCAAAGCATGAAAAAAGTCCAGACGATCAACCCGATCATGCTGTTGGACGAAGTAGACAAGATGAGCGCGGATTTCCGGGGCGATCCCGCGGCCGCTCTCCTGGAAGTCCTCGATCCGGAGCAGAACCACACCTTCAACGACCATTATCTTGACGTGGATTACGATCTGTCCCAGGTGCTGTTTATCACCACCGCAAACACGCTGCACGGGATACCCGCGCCCCTCCAGGACAGGATGGAGATTATCCGGCTGCCCGGGTACACGGAACTGGAGAAGTTGCGCATTGCCGAGCAGTTCCTCGTGCCCAAGCAGTTGGAATTCCACGGTCTTGCCCCGGAAAACGTGCGCTTGCCCCGCGGGGCTCTGGCTCGGATCATCCGTCGCTATACTCGTGAAGCGGGTGTGCGCAACCTGGAACGCGAGATCGCCAAGATCTACCGCAAGGTGGCCCGTCAAATGGTCGCCGGCAAGCTGAGCGGCAAGCTGGAAATCGGCCCAAAGCACTTGGGAACGTATCTTGGAGTCCCCAAGTTCCGCTATGGAATGAAAGAGGAGAAAGAGCGGACCGGAATTGCCACAGGGCTGGCATGGACGGAATTCGGAGGGGAACTCCTTTTTGTGGAAGTGGCGCTCATGCCTGGAGCGGGAAAGCTTACGGTGACCGGCAAACTCGGGGAGGTGATGCAGGAATCGGCGCATGCTTCCATGAGCTATGTTAGATCGCGCGCATGGCGCTTTGGACTCAAAGACGATTTCTACAACAAGATCGATATCCACATCCACGTGCCGGAAGGCGCTACTCCCAAAGATGGCCCCTCGGCGGGTGTCACCATGACCTCGGCCATTATCTCCGCGCTAACGAAACGACCGCTTCCCGGGGACGTGGCAATGACCGGCGAGATCACCCTCAGAGGTCGCGTGCTTCCCATAGGCGGTCTCAAAGAAAAACTGCTCGCTGCGAAACGGGGCCTGGTCGCACGGGTCATTATTCCCCGTGAGAACGAAAAAGACCTCAAAGAGGCGCCGGGGCAAATTCGCCGAGGGCTGGAAATCGTCCCGGTCGAACACATGGATGAGGTGATTAGAATTCTGTTCGGGGAGATGGATCAGGGGGTTTATCCTGAGAGCGCGGCGGATTTGGATTCCGCGGCCCACATGAAACAATGAAGCGCGATTCGGGAAAATTTGGTATAATAATATGATTCGGTCCCCCCATTGACACGACTCCGTGCGGGGTCGCGGTTCTTGCGACAGGTGGGGGGAACCTTCTGACTGTACAAGTATCTCACTGTTTAGCGGCTCATAAGAGAAGAGGTGGATCATGCTTGAGATGGAAGGCGCTAGAGTCAGGATGACTCCCCACAACGTGCATAGGATGCTCAAAGAAGGACTCAGCTTCAAAGAGATCGCGGCGCGCTGTGACGTTTTTGAAGAAGCGATAGACGCGTCGCTCGTGAGATGGCTCAATGAGGGACGTTGGCCCATTGAGGAGGAGATTCCGGTCAAGAATTGACCGCGTCGGACCGCTCTGCCTGAATCTAGGAGCACAATCGCCCCAAATTGACGCCGATCACCTCCGTATTAGAGAAGCCAACCTAAAGAATGGATCGAGGTTGGCTTCTTGCATTTCCGAGAATCACTTCCGGCCCTGCCACCGCATCACCCTCCGTGGACCGCCCGGTGGAAACTTTTTGTGATCAAGGGGCCTTGCTCCGGTTACGCTTCAAGCGGAGAGATGATATAACATCGCCGGCGGCGCGCCAAGAGGCCGCGGGAACACTGACGGAGGTCTGACGCTCGGTCGTGATTCGAGACACCTACATGGACCGTATCCGCAACTTCAGCATCATCGCCCATATTGATCATGGTAAGTCTACCTTTGCGGATCGACTCCTTCAGATCACGGGAGTTGTCGGTGATCACGAGTTTCACGATCAGATGCTCGACACTATGGACATCGAGCGAGAGCGCGGTATCACGATCAAGAGTCAGACCGTAGCGTTGCCGTACCGCGGCAAAGACGGCGCCGATTATATTCTCAACCTCATTGATACTCCCGGTCACGCTGACTTCTCCTATGAGGTCTCTCGCGCCCTTGTCTCTTGTGACGGCGCTCTGCTGGTCATCGATGCCAGCCAAGGCATTCAGGCCCAGACGCTGGCAAACTTCTATATGGCCTTGGAACAGGACCTCGAAGTTATTCCGATAATCAACAAGATCGATCTCCCCAGCGCGGACGTGGAAGGCGTGCGGCGCCAAATAGAGAAGGACCTGGGCTTGCCTGGAGACAAGGCGGTCATGGTTTCCGCGAAAGAAGGCATCGGTATCGAAGAGGCGCTGGAGGCAATCGTTCGAGATATCCCGCCTCCCCGAGGAGATCCTGAAGCGCCGCTGAAGGCTCTGATCTTTGATTCTCATTGGGATGCGTACCGTGGCACGATCGTGCACCTGCGGATCTTCGACGGCGAGCTGAAGCCCGGTGATATCATCCGTTTGTGGTCCACGGAGAAATGCTACAAGGTTGAGGAAACCGGTGTGTTCCTCATTCAGCGGGAGCCGCAAAGCAAGCTCGTTGCGGGTGAAGTGGGATACCTGATCGCAGGTATCAAGACTGTCCGCGACACCCGCATAGGCGACACGGTCACCTTGGATAAGAGACCCTGTGATGCTCCATTGAAGGGCTTCCAGCTTGCCAAGCCGGTGGTCTTTTCCTCACTGTACCCCGTCTCTTCGGATGATTATGATGAATTGGCGGACGCGCTGGAAAAACTTAAGCTCAATGACGCCTCCTTTACCTTTGAAAAAGACCATTCCACAGCGCTGGGTCACGGCTTCAGATGTGGATTCCTTGGGTTGCTCCACTTAGAGATCGTCCAAGAACGACTGGAACGGGAATATGGGCTTTCCCTGGTCCTCACGGCCCCCTCGGTGCAGTACAATCTTGTCTTGAGGGATGGCGCGGAAGTCATCATCGACAATCCGGCGAAATATCCCGACCCAACGCACATCAAAGAGGCGCGGGAACCTTTCATCCGCGCATCGATCATCTGCCCGGATCAATACGTGGGGAATGTGATTAATCTCTGCATCGACAGGCGGGGGATTCAGAAGAACTTCAATTATCTTGACGCCAAGCGCGTCGAGCTGACCTTTGACCTCCCTTTGGCCGAGGTGCTTTTCGACTTCTACGATAAGCTCAAATCCGTATCCAAAGGATACGCTTCTTTCGATTACGACTTCCTGGAGCACCGTCCCACGGATCTCGTCAAGGTGGATATTCTCGTAAACGGTGAGAAGGTGGATGCGCTCTCCATGCTGGCGCATCGGGACCGCGCGTACGATCGGGCGCGAAAATCCTGTGAGAGGCTCAAGAAAGAGATCCCGCGGCAACTATTCAAAATCCCCATCCAGGGAGTGATCGGCGGCAAGATAATTTCGAGAGAAACGGTTTCCGCCTTGAGGAAAGACGTGACAGCGAAGTGCTACGGCGGGGACATCACTCGTAAGAAAAAACTCCTGGAAAAACAAAAAGAAGGAAAAAAGAGGATGAAGCTGGTGGGAAGCGTGGCCATACCTCAGGCCGCATTCCTGGCAGTTCTGAAGACCGACGAAGACGAGTAACAAGCCGCAGTGGAGACAATCTCCCGAGATTCCCGCCTACCTATGCGCGTCGGTCGCGAGAAGCATTTGCCTGGGCGAGCCTCGTGCCTGCCCGGATCCCTGAAATGTCAGGCGGGTGAGCGTTTGGCTGCGGCCGTGCCCCAAATCATATAGATTGAGATCGCTGCGGCCAGGTACACTAGGATTCCGCCGACCATATACATCGCGGCTAGGCCGGTCAGCTCCGCCACATAACCCCACACAAGCATGGAGACATTGATTCCCGCGCCGAATGAGCCGGTGAACAGCCCCACCACGGCAGCTCGATTGGTTTCCCGTGATCTGTCTACCATTTGCGCCATCATGGCAGGATAGGAGAGGCCCTGGAGCAGCCCAAAGAGCACCCCCAGTATCACCATGTGCCACACGGTGGAGATCATCGATGTGAGGATCAACATGGATCCGAATCCCAAGAGACAAGCAAATATGAGTCTCTTCCGACTCACCCGGTCCGCAATCTCTCCAAGCAGAACCCTGACGACCACGAGACTGACCCCGTAACAGGTGAAGAAGACACCCGCGCGTAGCCCAATGCTTTTGGCGTAAAGCGGGAAGAAAGTGTTCATGGCGGCGAACGCGCTGCCAAAGATCGCAGCCACGATCATCATGATGTAATGCCGGTCTCTGAACGCGGTGGGAAAGAAATCGCGAAGACCTTCGTGTCCTGCTTTCCGACTGGGTTCCTTCACCATCAGCGCCAGACCGAAGCCCAGGAGGCCGAAGCCTGTGAGGAGCAAGAAAAAGGCGGGGAATCCCCACGCAAGGAGCACGGTCTCCCCCAAGTACGGGCCGACGGCCACTGCAAGAGAACCGGAAACGCCAAAGATTCCGATTCCTTGCGCGCGATGCTCCGGAGGAATCAGGTCAACCACCCCGGTGGAGCATCCGTTGAAACACGCGGCAAAAGCCACGCCTTGCAACAACCTCACCAGAATCATCAACGGAGAATAGGCGTCAAACAGAAGAAACCCCACATTGGAAACACCTGCGAGGAACACACCCGCAACGATAAATATTTTGCGCCCGTACTTGTCCATGAGAGGAGTGAGAAGCGGGATTGATCCCAGCGAAGTCACTCCCAGCGAACCCATCACAATTCCCGCGTCCGCAACATCCCCTCCTATTTCCACGATGTAAAGGGGAAGATAGGTCCAGGTGGCCATGATGAGGAACAAGCAGAGATTGGTTGCCGACAAGAGTTGAAACTGGGCGTTGAGAATAATGCTTTTCATCGAAAGGTCGATTCCGCGGCCACATCGGGCGCGCGAGAAATAAGGGCCGGCGTCCGATGAGATCCTCATCCTGTTAATGCGGCTGATAAGCTCTTCCAAAATACCGGGGAGGTCCTTTACCAAACAAGGCCTCCCCGTCAGAGCGTTCAAAAGCCTTTGGTTTTTCCGGCGCTTGCTGAAATGCCCCTCATTCAGCGCGATTCAGTGTCGCCCCGCGGCGCCGCATCCCAGCTTCTCTCTCCGCCCCCCTTATCTCTCCAAATATACCTGCGGGGGGATCTCGCACCGGGTTCGATCGGCTGCGGCTGAGTTTGCGGCTCAGCCTGTCCGCCATAGGCGGCTGGTGGATCGACCGGGGCCGTTTGAGTCTGTGCGCCCTCCTCAGGAGTAGACATACTTCTGCTCCCGCTGCCGATGTCTTCCTCGTAAATCTGCCGCTTAGCGGTGGATTCTTTCCGTTCGGGCATAATGGAGCCGCATCCCGTCACAGAGAGCACGGCAAAGAATAGAAGGAGCGGTGTGAAGATCATCCGAACCACTGGATTCTCCTGGGCGCTTTGCCGGACTTCGCTCAGGTAAACGTAGCGTTAATATAAATTATACGACACTTCGCTGTTCAGGGCACACAATTCGGCTGGGTTTTTCTCCCTTTTGTTCAGCGGGATCTGCCCGGTTCAGGAGAGAACACCTGGGTGGCGTATCCCAGGTTGTTACGACACCGGAGCACACCTATTCCAAGATATCGGTGCCCGGGGTTTAGAATGTTCTTCTTATGGGTCTTGCTCCTCATCCAACCGTGGACAACCTCCGCCGCCCACTTTTCTGCGTCCCGGTCCCACGTCCTGTACCCGATGTTCTCTGCTCCCGCGCCCACGCCGGCGAGTTTGAGCCTCTCGGAGAATTTCCTCCATCCTTTCGGGAAGGAGTCCGACTCATGTTCAAAGGCGCCCGTAGAGCACATGTGCTCACTATGTTTGCGTGCAACCGCTCTAAGCGACTTGGTAGGTTCCAAAGGTCGCAGCCCGTGTTCATGGCGTTGCGCGTTGGTGAACCTCAACACGGAGCGCTCCGCCGCTTGGATTGCCTGCAAAGCGGAATCAAGGGTCGACGGACGAACCGCGGGATCGGCCCACGACAGGCCCGCAGACCAGAGTACGGCGAGCAACCCGAGCGCGGCCGGGAGTGGGGACATGTTGCCGGACACCCATGCTCCGAGACATGTAAGACCCATCCGTGACATGATGAGTGCAAGCTGCCTACTAGACCGACAGACACTCATTTTCATATGAAGCGGCCTCTCCGCGTTTGCGCCCGCATTTTCCGTTTGCCATGCAAGCCACTGACGTTTATACTTAAAAATCGGCCTTGTCCAGCCGATTTGTGACCCTGCTAGCCGACAAGAAAGCATATAGCATCGCCTTCATGCTGTAAGGTTCAAGGCACACGGCCAAGGAGGATTTGTTCATGACAGAAGTTGTGATCGTTAACGCAGTGCGTACGCCTGTTGGAACATTCGGCGGCGCCCTGAAAGATGTCTCTGCGGTGACCCTGGGAGCAACCGTGGTGCAAGAGCTTTTGAGACGAACCGGACTCAATCCGGTTGACGTGGAGGAACTCATATTCGGGTGCGTGCTCCAGGCAGGGCTGGGCCAAAATGTGGCCCGCCAAGTCCTTATCCAGTCGGGGATTCCTAAGGAAGTCCCGGCAATGACCATTAACAAGGTCTGCGCATCCGGTTTGAGAGCCGTTTCTCTGGCCGCGCAGTGCGTCAAGGCAGGCGACGCGCACGTGATCGTGGCGGGCGGCGCTGAAAACATGTCCGCGGCGCCGTACGCGATTTCCAAGGCAAGATGGGGGGCCCGCCTCAATGACGACACGGTGGTTGACTTAATGATACACGACGGTCTGTGGGAGATCTTTAACCGATATCATATGGGGATCACAGCGGAAAACGTTGCTGAGCAGTGCGGGATTTCGCGGGCGGAGCAGGACGATTTCGGCATGGAGAGCCAGGCCAGGGCTGCCAGAGCCATACAATCAGGTCGATTCAAGGACGAGATAGTTCCTGTTCTGATCCCGCAGCGCAAAGGCGATCCCAAGATCTTTGACACTGACGAACATCCGCGTCAGACCAATAAGGAACTTATGGCCAAACTGAAACCCGCGTTCAAGAAGGACGGGACGGTCACTGCGGGCAATGCTTCAGGGATCAACGACGGGGCGGCCGCCGTGCTGGTCATGTCTGCGGAAAAGGCCAAGGAAAAAGGGATGAAGCCCATGGCGCGGATCGTTTCTTACGCCTCGTCGGGCGTGGATCCGAAAGTTATGGGCCTGGGCCCCATACCGGCCACCCGCAAGGCCCTGGAAAAAGCAAACCTGACTATCCACGACATTGACCTGGTCGAAGCAAACGAAGCATTTGCGGCCCAGACGCTCGCTTGCAAGAAGGATCTGGGTTTCAATCCCGATATCACCAACGTGAACGGCGGCGCGATTGCGATCGGTCACCCAATAGGGGCTTCGGGGGCCAGGATCCTGACGACCCTCCTTCACGAAATGAACAAAAGGCCTGAGGTCAAGCGCGGGCTCGCCACGCTGTGCGTTGGCGGGGGGATGGGCGCTGCCATGATTGTGGAAAAAATCTGATCTTTAGCGCTGGTGGAGCGCCTCGACGAACCCAGGCCCGTCCGGTGTGATCCGTGTTGGCTGGATTCCCCGCAAGAAATGCCCTAAGAAAAGTGCTCCTGGTCGACCTACCGCGCACCGAATATCAGGATGCGCTGAGGAGCCAGCAAGCGATCATCGAGCGGAAGCTCTTGCGCGGCGGACCTGACACCCTCCTCCTGCTGGAGCATCCGCCGACGATTACTCTCGGGAAGCGAGGTCTCGATTCGCACGTCCTCATGCCACGAGATCAACTGAAAGCTCGCGGTGTGGCGTTTTATAACGTGGATAGAGGCGGTGGCGCCACGTACCACGGCCCCGGCCAACTCGTGGGCTATCCTATATTCGATCTGACGAACCCGCGACGGAGAATCCGTGACTATGTCTCGATGCTAGAGGAGACAATCATACGAACACTCGCGAACTTCGGGGTGTCGGGTTTCAGACAAGATGGGAAAGTGGGCGTCTGGACCGACACGCACGACAAGATAGCTTCTATCGGTATCAGGATCCGGCGCGGGATCACGTCGCACGGATTTAGCCTGAATGTGGATTTAGAGATCGATCCTCAGGAGCTGATTATCTCCTGCGACATGCCTGACGCCCGAATGGTTAGCCTCAATCAGATATCGGAGACGCCCGTTAGCCTGGAGTTGGTCAAAGAGGCCATAGCCAGAGAGCTTAGCGGCGTCTTCGATGTATGGCTTGAACGCTCTTCGCTTGAAATGGCTACGGCCTGAGGGTTTTTTCGCGTCTATGGCGGCGCCTTCTCCATAAGGAAGCCTGTTCCCATGAGCAATCCTACCGGGATCGGCCGATGACCGTGCTCTTCACCTACTGTCTGCGCAGCATCAGATCGAGAAAGATCACCACGGGTCTTACAGCCGGGGGCATGGCCCTGGTAACTTTCGTCTTTGTGGCCGTTTTGATGCTGGCTGAAGGGTTAGAGCGCACGCTTACGGAGACGGGCCACCCGGAGAACGCCATAGCGCTGCGAGGATCCGCCGAGACCGAGGTAAGTAGCGTAATTTCCAGGGGTGAGGCATCCATTATTGAGAACCAGCCCCAGATCGAGCGTGACCCTGCGGGCGAGCCGGTTGTGGCAAAGGAAACGCTGGTGCTGGTTGCCCTCCCGAAGGTGGAATCGGGCGCATTGGCCCACGTGACGGTTCGTGGCGTCGGGCCCCAGTCCTTCGCGCTCCGGCCTCAGGTAAAACTCGTGGCGGGCAGGATGTTTCGGCCGGGATCCCGTGAGATTATTGTGGGGAGCAGCATCGCGCGGAGGATCGAAAGCTGCGGTGTCGGCTCCCAACCTCAATTTGCCCTGAGCCGCTGGATGGTGGTGGGGATTTTCGACGCGGCCAATACCGCTTTTGATTCCGAGATATGGGGTGACGTGGACCAACTGATGTCCGCGTTTCGTAGGAACAGCTATTCCGCGATCCTTGCACGCGTGCCGGGACGGGACGATTTTCAGGAATTCAGCGCACAATTGCAGAGTGACCCCCGTTTTACCATCCAGGTGAAGCGGGAACTGGAATTCTACCAAAGTCAATCTGAGATGATGGCCAAGTTCATCCGTATCCTGGGAATGGGCATGACGATTTTCTTTAGTCTTGGCGCGATTCTAGGCGCCATGGTCACCATGTACGCCGCGGTGGCCAACCGCACTGCGGAAATAGGCGCGCTGAGGGCGCTAGGATTTACGCGGGCCGACATCCTTTCAGCGTTTCTGGTCGAGTCCCTCATGATCGGAGTGATCGGCGGCTTGGTCGGTCTGGTGTGCGGTTCATTGCTGCAACTCCTAACGATTTCCACCCTCAACTGGCAGACTTTTTCCGAACTAGCCTTCGGATTCAAGCTCACTCCGCAGATATCCGCTTATAGTCTTGCATTTGCCGCTGTAATGGGCTTTTTCGGTGGTTTGCTCCCGGCATGGAGAGCAGCCAGGCTCAAGATCGTAGAGGCCCTCAGGGCTTCGTAGTCCCAAGAGACACGTTGATCAAACCGGCTACCCGCTATATTCTGAAAGCAGAGGGCTCGCGCGTGAACGGCCGCGCACGGGGCCGGCGCCCCCCGTCGTCATGTCGAGGCCCTCGCTGGAGAATGAACCTGTTTCACCAAGGCCGATTCCTGAAAAGGGGGTCCCCATGAAGACGGTTCAACCTGGCGATCAGGTGGTAAGCATGGCTCCAGACGGGGCAAACGTCGAGGTGTACAGTGTGGTCAAAGTCCTTCCGGATGGCGTGCAGGTGGGTGAGAGTTCAGGCAAACTCTCTATAACCGCAATTCGTCTGTACGACGAACGAACGGTCCAACAGATACTGGAAAAAAGCAGAAAGATAACCACGCTCAAACAGGAAATTCGATCCCTGTACGAAGGCATGGATCGCATTGCCTGATCAGATCGGAACGCTACAGGCCGCGAGAATGTTGAGTCGCTGGGTCACGCTGTACGGCGTTGAGAGAAGAGAGTTCTTGCAAGTAAAGCTCGGAGCTTCCGTTTACCTTTTCTTGGATTCTCTTATTTTTTCTTCGGCTTGGGTCATCCAGACCTTAAGAATGGACCTCCATTTGGAATTCTTTACGAGCGGCAGGGCCCGCCGATACATCTCTAAGGCCCGGATGTAGTCACCCTTTCTCTCGTACAATTTCCCCAGGTATTCGAGGGCCAGATAGTTGTCGGGCTTAAGCTGGAGCGCCTTTTCGTAATCTGATGCCGCCTCGTCCAGCCGTTGAGCCATTTCGAGCGCCACCGCGCGGTGGAAGTAAATCTCCGGATTTGCCCCATCCTCCTGAACCGCGCGAGTGTACCACTGAATGGCCTCGTCCCACTCACGGGCCATTGCAGCCCGGTAACCTTCTCGAAGGAAGTCCTGCGCGCGTGAAGCAACGGCAGCCTGCCAGGGTCCGATGATACCCATCAGAGCGACACAGGTTACCAGCGCACGTCGTATCATGCGGGCGTCTCCGAATTTGATGGGCGAATAAATGAGTGGCCCGGGTGTTCTATGCCCGAGAGCAGCCCTCTCACGACCGGCCTCGTTCGGCCGCGCTGTTCGGCTTAACAAACGGAATAAGTTAGAAATTTAGCATAAGCGCTGGGTCAGCGCAAGTGGTAACTCGGGCTCGGCGGCCATCTGAAGGTCGGCAAGATCTGAGCCGACAGGTCGTGATGACCAAGTCCCTCCGTGGCGCCAGGGGCCGCTGGAAGAGGTTGCGGATGGTGAGAGCTCTTGGTGGAGAGGTCCCTACGGCGCCTCGTAAGGCTCTCGGTTTTGACATTTCTCCTCGCGTTACTAATGTTACGAATATAGGGCGATGAATTGGCCATGGTCATAGGCAAAACCTATTCAGGGGGCACAAGATGAGAACAATCCATTTGGACCATGTGGCGGCCTCGCCGCCTCTGCCGCAGGTTGTTGACGCGATGATCCCGTTTCTTCGCGAGCGGTTCCACAACCCGTCGAGCATCTACTCCGCGGGAGAAGAAGTGACCGAAGCCCTGGAGATGGCTCGGGACAGGGTAGCCACTCTCCTCCATGCAAAAGAGGAGGAGATCATTTTCACTTCAGGAGGAACGGAAGCGAACAACTGGGCCTTGAAAGGAGTCCTTCAGGCGAATAGGTCGCCGGTGAAGCATTTGATCACCTCTTCCATCGAGCACTTCTCGACGCTTCACGCCGCGCGGTCCCTGGAGAAAGAGGGTGTGGCTGTGACCTTTCTGCCCGTGGACAAGCACGGCCTGGTTGACCCGGATGATGTGGAAAGAGCCATCACACCCAACACGGCGCTCATCTCCGTGATGCACGCGAACAACGAAGTCGGCACGATTCAGTATATTGCGGAGATCGGCCAGATAGCCCGAAAACACAACATCCCGTTCCACACGGATGCGGTGGCCACTGCCGGCGTCATTCCGGTCGACGTGGAAGCCCTGAACGTAGACCTCCTCTCACTTGCCGCGAACGCGTTTTACGGCCCTCTGGGCGTGGGCGCTCTCTTCATTCGGAGAGGGACCAAGATAGCGCCTCTCCTGGATGGGGGCAGGCAGGAACGCGGCTTCCGCGCGGGAACGGAAAACGTTGTCGGAATCGTGGGCATGGGCATAGCCGCGGCAATTGCCTCCGAAGAGATGGACGCCCGCATCGCGCATCTGACGCCCCTGAGAGACCGCCTCATTCGGGAAGTCACGGGCCGGATTGAAGAGGTGGCTCTCGTGGGTCATCCAACCCGAAGGCTTCCCGGCAATGTGAGCGTTCTTGTTCGGTACGTTGAGGGCGAATCCATGTTGCTCTTTTTGGACATGGAGGGGATTCAAGTGGCAAGCGGGTCCGCGTGCATTTCCATGTCTCTTAAGGCGTCCCATGTGCTGCTCGCGATGGGCATCGATCCGGGGTCCGCGCAGGGTTCCCTCCTTTTCACGCTCGGCAGTGAAAACACAAACGAAGACATTGACGCGCTCATGAATGCCTTGCCGCCGGTTATTCAAAGGCTGCGAGACATGTCGCCGCTATACAAAAGGGTAAGCCAATTCAAGCCTGCTCAGCCGAAGCTTGCCGTGGCGGGAAAAGAAAAGTAACCGAATTTTTCAGCTTCTTTAGGTGACATTACGTAACGATGACGGCATCCGGGCTTACGCCATGACCGTCCGTCTTGACGGGGCTTCCGACCTGGTGAACTATAAGGCCACTGCTCGTGGAGACGGGGGATATGGTTATGGAGAAGCTTGTAGCGGAGTCTTTTCTGACCGACCCAAAGGTCTTGGAAGCGAAGAATCTCATTCTCCGGAGCCTTCTCGCACATCAATCCCGGCTTACCGATATCCGCCCCCCAATTCCGGCGCTCAAGAAATCTTATGACGACCTTGTCGAAGAGTTCGGCCGACTTCGGGGTGGACCCCTCTTCCACCCTTACTTTGGGAGCGGAATCGGAAAAGGTCCGCTAGTCGAGCTGGCTGATGGAAGCGTGAAGTATGATTTCATTTCCGGGATTGGCGTTCATTACCTGGGCCACTCGCATCCGGCTGTTGTAGAGGCCGCTCTGGACGCTGCGCTCCGTAACACGGTTATGCAGGGCAATCTCCAGCAGAATGAGGAGAGCCTCGAACTGGCTCGCATGTTGGTTCACGCGGCCAACGCTCATGGCGCAAGAATCGTGCATTGCTTCTTTGCCACAAGTGGGGCAATGGCGAATGAGAACGCGCTCAAGCTTACCTTCCAAAAAAAAAGCCCTGCGGATAGGCTCCTGGCCTTTGAGGGAGGCTTTGCCGGTCGCTCCCTCGCGCTCTCTCAGGTGACCGACAAACCCGATTATCGGGAAGGTCTGCCCCTCACTCTTGCAGTGGATTATGTCCCGTTCTTCGATCCTCTCTCAGCGGAGGAGAGCGTCAACCGTGCTCTCACATCAATCGAAGGCCACCTGAAGCGCTACCCCGGAAGACACGCGGCCATGATATTTGAACTCATCCAGGGCGAGGGGGGCTTTTACCCGGGGGACGCTCGTTTCTTCGCGGCTCTTATGAAGCTGCTCAGAGACAATGGCGTTGCCGTCATCGTGGACGAAATCCAAACGTTTGGCCGAACCACCGAACTCTTTGCCTTTCAGCACTATGGATTGGACGAGTGGGTGGACGTCGTTACCGTAGGGAAGTTGTCGCAGGTTTGCGCGACGCTCTTTCGCGAGGTTTATGGGCCTCGAGCTGGCTTGATCAGCCAGACGTTCACCGCGAGCACCGCGGCGATCTTCGCGGCGCTCGCGATCATCAGAATGCTCACCTCGGGCGATTACTTCGGTCCTGAAGGAAGAATTGCGAGGCTGCACGAGCGCTTTGTCAGCCGCCTGCGGGAGATTTCCTCACGGCATCCTCAGCTCTTGACCGGCCCGTACGGTATCGGAGCTATGATTGCGTTTACTCCGTTTCAAGGCGAAGCGGAAAAGAGCAAGAAATTCATTCACATGCTCTTTGACGCGGGTGTGATTGCGTTCTATTGTGGATCCAAGGAAACACGAGTTCGTTTTCTTATCCCTGTGGGAGCGGTGACATTTCACGACATAGATCGGGTGGCGGAGATTGTGGAAGCAACCCTGCTTGAGGCAGCGGAGGCATTCTGAAAGGGAGCGCACATGGTGATAATTCGCCCGGTGGCGGAAACGGATCTGGATGCCTTGGCGGAACTGGCCGACATGGCGGATTTTGGCCTGACGTCGTTGCCAAAGGATAGGGACTTGCTCGCGATTCGGATCGCCGACTCTTTGCGGGCCTTTCAGATAGCCCCGCGAGCGCCTGGTGGAGAGCTGTACATTTTCGTCATGGAGGACCCGGAAGCAGGCAAGGTGGTCGGCACGAGCTGTATCGTCTCTAAGGTGGGAGGATTTCAGCCTTTTTACGCTTACAGGATTGAGAATGTCGTTCACGAATCCATGACACTTGGAGTCCGCAAGGAGGTGAGTATTCTGCACCTTGTGACCGAACACAGCGGTCCTTGCGAAATCGGCGGTCTCTTCCTCGTCCCGGAATACCGCAAACATGGAAACGGCCGGCTCTTGTCCCTGTTCAGGTTCCTCTTCATGGCGTTGCGACGCGAGCGCTTCGAGCCTCTCATCATAGCGGAAATGCGCGGGGTGGTGGACGAGAATGGACGGTCGCCATTTTGGGAGGCCCTTGGCCGGCGCTTCTTCGACATGGACTTTCCCAAAGCGGACTATCTCAGCGTGAAAGACAAGAGGTTTATTGCTGAACTCATGCCCAAGTGCCCCATCTACATCTCTTTGTTGCCTGAGGAGGCTCAGGGAGTGATCGGGAAAGTGCATCCCGACACCCGGCCGGCGCTCAAGATGCTTGAAGACGAAGGGTTTCGATTCAGCGGGATGGTGGATATCTTTGAGGCCGGACCTATCGTGGTAGCGCGGCCCCATGAAATCCGTATTGTCAAAGAGAGCCGATTTGCCGCGGCGCGCGAGATTACGAGAGAAGATATCCAATCCGAGCGTTTTCTGATCACGAATACCGCACACGATTTCCGAGCGTGCATGGGATGCCTGGAGGCATTATCAGATGGCGAGATCCGCATTCGCACGCGCGTGGCTGATGCGCTGCACGTAAGAGAAGGCGACCAGGTCTGTTACGCTCCCTTAAGCCCCAAGAAGGAGCCTGGTTAATGGAGGAGAAGGTCCATTTTGTGGGCAATGAATGGCGTGCAGGAACGGGGCCTCTTTTTTCATCGGCCGATCCGGCCACAGGCCGCGTGATATGGGAGGGACGAGCAGCGACTGAAGACGAAGTCCATGAGGCGGTCTGCGCCGCGCGGGACGCGTTCCCGTCGTGGGATGCTCTCGGGCCTGATGCGCGAATCAGGCATCTGGAAGCCTTTGGAAAAGAGCTTGAAAGGGATCGAGACAACCTGGCCGAGGCGATTTGTGTGGACACCGGTAAACCCAGATGGGAATCGCTCGCTGAAGTGGATTCCATGATCGGCAAGATAGGGGTCTCTATAGAGGCGTACCAGGATCGATGCCGCGTCAGATTGGAAGAAACGCCGGCCGCGCGAGGGATCACGCGGTTCAGGCCGCATGGCGTTCTGGCAGTGCTCGGGCCGTTCAACTTTCCCGGGCATCTCCCCAACGGCCATATTGTTCCGGCTCTGCTCGCGGGGAACACCGTTGTCTTCAAGCCGAGCAGACAAGCGCCTCTCGTGGCTATGAAGACCCTGGAATTGTGGGAGCGAGCGGGAATCCTGCCGGGCGCCATCAACATGGTCCAAGGAGGTCGCCAGACCGGCGTCGCTCTATCACGTGACGCCGATTTGAACGGCCTGTTCTTCACCGGCGGCGCCGAGGTTGGACGAGCGCTGCACCAGGCCTTTGGCGGACAACCAGAGAAGATCCTTGCGCTGGAAATGGGCGGAAATAACCCGCTCATTGTGCATGAGGTTGCGGATCTGAAGGCGGCCGCGTATCTCACCGCGGTTTCTGCTTTCATCACAGCCGGCCAACGTTGTTCCTGCGCTCGTCGGCTCATTGTCCCTGTGGGAAAAAACGGTGACCGTTTCATCGACCAGCTCGTGGAGCTAATGGGTCATGTGCGGGTCGGAATCTGGACCGACGATCCTGAGCCTTTCATGGGGCCGGTCATTTCCGATCAAGTTGCAACGGAATTGCTCGCCGTTCAGAATCGGTTCGCGAAAGACGGCGGCGTGTCGCTGGTGGAAATGAAGTTGCTTCGAGAGATTAAGGCATTGCTTTCGCCCGGACTCATGGATGTGTCTCGAGTTCCTAATCGGCCTGATGAGGAGTTCTTCGGCCCGTTTCTGCAACTGATCCGGGTGAGCGATTTTGACGAGGCGCTCCGGGAAGCGAACAACACTCGCTTCGGTCTTGCTGCGGGATTGCTCAGCGACAATGACGAACTGTACGGCGAGTTCTTCCGAAAGATCCGCGCGGGCGTGGTGAATTGGAATCGCCAGACTGTTGGCGCTAGTTCGAAGCTTCCGTTCGGTGGCATCGGTTGGAGCGGCAATCACCGACCATCAGCATACCTGGCCGCCGATTATTGCTCGTATCCGGTGGCCTCGATTGAAGCGGACAGCGTGGCTGCGCCCGGGACACCACTCCCTGGTATTGAGCTTTGACATGGCCACTTGTGCTTTTGTAGTAAATTTTGATGGTCTGGTCGGGCCGACCCATAATTACAGTGGGCTATCCTATGGGAATATCGCGTCCATGGCCCACGGCCTGACCGTGTCCAATCCAAGGGCTGCTCTGCTGCAAGGCCTCGCCAAAATGAAATTCTTGGCGGACCTGGGTGTGAAGCAGGCAGTGTTGCCGCCCCAGGAGCGACCGGATTTCGATACCCTGCGCAGTTTGGGGTTTCGCGGTTCCGAAGCGCAGGTCGTTGAAAAAGCAGCACGCGAGGCGCCTCAGATTCTCGCGTTGTGCTACAGCGCATCGAGTATGTGGGCTGCAAACGCCGCCACAGTATCGCCCAGCGCGGACTCGGCCGACACGCGAGTCCACTTCACGCCCGCGAACCTGCTGAGCCAGTTTCATCGGTCCGTCGAACCGCCATTCACTGCCGGGATTCTTAAGAGGATTTTCCCAAGTGAGGAGCTCTTCGGTCACCATGATCCTCTTCCACGAGCGATGCATTTCTCTGACGAAGGCGCTGCGAATCATACCCGCCTCTGCGCTTCGTACGGCGGATCCGGAATCGAGCTTTTTGTATACGGCCGAACAGGCTTCGATCAAACCGATCAAGGGCCTCAGCGGTTCCCGGCGCGTCAGACGCTGGAGGCCTCGCAAGCGATCGCCAGGCTCCACGGCCTCGATCCTGCCGCGACCGTATTTTCTCGGCAAAGCCCGGAAGCCATTGACGCGGGAGTTTTTCATAACGACGTGATATCAGTAGGGAATGGAAACGTCTTTCTGTATCACGCGGAAGCTTTCCATGAGTCTGAGTCGGTCTTGGATGAGTTGAAGCGGAAGTTCTTTGGCCTCTGTGGAGATGAGTTGATCCTCATGGAAGTGTCGTCTCGAGAACTCTCGGTCCAAGAAGCGGTAGAGACGTACTTTTTCAACAGCCAGCTCGTTTCACTGCCGGATGGGACCATGAGCCTGATTGCGCCTGTGGAGAGTGAAGAGAATCCGAGAACACGCGCTGCTCTGGAACGCATAAGAGCAGAGGACAACCCCATAGCCCAAGCTCATTTCGTGGATGTGCGACAGAGCATGAAGAACGGCGGCGGTCCGGCATGTCTACGGCTGCGAGTAGTGTTGACGGAGCAGGAGCTTGCATCAACTCATCAGGGCATCATTTTCAACGACGGTCTTTACCACAGGCTCATTGCCTGGGGAGAACGGCATTACCGGGACAAGCTTCATCCGGACGATCTTGCGGACCCAGCCCTAATTGATGAGACCCGCAACGCCTTGGATGAAGTGACGGGAATCTTGAACCTGGGTTCGATTTATCGGTTCCAGAAATGACATGTGTCGCGGAATCATGAAAGTTTGTGCAACTAAGAAGGAGTCGTGGATGTTTGATTCCCTTCCTCAAAATGCGACGGCAACGCTCGACTGGTCATGGGATCGGTTTGCACGTTATTACGCGAATCTGGTTGAGAGGACGCTCACCGAGGATAATGTAGAAGCCTTTCTGGCAGACTGGACTCGTCTGGCTGAACTGGTCGATGAAACGCACAGCCGCCTGTACGTGGCCACTACACAGAATACAGCGGACAAAGAGGCCGAAGCACGCTTCCATCGGTATCTTGACGAGATCTTTCCTCACGCCAAGCAGGCTGAACAGCAGCTCAAGACAAAGCTCCTGGAACAGGCGCGCGTCCCTCCCGGATTCAAAATCCCGCTCCGGAAGATGCGGTCTCAGGCAGAGCTCTTTCGAGAAGAGAACCTGCCGCTGCTCACGGATGAAGAAAAGCTCTGCAACGAATATGATCGGATCATCGGCGGCCAAACAGTGGAGTGGGAAGGAAAGGAAGTAACCATTCCTCAACTGCGGCCGGTATTTCAGCAGCTTGACCGAGGAATGCGGGAAAATGCCTGGCGATTAGCATTGCAGCGCCAGCTCCGGGACTGGGAAAGCATCGGTGATCTCTGGAAGAAGTTTCTGGGCCTACGAAGCACGATCGCGGCCAACGCGGATTTCCCGGACTATCGCTCGTTTCGATGGAAGGATATGCTCCGCTTTGATTACACGCCCGACGATTGCAAGGCGTTTCACCAAGCTATCCAAGAAGCGATTGTGCCGATCGCCGAACGGATATGCGAGCGCCGCCGAAGGCAAATGGGCATAGACTCGCTCCGTCCCTGGGACATGGATGTGGACCCACTAGGGCGGCCTCCGTTGAGACCTTTCAAGGAGGCGGATGAGCTCAAAGCGCGGTCCTCTGCGATCTTTCATCAAGTGCTGCCGGAATTCGGGGACTATTTTGACGTTATGCTGAACGAAGGCCTCCTGGATTTGCAAAATCGGAAGAATAAGGCCCCTGGAGGATATTGCACACACTTCGCGGCCGCGAAGCGGCCTTTCATTTTCATGAATGCGGTGGGCATCCATGATGACGTGCAGACATTGCTCCACGAATCAGGCCATGCGTTCCATGATTTCGAGGTTTCGCGCCTGCCGTATTACCAGCAGCGTGCGGTGGGAATGGAATTTGCCGAAGTGGCGTCCATGGCCATGGAGCTGCTCGCCGGGCCTTATCTGAGCAAGGGCCAAGGGGGCTTTTACAGCGAGGCCGACACTGCGCGCGCCCTTGTGGATCACCTGGAAAAGAGCATCCTCTTTTGGCCCTACATGGCAGTGGTAGACGCTTTCCAGCACTGGGTGTACGAAAATCCGCATGAAGCCCAGGACCCGGCAAAATGTGACGCAGCCTTTGCAGCGGCATGGAACCGGTTCATCACATGGATTGACTGGAGCGGCCTGGAAAAAGAACAGGCAACAGGCTGGCAGCGCAAACTGCACATTCACACCGTGCCGTTCTACTACGTAGAATATGGACTCGCGCAGTTGGGCGCGGTCCAGATCTGGGGCAATTCCCTGGAAGACCAGCGTGCCGCGGTGGAAGCGTACAGGCAAGCGCTTGCAAAGGGAGGAACTCTGCCGATCCCTCAACTCTTTGCTACAGCCGGCGCGAAGTTCGCTTTGGACGCCGCAACGTTGAGAACCGCGGCGGACCTCATGGAGGCGCAAATCAATGAATTGAGTTCAAGCTCGTAGACCCTGGGACCATTTGCCTTTAGCTCCCTCCAGTTCCAGGAGCCGCTGTTTTATGTGCGTGCCCGAACCGAATCCCCCAAGACTGCCGTCGGATTTGACCACTCGGTGACACGGGATCAGGATCGGTATGGAATTTGCCCCGTTTGCAGATCCCACGGCCCGGGAAGCCTGAGGGTTGCCGATTCGCTCGGCAATCTCTGCGTACGAAGCTGTTTGGCCGTACGGGATTCGGAGAAGTTCCGACCAGACCCGACGCTGAAAGGCGGTTCCAAGCAGCGGCTTGACAGGGACCGAGAATTTGACCGGTTGGCCTGCGAAGTACTTATCAAGCTCGGCAACGAGCTTTGCCAAGAGCGAATGGCTGGTTTCACTCGGGGTCCGGGAAGGTTTGTCAATGAATTCAACAGAATGTATCCCTTCGTCGGAGGCTCGGAGTTCCAGCCACCCCACTAGGGGGGACCGGTAGTAATGAACGAAGTCCTTTGGCATGACTGACGTTCCTCCTTTAGAGCATATCCCGGGCTTGAATTCACTCGACGATGTTATCATAGTAGTCCCATAGGGAAAAAGGTTCCATCCAAGGCTGAAAGTGTGTATATGGAACGCGGTCGATCTTTGGCTGGACGGAGGCGGTAGAGTCCTGGTGGGCTCCGCGGTCTTCAAAACCGTCAGCAGAGCGCTAGTACCGTTCTGGGTGGGTTCGATTCCCATGCGCCTCCGCCAAATACCCCCCTCTAATGTCCAGGTCTTAATTGACTAAGGGCTTCTCGGAACGAGAGGCCACCTACGTCGCACGACCATAGCGTTCCGATTACCCGAGCGATATCCTGCCGGTGTTCTGGGGGGACGATGAAACCGGGATTGGGCTGAGTCTTCAGCAGGCTAGCGGTTGCTTCGAGTTCTTCTCCGGCTTCATAAGCGGCTCGCACATCCGAATCGTCAAAAAGTTCAAAAAGATCGAGAAGGTTTCCATAAAGCCCTTTCGCGTCCAGGTGTTCCAGGATTTGGAAGATCGCGCCATTGAGCGTCACGAGGAGAGCCGGCATTTCGGCCTTCCCGTCAGGAGGGCACACGCGCCTGGACCACATGCTCCGGCAGGCAAACGGCCGAGTCTCATAAATGCCGCAGCCGTGCGCATTCCGAAATGGGCATGGGGCGGCGCTTCGCGTAAGAGATTCGGCGGGTGGTTCTTTCTTGAGCAGACAGTATCCGGCGAGGTGGTTCACTGTGAGTTGGGGGCGGAGCCCGCCTTCCCAGGAATTGGGAGGAACCGGCGTGGCAAGCTCTTGGAGCCTATCTTCCGTGAACTCCTCAAAAGTGTGCGCCACCTCCAATGTGGTGGCGAGAACATTGTGGGTGCAGCAGGTGGAGCACTCTTGCCGGCAGGCGACGGGGAAGCGCCGCGCCTCGCGGTCATACAGATCGTATATAACCTGGAGCGCCTGTTCCTTCAGGGGAAAGCTCATATGACCGCGCCTACTCTTTCCCCATACGTAGCGGTTGGAGCCTGAATGATTTGTTTTTTCACGCTCTTCCTCCCAACGTCCTTGCAGGATATAATAAATCAAACCATAAGTGTGTAGGGGAAAGTTTTGATCTCCCGAGACCCCATGAATGCTCTCCGTGAGGAGAGTGATGTGGACCCTGTAATTCAACGATAGGGGAAATGGCGGAATCGCATTGGCCCGTCTTAGACATCTATTGAAAGTCGGTGGCGTTCCGGCGCCGACGAGAGACGCCGGTCCATGAAAATTTTCAGCGCGGACTACATAACCTCGGCCGAAGAGCAGAAGGACTACCCCAGTTGGGGGTTGAGGGAGCTGGCTTTCGGCGGAAGGTCCAATGTGGGCAAGTCCTCCCTCATTAATACGCTCGTGGGCCGGCGGAATCTGGTGAAAACTTCCAAGACTCCCGGGCGCACCAGGAAGCTCAATTTTTTTCTCATCAACGGAGCCTTCGCATTTGTAGACCTGCCGGGATACGGTTTCGCTCGGGCGCCTCTTGCCGTAAGGGAAAGATGGGGCCCCATGGTGGAGACTTACCTCACTCAACGACGTGAACTGGCGGGCATGGTGATGGTGGTCGATTCACGGCTTCGGCCCACGGACGGAGACAAGGAGCTGGCGCTTTTTCTGCGTCATTACCGCATCCCGTTGGTCATTGCAGCCACTAAAGCGGACAAGATTTCTCGCTCGGAGATGATGGCGCGGCGCAGATCAATTCGGGAGGAGCTTGATCACGACGCTCCCATAATTCCCTTCTCCGCGCGTAGCGGTCAGGGAAAAAAGGAATTGTGGAAAGAGATCAAAAGCCTTATAGAGTGAAGCGGCTCCGGGCCCGGTGGCGTTCCCTCCGGCTCGATAGCCGGCTCCCAGGGCTTTTACTCGAAAACTATCTGAAGGAAAAAGAATCGGAATGGCCATGAAAATGCTTATCAATGCCGTTCATCCGGAGGAATGCCGCGTCGCGGTGGTATCCGACGGTCTTCTGGATGAATTGGATGTCCAGGTGAAAACCTATGAGGCCACCCTTGCGAACATCTACAAGGGAGTCATAACGAGGGTGGAGCCCTCTTTGCAGGCGGTTTTCGTCGACTATGGGGCGGAAAAGAACGGTTTTCTGCCCATTAGCGACGTTCATCCGTCATATCTTCCCGAATCGTTCACTGAAGGACGCAAGCGACCCCGCATTGAAGATGTCTTCAAGAAAGGTGACGAGGTCATCGTGCAGGTGACCAAAGAGGCGCGCTCCACGAAAGGCGCGAGCCTGACAACCACCGTCTCGCTTGCCGGTCGGTATTTGGTCCTGATGCCCGGGTCCGATTTGCAAGGGATCTCGCGGAAGATTGAGGACGAGGCCGAGCGTGAGAAACTGCGAGACATCATGAAGCAGCTCAAGATGCCGGAAAACATGGGCTGCATTATCCGCACGGCCGGTTTGGGACGGTCCAAGACGGAACTCACCAGAGATCTCTCTTACGTGCTGAAGCTTTGGAAAACCATAGAAGAGGAGGTCAATCAGGTCACCGCGCCCGCTCTCCTGTACCGGGAAGAGGATCTGGTGATCCGTTCCATAAGGGATCACTTCACGCCGGAAATTACCGAGATCCTCGTGGACGACAAGGCCGTGTACAACAAGGCCAAGGAGTTCTTCCGGGAAGTGATGCCGAAATACGAGGGACTGGTTAAGCTCTACCAAGAGAAGCGACCGATTTTCAATAAGTACCAGTTGGAAGAGCAGGTCGAGCAGATCCATCAGAAACGAATCGACCTCAAGTCCGGCGGCTATATTGTCATCGAGCCTACGGAAGCGGTTGTCACGATAGACGTGAACTCGGGGAGCGCGACAAGAGAAAAGGGGGTCGCGGAAACCGCGTTTCGCGTCAATATGGAAGCCGCTCCGGAGATCGCGCGACAACTTCGTCTGCGTGACTTGGGCGGTATAATTATTATCGATTTCATCGATATGGCCTTGAAGAAACACAACCTGGAAGTGGAAAAGGCCCTCAAAGCGGAACTGAGAAAGGATAGGGCCAAGACCAAGGTGCTCAGGATTTCCTCCTTGGGCGTGCTGGAACTGTCGCGCCAGCGGCTCAAGTCTTCCCTGGGAACCGGCGAATACCTGGAGTGCGGCTACTGCCAGGGATCGGGCAAGGTCCGATCCCCTGAGATGGTGGCCCTTTCGGTCTATCGCAAGATCAAGTCGCTCGTGATCAAGCCGGATGTTTCTGAGGTCAGGGCTGAAGTCCCGCCAAAGGTCGCCGAGTATCTCCTCAACAAGATGCGGGCTCTTCTCGTGGAACTGGAGGATACTTACGGCCGCGTGATTGTTGTCACCAAGGAGGTAACACCCACCAGCGAAGTAGCCATCGATACAATTAAACGTGCCCCGGCGCCTCAACCGGTCTTGACGGAAGTGCCCGGCGAGGCGGCTTCGGCGGAGCCGGTGGCGGGCGTGGAAACGGAATCCTCAGCGCAGGACGTAAAGAAGAGCAAGAGAGCCCCGCGTCGTCGTCGGAGAACCAAGCGGAAATCCGGCGCGGCGACGGCTGAGAAAAAAAGGGCTGCGGAAGCCCCCGATCTCTTTGGCGAGCAGCCGGAAGTCGCCCCAGAGCCCGCTCATGCCGCGGAAGGCTCCAGCCCTGCCAAAACACCGGCCCAGGAGGAAGTAATAAGGCCGCCAGCGAATATGGAGCCGTCGGAAGCCGTCGAACAAGAAGGAAAGCGCAAACGAGGTTCTTTGCGGCGCTGGCTACCCTTCTTCTGACCAGACTCAGTCTCCCACCGACACCGACATGATCAGTCCTGCAATCCTGTTGCGCGTATCGGCAAAAACTGTTAGCGTAAATGCAGAGGATTCACTCGACTGAGTCCCGCAAAAGCCTCTTCCAAAATACGCCTTTAACATACTGGGGAGAAAGGAGCATCGCACCATGAGCAAGAGCAAGAGCGTTGTTCATGTGGTGGGCACAGGCACCATCGGTGAACCGCTGATCGGTCTGCTCTGTTCATTCAAGGATCAGGCAGGCTTCAGCGAGGTGACATTTCACAAGCGCTCGCCTGTGGTAAGGGATTTGCCCAAGATCCGGGCGCTCATCAGCCGAGGGGCGAAACTGGTTGTGGATGAACACAAGATCTCGGATTTCGAAGCCCTGGATCTCAAGCCTGCCCTGGTGCATGAGGAGGCCCTGGAAAAGGCCGACGTGGTCATTGATTGCACGCCCTCCGGCGTCGGTATCTCAAACAAGAACGAATTCTACAAGAAATACCTGGAGTCGACCAAGGGCTTCATAGCGCAGGGGAGCGAATTCGGTTTCGGCAAGATGTACGCCCGCGGCATCAATGATGAGTCCCTCAAGGTGGGAGAGGATCGATTCATTCACGTGGTGAGCTGCAATACGCACAACCTATGCGCATTGATCAATACGGTGGCTTTGGAAGACGGAAACGACAACCTTGAAGAAGGCCGGTTCCTTTGCATTAGACGGGCCAATGACATCAGCCAGGTCAAAGGCTTTGTCCCGTCTCCTGACGTTGGCAGACATGGTGATCCGGTCTTCGGAACCCACCACGCTCGGGACGCTTATCACTTGTTCAGAACCAAGGGCTTGGAGCTGAATCTGTGGTCGTCAGCGCTTAAGGCCAACACGCAGTACATGCACTGCATCTACTTTACCTTGAAGCTCAAGAAAGCAATTACCAAGGAAGAAGTGATCCGGCGATTCACCGAGGATGACCGTATCAGCCTCACCAAAAAGCAATCAGCATGTGAGGTCTTCTCATTCGGCCGTGACCACGGGTACTTTGGGCGAATTCTCAATCAGACCGTAATCGTGGAGCCCTCCATCGAGGTGCGCAAAGGCCACGAAGTAATCGGCTTCTGTTTTACTCCGCAAGATGGTAACTCGCTGCTCAGTTCGTTCAGCGCGGCCACCTGGTTTCTCTATCCTGACGATTACGCGGAGCGGGTCCAGTGCCTCAAGCCGTACTTCTTCCAGGAGGTCTGATCAAGCACGGGGGAGATCGTTCACCAAAATTAGTTATTATACCCCGGAGGTGATTTGTTCGCCGGCGCTCTCGATCATGCTCCGGGGTTCGTTTGTGGAGTTGGGTCATATTGACGGAAGAAATTGGAATGTCTCGAGAGTACCCTTCCCGTCCTTTGGTGGGCGTGGGAGCGGTGATCGTGTATAAAGGGCGGGTAGCGCTGGTGCGGCGTGCTCATCCCCCTGCGAAGGGCCGGTGGAGCATCCCCGGGGGTCTTGTGCGTGTCGGCGAGACGCTGAAAGAAGCAGTGGTGAGAGAAGCGTCCGAAGAGACAAACCTGGACGTGGAGCCGCTCGACCTGATTGAAGTGGTTGAGCGAATTTTCCCTGATAAAGACGGCCGTATTCAGTATCATTATGTCCTGGCGGACTACGTGTGCTCGGTAAGATCGGGGGTCCTCACCCCGGCGTCGGATGTCTCCGAGGCTGCTTGGGTGACCTTGGACGAAATGCCGGGGCTCAAAGTGCCTCGGGTCACTGTTGAAGTGATCAGGAAAGCGCTTCAGAAACTGAAACGTTGGTCTTCATGACCTACTGACACAACACTCTCGCCTGCTTTCTGTGTGCAAATGCCCATGAAGCACCCCCCTCAAACTCCCCAAGAAGCCACACGGCTCGATCCCCTCTCCGAGATGCTAGCGCTCTCGACACGACGCAATACCAAGAATGTGATCATTGTCGGGGTGGAACTCCACGGTCCCATAGAAATGGATCTCATGGTAGAGGGCACTCGTCGCGCAACGCAAGCTTATCCGCAGTTCCAGCGCTGCTTGCGAGAAGTCAAAGGGCGCGGGGGATACTGCCTCTATCGGGAGCCTCGACCTGACCTTGAATTTCCGGTGTTCGTCCACTCAATGGAGGGAACTCTATCATCGCAACTTCCCATGGACGCGGTGCTCAATCGCATGGCCCCTCGCCTTGACAGGGAATGGGATCTCTTTCGAGAACTTCCGGCTGAGTGTCACTATTTCCGTTTTTCAGAGGATTTCTACGTTCTTTGCCCGGTCATGCACCATTCGGCCGGGGATGGTGGAACTGCATCGGAGTTCGGCCGAGAGATCCTCTTCAGCTACCACGAACTCCTAACCGGACAAAAGCCCGGCGCTTCTTGCTACCAACAGGGCGTGTCCACGGCTCAGAAGCGCACGGCAAGACCGCGAAAGAAGACCTGGAACGACCTGCTCTTCAGCGCGCGGAACTCGCTGGCGCCCGTGCTCGCCAAATCCTCGCTTCCGGCAGGCACGGGCGACCCTCACGATCAGCGCCAGCACCAAACGAAGAGGATTTTGTCAGAAGAAGAGACGGAACGGATCATGAAGGCCTCTCAAGCCCGAGGCGCTTCACTTATCGATGCCCTAGCGGCGTCCACCGCGCTCGCGGTGGACATCTGGAACCGTGACCGGGGCGTTCCACCCGGTGTTCTCACCACTTCCATCAGTGTGAACATGAGGGGGAGGCGCAAAGAACTCGACACGGCCAACAACAGCGGTCTGCTCTATTTCACGTCAAAGCCGGAACAGCGCAAGGACCCCGATCAATTTGCGCGACTGATTTCGACGGCGCGCATCAGCCAGTTCCGAAAACAGATGGACCTGGAATTTTATGAAAACGTGGTGCGTATGAACAGAGCACTTCGCCGATTGCCTTATGAAACCAGGCGCCGCATTGTGCACTTCATTTCCAACAAACATCAGGTCTCGGTCGCGGTCACGCTCTTGGGAGTGATCTGGCCCGAAGAGAAAAACGGGCGCCCAACCGCGAATTCGTGCCTCGTACAGGTTGGTGAAGCCGAAGCGCTCCAAGTCTACGGAATCGGATACAAGCTGCTCTCCAGCACGCACCTGCTCCTGATTGTGTACTTCTTTCGCAACAGACTCAACCTCGCGCTGGCAGCCTCCGCGTGCCTCTTCACCCGCGAAGAGGCTGAAGCCTTCCTCGACCTGATCCAGCGACAACTGCTGGAACGAACCCCGGAAAAGCCATAGGAAATGTTTGTTGGAGGCGCCAGGGAGGGCTCTTCTTGCTCAAGGAGCTTCCCAGGATCCTAACTCGCGGCCTGGATCCTCTTAACGTCCAGGAGTTCGAGGAAGCTGCCGATCTGGTTCTGTATGGATTCGATGGTATAGAGCCTAGGGTCGTTGTGGTCCGCTTCAATGATGACTCCCGGGACACCCGTTTCTTCAGTCACGGCACGGCGCACCTCGGGAATGTCTTGCGAGAGATATTTGCAGCTTCGGTTTGAGTGGTACAAGAACCCGTTCAGCTTATATTCTCGCGCGAGCTGAGAATAGTGCTCGATGCGTTTGTTCAAGTGAAAATTCATTTCGTACAGGTACTGTTGTGTCCAGTCTCCGAAAGGATCGTCTTCACTCACCGCGAGCTTGCTCCAGGCCCAAGTATAGATCGAAGTGACCAGAGCCGCGCCGTGGTCCGACAGAAACGTGGAGAGCGTCCTCATTTCGGGCCAAATCGGCAAGTTGTCCCAGAAGAGCCGGTAGCGTTCATTTTCCACCGCGCCGATTCCTTGAGCCACCCTCTGCTCCAGCTCGTTCACCAGAGCCTGATAGAAATCGATAGCGGCCTGGGTCCCTCTCTGTGACACAATGGGAAACATGGCGACAAATTGATCGAATACCGTCATAGGCGCGGGAATGCTCGTGCCGAGAGCCAGCATCCTGGTCCATAGTTCCGAAGCTTTCCGTGAAACGCGAATGGTCTCTTTGAACCGATCCTGATCCAGGGTCTTGCCGGTGATCTTTTCGGTTAGGCCCACCAGGTCTTCCAGTTGGGCCCGGACGTACCGTTCGGCCGCGGGATCGGGTTCTCCTCGTCCGGAATGCGGCACGTCGATCAGCACCATAGGTACCTGGTAATGGCGGCTGAGCACTTCGAACCATTTGGCAAGCGTTCCGCACTGGCAGTTGGAAACCAGGAGCAGATCAGGCTTGGGTAAACCGAAAGTCGGGCTCTGTCCTGTCTTGATCGCGCCGAAATCGCATCGCGCGTACGAACAGACGTCGATGGGGTAGCCCATCGCCTCAGCCGCGGGCGCGACCGCCGGAGACATCTTGCGAGCCCCAAGGATCGCTGCGTGGTTTTCCGGGTAGATGGGAAACATGTCCATTGCGTAGAGGAGTTCCACGGGCGTAAAGACGTTCACGTACACCACGGGCTTGCCGTTCTGGCGAGCGCTGTGCGCGGCGGTGAAGTATTCGATGGTAATCTGCTTGATCTGCTTGAGTGATTCTATTGGCTGCATAGGTGTCTCCGTCAGGGCAAGTCATTGCCTATCATTTCGCGGAATGCTTCCAGTCTGACCCTCACCTGACCCATGGAAACTCCCCGCGTTGAGGTTTCCAGGATCAAGCTGGGAATCTGCGCCTGTTCAAGGCCTTTCTGGAAGTCAGGGGTATCGAACGCGGCTGCTTCGCAGAATTTCGGGTTCAGGAAAACCACGCCGCCCGCGCCGCTCGATCGCACTCGTAGCACAAACCCCGCGACCATTCGGTCCGGACTCTCATGATAGCCGGTGTACGGGATGGCGGCCATGTGCCGCTCCACCAACGCGGCTATGGGGTCGCCGTTGGCGGGCGCATCCTGAGCAATGGAACGCCAGCCCGTCACGGTCTCGTCCCGCACAATCACGAAGCCCAACTGATCGAAGAGATCGAGAATTTGCGGTGGGTCCCAAACTTTCCCGCGTACATAAACCGGGATTCGATCCACGGAAGCCGCAGCGCCTTTCTCATCCCACGGGAGCGCGTCCATCCATTTAAGGTGGTCCTCGCGAGGCGCTCTGAGCGATGACCCGATCAAAAGCTGCGCCTTAGCCGCGGTCCAGACCGAAGGGTTGGTCCGATGCAGGTCGTACGCTTCTCTGAGCCTGGCCCTGCTCCGGTTATACAAGCGAATGCTCTCTCCCAGGTCTTGTGTGTTTGCGGACTTCCCGGAGAGCTTGGCCATTGACTCAAAGAGGCGGGAAAACTCGGCCGCCAAATAAGTCCGCACTCCCGGATAATCGAGGCGCTTGGGCATCCTGAGGAGTTCGTTGGCCATATTGGGGAATTGCAAGTTCCAAATATGGAAGAGATTCCTGGTCGTATCACAGACGTAGGGGATCACCATCCCGTCCAGGACATTCAAATCGCCGCGCAGTCGCATTTCCATCGCGCCCAATGCATGACTGCACGTGTAGGATGGAATGAGCGCCTGCGCATGGGATGCCTGAACACCGCCCCCCTCGATAGCGACCGGGAACAAGCCGGCCCCATGCAGTATTTCCTCCGGCACATCCGGGAGCAGATGCCCCATTACCTTTCGTCCGCTTTTCTTCTTCCAGGCCGCGACATGGTCCCAGGGGGCCTGCATGACCTCCCGGAATGGTTTCCACGGATCTGCAACGCTCATTTGATCTCCTTCGCGCCTCTCGTCAGACAACGTGATGCCGTAATTTGCTCGAAGGCTTATTCTCTTGTTTCTGTCGATCCTATGTAGCTCATAGGCTCTTGCGAATACAAGCTCTCACGCGGCCAAAGGTCTGCGCTCGCAAGGAGGCGTTTCTTGAAGGTTTTCCCCTGCCGCGTTTCAGGAAACGAACACCTATCATGAATTCGCCAAGGCGCCTCCGTCCACGTATAGAGTGGTTCCGTTAATAAAATTTGCCGCGTCCGAGCAAAGAAAGAGCACAGCGCCCACGATATCTTCAGGTTCGGCCAAGCGTCCTTGCGGGATTCGCGCCGCAAGTTGGCTGTGCATTTCCGGGTTGCTCCAGAGAGGCTTGCTGAAGTCCGTCTTGGTCATCGCGGGCCCTACGGCGTTCACATTGATGTTGAACGGGGCCCACTCCACAGCCATACACATGGTAAGCATCTTCAAAGCTGCTTTGCTGGCAAAGTAAACTCCCATGAACGGGCCGCCGCGCTCCGCTCCGACCGTGGTGATGTTCACGATCTTGCCGCCGCCTTTCCCCATCATTACTTTCGCAGCGGCCCTGCTCAAGAGCAATGGTGCCTTCACGTTTACCTGAAAGATCTTGTCGATGCCGTCCTCGCGTATGTCCATGAGCGGCCGAAGCACGCTCCTTGCCGCGTTGTTCACCACGATATCGACGGTTCCGAAGTCTTCCAGCGTCGTGGCGAGCAAGGCTTCGCTCTCTTCCGGTTTGCTCAGGTCAGTGACCCGCGCGGCGGCTTGACCGCCTTTTTGCTGAATTTCCGCCACGGTGCTCTCGAGCTCAGGGCCTGTGCGGGACGCAACCATCACCTTCGCGCCCGCTTCTGCCAGCCCCAAGGCGATGGCTCTGCCAATGCCCTTCCCACCGCCGGTGACAATGGCCACCTTTCCGGTCAAGTCCGGTTTGTCGCCCATTTCCCGCATCCTCCCTACGTGTTCATTATAACCGTCAAAGAATCTACTAGGTTTTCCGGATAATTCTGTAAAGGACTTTGAAAATCCTCCCTCGCCCCCTTTTAGAAAGAGAAAGCGGGGTTCCTCGAGGTTCCCCTTTTCTAAAGGGAGGTTCCGCAGAGTCCCCCTTTTCTAAAGGAAGATACAGGGGGATTTTTTCCAGACCCCTCCACCGTGAAATTCTAGGCATTTCCAAACACTCCCGGGGGCCGCCTCGATGCGCCGTTTCCTGGGTTCAGTCACGTCTTCGCGTCATAATGCGAATACTGCATGGTGAATATCCCACGGCCCTGACTGAGTGACCGCAACGCGGTGGAGTATCCGAACATAGTCGCCAGAGGAGCCACTGCTCGCAGGACAGCGGTCTTGCCCCTCGGGGTGACACCCTCCAGCCTTCCTTTGCGCGCATTGAGGTCCGCGATCACCTCGCCCATGGATTCCTCGGGAACGATCACTTCTATCCTCATGAAAGGCTCCAGGAGCACGGGCGCAGCCTTTTCGCACGCCTCCTTGCACGCCTGTGACGCGGCGACCTTCAGACCCAGGCCGGTCATGGATTCCCAGTTTTCCCCGAGGCCCACAAGGGTCACGAGCACGTCCGCCACCTCGTTTCCTGCAAGCGGACCGGCCAGCATAGCTTCTCGGGCCCCCTGCTCCACGTATTGAATCACGTCTTCAGGCATATCCGTTACTACGAGCCCCGGTCTGAACGAAATGCCTTCTCCGCGAGCCGCCGGAGTCACATCGAGGGTAACTTCGCCCACGTGTCGCACATCATGTATTTCTCGGTCGAAGCGAACTGTGGCTCGGGCTTGGCTCTGAATAGATTCCTTGTACACCACCTGCGGTTTGCCCGTCACCACTTCCAGATTGTGTTCCCGCTTCAGTCTATCGATGATGATCTCCAGATGCAATTCCCCCATGCCGGATATGAGCATCTGGCCGGTATCCTCATTTTCGCTGTATGTGAAGGTGGGGTCTTCCGTCGTGAGCTTGTCGAGACAGTCCATGAGCTTTTCCTGATCTCCCCGCGTCTTCGGCTCAATCGCGATGGAGATAACAGGCACGTACGCGGCTAGGGATTCAAGCACCACAGGAGCCGCAGGATCGGTAAGGGTGTCGCCGGTCCTGGCTTCCTTCAAGCCCACGGCAAGGGCGATGCTGCCCGCGGGCGCGGACTTGATCTTTTCTCGCTTATTGGCATGCATCAGGAAGAGGCGCGCGACGCGTTCCTTAATGGCTCTCGTGGCGTTGAAAGTCTCTGATTCCGCATGAAGCTCGCCGGAATAAACACGGAGATACGTTGCCTTGCGGCCTTGATCCATAATCACTTTGAAGGCAAAGGCGCACAACGGGGCCTTGATCTTAGGCTCACGGATCTCCTTTTCGCCGGTCTCGGGATTGATCCCCATGACCGGAGGGACTTCAAGAGGCGATGGCAGATAGTCCACCACCGCGTCGATCACCGGTTGCACCCCTTGGTTCTTCAGGGCTGAACCGCAGAGGACCGGTACGAGCCGATTATTGATGGTCCCCATTCGCAACCCTTTCCTGATCTGCGCTTCGTCCAGATCGTCGTGGTCCAGGTAAAGCTCCAATAGCTCTTCATCCATTTCCGCGACGGATTCGAGCATCGTTCTTCGCGCAGACCGGGCCTCTTCGAGGTAATCCGCGGGAATATCCCCGTATTCATAGGTCTGGCCCTGATCGGACGCATCCCACACAATGCTTTGCATGCGAATCAAATCAATGACGGCAAGGAAAGCCTCACCCGCAAAGATAGGAATTTGGATGGGGACCGGGTTGGCGCCAAGCTTCTCGCGCATCATGGAAACTGCGCGCGGGAAATTGGCTCCGATCCGGTCGAGCTTATTAACAAAAGCGATGCGAGGCACGCGGTATCGTTCCGCCTGATGCCAAACGGTTTCCGTCTGAGGTTCGACGCCGCCCACAGCGCAAATAACCGCCACCACGCCGTCAAGCACCCTGAGACAGCGTTCCACTTCAATGGTGAAATCCACGTGCCCTGGGGTATCAATCAGGTGAATCTCGTGATTCCGATATGTAAAGGTAGTGGCCGCGGACGTGATCGTTATGCCGCGTTCCTGTTCCTGGGGCATGTAATCCATGGTGGCCGATCCGTCGTCCACCTCGCCGATCCGGTGGATTTTCCGCGTGTAGAAGAGAATCCTTTCCGTCAACGTGGTTTTGCCCGCGTCGATGTGCGCGGTTATTCCGATGTTCCTGATTTTTGACAGGTTTTGCGTCACAACGGCCTCTGGTACGGGTGGCTTGAGGGCCCGATTTGTCCGGGTGTGAGGAGAATTGCTTTGTTTTAAACGACATGCGACGAGGTTGTCAAGGCGGTTAATGCTTGAATATGGTTTGCTTTTTCGATTGTCGCGTGGTACGCTTGCCGTAAAATCGAGCCGGAAAGCAGTATAATCCGCGGTGGAGGCTTCCCATGGAAACAATGGCGCGCTTCTTCGACTGGATCAACCGGTTGTTCGGAGTTGAGAGCGGGGGGGAACTCCTGTTCCATCCGGTCTTCATCGGATTCTTCATTGTTGCCTTTGTCTATTGTCTCATAAAGGGCTGGAAATACTCCGCGCTGACGGTATTCAGCTTCATGGGCGGCGCTTTGATCTTTTCGTACCTTTATCCTGAAGACAGTTCGAATCTAGGCGATCTGCTATTCTTTCTCGGCGCTATGGGCGCCTTGGCTTTGTTCGTGGTATATTTGGGATTTATTCGGGAATGATCTGCCCATCGTTTGCGGGGGCTACCCGCGTCGTGGGTGGCTGTAGATAGGGAACCCTCGTTGCGCTCAAGGATGCTAGCCGGTCGGATCGTCATCCACGATGCTCCTAGGCCATAGATGTTGCCGTCTCATGCCGTACCTTGTTGATGGAAACAACGTCATGGCGCAGGGCGCGGAATGGCGCCAGGACAAGGTCAAAGCTCGTCGCTGCCTCATTCAGGAACTCGCGCAATTTGTCGCGGCGCATAGAGTGAAGCTGAAGGTAGTGTTTGATGGCGCGCCTGATGACCGGTTTCCCGAGGACACGCGGTTCAAAGGCGTACACATCTTCTACTCAAAGCCGGGGAGCAGCGCTGACGATCGGATCATGGATTTGGTCCGGAAGTCCTCTCACAAGCGAGACCTGATCGTGGTCACGTCGGACAAGCCTTTGGGCTCGTACGCAAACCGCCACGGAGCGCGTGTTATCCAGTCAAGGGCATTCAGACAGATGCTCGATGAGGCCGGTCAAGCGCAGCAGGGCAAACCAAGTGAAAACCAGCCTGTAAACCTCGACGAATGGCTAGACTACTTTGGCGGCTCCGACACATGACGAACGAGGCGCTTCATCATTCATGAAAGAAACTCAACTCTCTTTTCGGTATCTCTCTTCCGCAACCCCTCCCTTGCTCACTCTTGCCGGCCTGGAGTCCTTTGACGCCCTCGCTGCGTTCTCGCTAAGGGCGGACCTCAGCACGGCTCTCGAAGAGGAAGTCGCGCACGAACTGGAGTTGCAAAGGAGGGATTTTGCATTCGCCAATCAAATTCATGGCGATCGGGTGGCAATCTTGGACCGCGCGCCGGATGTCCCGCCTTCTGTTGACGCGCTCATTGCGGCGAGGCCCGGAATATTCCCCGCGGTACAAACCGCAGACTGCCTGCCGATTCTTCTGTTGGACCCGGTTCATCGTGTTACAGCAGCCATACACGCAGGCTGGAAGAGCACGGTTCTCCGCATCACTCGCAAGGTGCTCCGGCTATTGAACGGTGAATTCGGAACCGACTCGTCGGACCTCATCGCCTTTATGGGGCCGGCAATCGGCACGTGCTGCTACGAGGTCGATGCGGCAGTGCTCGAACCTTTTCGGAAAAATGCGCCATCTGCAAGCCGATTCATCGTGACCCACGAAGAGTTGAAATCGCGCCATGGCGCAGTAGGTGAGAATGATGGCTCATCGAGGACTCTTGGTATCTTAAGTCGCGGCCTAAACCGCAAGCCCATACCTCCCACCAGGCCGGGAAATCAGAGTTTCCGAATCGACCTGGCGGGGGTTAATCATTTTGAGCTGGTCCTGGGCGGCGTTTCCGAGCAGAGTATCTACCACAGCGGCCTCTGCACCGCGTGCTACCCTCAGCTCTTCTACTCATACCGCAGAGATAGCGGCCAACCCGGTCGCCATATTGCGGTTGCGGGCTTCAGAGTTCGTTAGAGCTATTTCAGGCTGTCGAGAGTCCGCTTATACACGGCCAGATCGTGTTCGGAGAAGAGGACGAAGTAAACTTTTTCGATCTCGGGAATTTGCTTCAGTTGCTCCAAGCTCGTTCCCAGGGCAATCTTTGCAGCATCCTCAATCGGATATCCATAAGCTCCCGTGCTGATGGAAGGGAACGCGAGTGTCTTGAGTCTGTGCTGCTTTGCTAGTTCAAAGCAGCTTCGGTAGCACCTCGCGAGGAGCTGTGGTTCCCCCGACGCGCCGCCCCGGTAGATGGGCCCGACAGTGTGAATCACGTGCGCAGCGGGCAATTTGTAGCCTTTGGTGATCTTAGCCTGGCCCGTTTCGCATCCTCCCAGCGTACGGCACTCGACCAGCAGCTCAGGGCCGGCCCCTCTGTGGATGGCGCCATCAACTCCACCTCCCCCCAGAAGGCTCTTGTTGGCCGCGTTGACGATAGCATCCACAGCCATTTTCGTGATGTCGCCTCGCGCCAGCTCCATCTTCTCTTTCATGACTCTCCCTCCACGGCGCTAATAGGAACAATGGTAACCCGCGTTGAGCCCATTGTGAAGGGTTGAATTTGCGCGCAGCTTGTCGGTCTTCGGGGAAACGCGCGGCCGAACGGGAATTGCTTCCGAGAAACGCTATATCCCGAGAAGCTCGTAGAGGCGCAGTCAAAATAAGCGTTGACAGATGGGGTCACGTATGGTGATTATGTCATTCGCGACATAACGACCCTTGAGAATTCATCACGGTCCTCAAACAAGAGAAAAAGCCCGGAGGTATGATCATGGCCGGACTATGGGTGTGGGTTTGCGCTTTGTTCCTTGTCCTCAGCATCACGCCCGCCGGTTTCGCGGCCGAGCGGCTGCGAATGGCAACCACGACAAGCACCGAGAATTCGGGCCTCTTGAACGTGCTTCTTCCGCCGTTCGAAAAGGCCAACAACTGCAAGGTGGATGTGATATCAGTGGGCACCGGAAAGGCGCTCAAGTTGGGAGAAAATGGTGACGTTGACGTGGTTTTCGTTCATTCGAGGCCGGCTGAAGACAAATTCGTCGCGGAGGGCTTTGGGGTGGATCGGCGAGACGTGATGCACAACGATTTCGTAATCGTGGGCCCGAAAGAAGACCCGGCCGGGATTAAGAAGGCCAAGACTGCAGCCGAGGCCTTCAAGCTTGTCGCTGATAAGAAGGTCGGCTTCATAAGTCGAGGGGACGATTCCGGCACGCACAAACAGGAGAAAATCATCTGGAAAGCCGCGGATATCACACCTTCCGGCGGCTGGTGCGTGGAAGCGGGACAGGGCATGGGCGCAGTGCTCCAGATGGCCTACGATAAGAAAGCTTACGCGCTCACAGATCGGGGAACATACGCATCCTATGCGAGCAAGTTAGACCTTGCGATATTGTCCGAGGGTGACAAGGCCCTGCACAATGCGTACGGGATCATCGCTGTGAACCCGAAGAAGCACCCGAAAGCGAATTATGCCCTGGCAAAGAAGTTCATCGAGTACCTGACCGGTCCGGAAGGCCAGGAAGTTATCGCAGGGTACAAGGTCGGCGGGCAACAGCTTTTCTTCCCCGACGTGATTAAGAATCCTTAGATATGAACTGTTATGTCCAGGGAGCCACCACGCAACTGCTCGGCTTCGGCGAGCGCTCCGTGGCTTCGCCTCGGAGATAGGCGCCAAGAGCGCATCGTTGCACAATAATGTGGAAGGGAGACTCATCTCCCCTTCACACCTCCCCATACGTAGACCCAAGTCGCGCACTTGGTGTCGAGAGCGTTAATGGGAATGTGGCCAAGCTATCTTGAGCCGCTACATAGCAGACTGCTATACATGGTAGGGCGCGAGTGTCATTTTTTCTTGATTCACTTCTAGCGGCTTTTCATCTCATCGTCGGATTCGATGCGGAAGTCTACCTCATTGCCTGGACTTCTCTGAAGGTTTCGCTCGTCGGAGCTTCTCTGGCCTCGCTCACGGGCGTGCCGCTCGGGCTCCTGATCGCATTCACCGAATTTCGGGGTAAGCGAGGAGTCCTGCTCGCCCTGAACACCTTGATGTCCCTTCCGACTGTGGTGATTGGATTGATATTCTACGGCTTACTGAGCCGGCAGGGCCCGCTCGGTGACCTTGGGCTCTTATTTACTCCGGCCGGGGTCAGCTTGGGCCTTTTCTTTCTGGCGTTGCCGCTCATTGCGAACCTCACCATTGCAGCGGCGCACGGCCTGGATCCTCGGCTCGCGCTCACGTGCAGAGCGCTGGGAGCCACTCCGCTTCAACAGGCATGGATGATCCTGAAGGAAGCAAGGTTCGCCGTCATCTGCGCAATCGCTGTGGGGTTCGGCCGAGTGATATCCGAGGTTGGTGTCGCCATGATGCTGGGCGGCAACATCAGGGGTTTTACACGGACCTTGACCACTGCAATCGCGCTCGAGACGAGCAAAGGCGAATTCGAGCTTGGGCTGGCGCTTGGCATGTTCCTGCTCATTGTGGCCTTTGGGGTGAACGGGCTGCTTTTCTTGTTCCAGAGAGCCAAATAATGAACGCAGCTTACCATTTGAAAGACGTAGTTTTTGCTTACAACCGGGAGCCCGCTCTTCGGGTGGAGAGCTTGGTGATCGGTCCCGGCGAGTTGGTGGCGCTTTACGGCCCCAATGGCTCGGGCAAGACCACGCTGTTACACATGCTAGCCTTTGTTCTGACACCACAAGCGGGAGAAATACTATTTTTCCGGGAACAGGTGGACAAGAGCAATCTGTTGGCCATGAGGCGACGGATAGGGCTCCTGCCGCAAAATCCATACCTTTTTCACTCATCGGTGATTGCCAACGTTACCTGGGCATTGCGGATAAGAGGCGTGGACAGGTCCACGCGTCGTAAACGCGCATTGCAGGCCCTTGAATGGGTGGGGCTCCCGGGCTTTGAACATCGCCATGCTCGCGGCCTGTCCGGAGGAGAAACCCAGCGCGTGGCGCTTGCCCGGGCCTTGGCCCTGGAACCTGACATTTTGCTCCTCGATGAACCTGCCAGTCACATGGATAGGTCCAGCATAAGGCTGGTGGAAGAAATCGTGATGCAGTGGAACAGGGCGCTGGGTAAGACTGTTGTTTTTAGCTCTCATGCACGGATTCAGGAGCATGCTTTGACGCCCCACAGGACTTTGTGCCTGTTGTACGGCAGGATCGTAGGACAAGGCTCCGAGAATATCTTCCCGGGCAGAATAAGCGACAGCGGCATGTCATTCGAAACGGAGCACATTGCTTTTCGGCTCTCTCGGCCGGTGACCAGTGGGGATTACCTCACTGTGGAACCTTCTCGCATAATGATATCAATCGACATCCCTATGCCCAGTGATATGGTGAATGCATGGCGGGGCCGAATCGTGGCCATGTCCGAGGCGGGTGAAGGGATACGGCTGGACGTCGAGGCGGGAGAGCGTTTTAGTGTGCTGCTCACGCGGGAAGCATATGATCGCGACCGTGCGTTTCTGGGCCAGACCGTTTGGTTGCGAGTTCCAGACGATGCCATCGAGGTGCTCTCCTGAATAAGCGCAGCGGACCGCTGGAAAAGCTAAACCTTTTGTGAAGAGTAGCTCCGGAGCCCCTTCCCAGAAAATCTCCCTGTATCCCCCTTTAGAAAAGGGGGAAAGCGCTATATATCCCCCCTTTCCTAAACGCGGGCAGAGGGGATTGTCCCTCGGATAACTGAAGGGTTACCGTGGAACCGTTTTCCGGGGTTGACGCCCAAACAAGTTGTATATAGACTATAAAAAGGCCGAAGTGGTGGAATTTGGTAGACACACCATCTTGAGGGGGTGGCGGGCGAAAGCTCGTGCCGGTTCGAGTCCGGCCTTCGGCACCACGTTTTTCTTCACGCAGCCCGGCCCCGGAGTCGGGCTGTCGTGTTTTTCACGCCGGCTCCGAAGCTGCTTAAATAAGGCGGCGGGAACTCGAACGCACGCACGGTGGCGATCATGGGAAAGACCATAAGGCTGCTCAGTTGGAATGTGAACGGTATTCGCGCGGTGTACAATAAGGGTTTCTTGGACTGGCTGCGAGCCGAATCGCCTGAAATCCTTTGTCTCCAGGAGACAAAGGCCCAGCCGGATCAACTCCCCGGTCCACTTGTCCAACCCGAAGGCTACCGAACCTACTGGCGGTCTGCGAACCGAAAGGGTTACAGTGGAGTTGCCGTGTTCACCCGGGAGCAGCCTGTCAACGTGGAAACGAGCATGGGAGAGGCTCGGTTCGATGAGGAAGGACGCTTCCTGAAGCTTGAATACAAGGATTTCACACTCTTTAACGTATACTTCCCTAATGGGAAGAAAGACCAGGATCGCCTCGATTTCAAGATGGAGTTTTATGATGCGTTTCTGAAGTATTTGGAGAGGGAGCGGAAAAAGCAGAATCGCTTGATATTTTGCGGTGATGTGAACACAGCGCACAACGAGATCGATCTGGCTCGACCCAAAGAGAATGAGAAGGTATCGGGCTTCCTCAGGATAGAAAGGGACTGGATCGAGGAAGTAGTTTCTCGAGGTTACGTGGACACGTTCCGACACGCGCATGGAGACGAAGCGCAATACTCTTGGTGGGACCTGAAGAGCCGAGCCCGTGAGCGGAACGTGGGCTGGAGAATCGACTACGTGTTTGTGACCAAGGAAATGCTATTGTCCGTGAAAAGCGCCTTTATCATGACCGATGTCATGGGCTCGGATCATTGCCCCGTAGGGATCGAATTTGAGACACAATAATGCGCGGACGCGACCACGAGCCAACAGTCCCAAACGCACGCCGTTTATTTCGAGAATCTGTTTCTTTCTCTTGATACCCTGACGACGGCCGCGCGGCGACGAATCAACTAATCCCCGGAACCTTAATGCCTCGTTCCGCCGGCCGTATCATGATTAGAGCGTGCTTATACACGAGGCTTACTTCTTCGTCGCTCTCAAGTATGATGCAGAAGCTATCAAAGCTGCGCACATAACCCTTGATCGTTTCGCCTGCCAACAGCAGCGCTTCCACCTCAATTCTGGCTTTCCGGACCTGATTGAGGAACTGATCCTGAATATTAAAATGTGTTTTCGGCATTTTCCGCACCCCTGTACACTAGACTGCACCTCTTTTTCGCCGACTCCGGAAGGATTCGGGAGCCGGGTCAGAGGGAAAAATCTCGGAACGACCGTCAACGTCCGAGAAAATGATGAACCATCAATTCAATCCCCTCCGGATAGCGGGGATCACACCAGCAAGCCTCGGGTTCGGAACGAAACCACGTGAGTTGCCGCTTGGCATAGTGACGAGTATCTCGCTTCATGAGACGGATCGCCTCGTTACGGTCCATCTCGCCGGAAAGGATCATCCCGGCGTGGCGATAACCCAGAGACTGTAAGGGCTTAAGATCCCTAGAATACCCCCGACTGTAAAGGTTACTTACTTCCTCAATTAGCCCCTCTTTTATCATACTGTCAACTCGTTTATCAATCCGTTCGTACAAAACCTTCCTATCAATAGAAAGACAGATCAAGAGATAAGCATACGGAGATCCCCGGAAACCGTGATTAGCCTGAAATTCCGATATCTTCTCGCCGGTTAGCGCCATCACTTCCAGCGCTCGCACGATGCGAGGAAGGTTCTCGCGGCTTATGCTCCGGGCAGCATCGGGATCTTTGGCAACGAGCCTTTCGTATAAGGTCCCCGGGCCTAACCGCTCTTCCTCCGCCTTCAGGCGAGCCCTTATATCGGCAGACGGCCCCGGAGCGTCTACAAGCCCGTGCAGCAAAGTCCTGATGTACAAACCCGTGCCGCCCACCACAAAAGGGGCCCTGTCCCTCGAAAGGATGTCGTCCACACATCGACGCGCCTCTCGGAGGTAATCGCCCGCGGAGAAGTCTTCATCTGGATCTCTGATATCGATCATGTGATGCGGTACGCGAAAGCGCTCTTCGGGCGAAGGCTTGGCAGATCCGACGTCCATGTGTCGATATACTTGGATGGAGTCCCCGGAAACGATCTCTCCGTTGAACTTCTCCGCCAGGCGCAGGCCAAGCGCCGTTTTTCCGGACGCAGTCGGCCCGGCGACCACCACTATTCTTGGTTTATCGCCACTCATGAATCACACAAATGTCTCGCACAATTACCGGGCGATGGCCCTGTGCAGTCCGATGCCAGAGGTCCTACTCCGCATAGGACCATACTATGGTGATCGATCCCGGCTGACAAGCGGGCTGAAGATCGAGTGGCCGGTTACCGTGCCCAGCCTGATCCAGCGGGCCGACGCGGCTCGAACCGCATTGCCCGCGCGAAGGACGCGGTGTCACCACTTGCCACGAAGCTGGGTCCCTGCTTCCTCAGGAAAGACGGATTAGGGTCCACCCGGATCGGAGAAAAAGTTTGGCAATGGAGTATAACAAGGCGCAAACTTGCGGAGCGCAGCGGAGCGGTTTGCCAAAAGAATGAAGTCTTTTGGGAAGGGTTTCCCCGGAACTTCTTCCCTGAAGAGCAATTCACCACGAACCGTGGAGGCCGAGTATTTTGAGGGTCCAGTCTTTGAGGATCTTGACGCAGCGCTCATCGAGACGGAGTCGATGTTCGCCGTGCGGGACGATGCGGAGTTCCGCCACCCCCGCCGGCGCGTGCTCTTTAAGTTCGGGTGCGTGGTCCACGGGAACCAGATCATCTGCATCGCCGTGAACGATCAGCGCGTATTGCCCCTGGAACTGAGCGATCCAGCGCCGGGGCTCGATTTGCGCAAATCCGTCCATCCATTTGCCGATGTCCGCAGGAAAGCCGGGGTCACGGATGATGCCCCTTTCTTGAAAGTCCTCAATGATCTCGACCGGCTCCTTCTCGAATATGTCGAAGGTGGCCGGAGTTCCGACCACAGCGAGTCCATAGATGCGGGATGTGTCGGCGGCCACGTTGATCGCGGCCGCCCCACCTCCGCTGAATCCGATAACGATCAAGCGGGAGGGATCCACGTGCGGCATGTCCAGCGTGTGGCGCACCACAGCATCCAGATCTCGGGTCCATCCCATCATGTCAAAGTTGCCGCCCGAATCCCCGCACCCTCTGAAGTTGAAAATGATTGCCGCCATGCCGAGCGAGGTAAATTCGGTCGCGAGACCCTCGTACCCGGGGTCGTTCACGGGCCTGGCCGCGCCGCTGCCCGGAATTCCGTGGCATATGATGAGCGTGGGGTAAAGGCGAGCAGGGTGGGCTACGGGAAAATGCGCGGATCCCCGGATCGGAATGTGGTCAACGGTGATCTCAAACGGCCTCACTGCGCGTTGTTCGGGCGGGTCGATCGCCGTTGAGCCGACGGTCCTTTCCATGCGCAGCGCGTCGAGCAGCTTCTCAAACCAAATGCGTATAAGGTTCCACTCCATGTATCAGCAGGAGGGGAAGGATCTGCCGCAATTATAACAGCAGAGCGCCTTTTCCCTGGCCAGAAGCAACATAAAAACGGCAATGGCCATAAAGATGCAACCGAGCAATAATGACATCCCCGTGAAGTATATGACGAAGAGACGCGTGGCCGAGTACGCTTTGAAGAGGGTGACCCCCCACGCTCCCGCAAACCCCATCATCAACATCAGAACGGACAGGGCGAGAGCGAGAAGGCTACCGCTTCGATCATACACACGACGGAGTTCCGGGTAGAGCCTCTCCTTACAGTTATCGCATACCGCAACCTCTTCCCCCCGCTCGTGGCCCGATCCCGCCGAATATTGGAGCGGTATGCCCGGAATCACTTCCTCCCGGTCGAACTCCGATCCGGGCTGTGCCGCAGGGAACTCGGGCGCGTCCCCAATGCCTTCCACCTGGTGGACCCTAGCAGGTCGGGTCTCTTGCCCGTCTGTCGGTTTCTCACGCAGCGGAATCTCAGGGGACCGGCCAAATGCCGAAACGATCTCTGAGTCATCCACCCCAACAAGTCCGCGGCCGGCCGTAATCGCGCCGTGATGAGATTCCCCGTGTTGTCGTCTCCCATCGGTGACAGCGTATTGAAATGGCGGAAGATCCTCCATGAAGTCTTTTATCGAAAGGCCGCATCGCGGACATTGATCGAACGGGCCTGAATCAGTGTAGGCGCACGATGGGCACACGAATTCCGTGGGTTCAGCCGAATCGGCCTCGATCTGCGCCCTGGCCGCTTGGGATGCTTGGCGCGCCGACCATTCCTCTTGCTCTAGGATCTCTCGCTCGATCAGCAGCGTGTAGAACCTGTCCAGACCGGCGGAAGTAAGGTTGTATTTGGCCATGAGGTCCGCATCACTCGCGCCGCCGCGGAAGTCTTCGAGGAAATCCCTTACCCGAATGGTTCGTTTTTCCTGAGTGCTCTGCACCGTGTTCATCATGGTCACCTCATACGAGCGCTGCACTCCCTTGTATCAGAAAGAACTGAAAAAATCCAGTTAAATATATAGTTACACAATTTTTCGAGAAACGACATGAAGAACGGAGTCTTCCCGGAAACTACTCCAAGAATACCTGGCTACGAGGCTTTTCCGAGGCGTTTTTCTACGGTCGTGCGCCTTTGTGGCGATGGATCCGGCCGGTGACCATGTAGATAACGTCTTCGGCGATGTTGGTGGCGTGGTCCGCAATGCGTTCCAGGTGGCGGGAAACAATGAGAAGGTGCACCAGCGGCTCAAGATTCTCAGGATCGCGTCGTGCTTTGTCCAGGAACTGTTCTTGCATCATGCTCTTCATCATGTCCACGTCGTCGTCTTCCGCGCAGATGTCGTAAGCCAAGTCCGCGTTCATGTTGACCAGCGAGTCGAGGCTCTTCTGGAGCATTTCCTGGACCTTCTCGCACATGGTAAAGAAATCGAAAGGCATCTGAACGGCGGAAGCCTCTCCGAGCAGCTTGGCCCGCTCCGCCACATTGACGGCAAGGTCGCCGATGCGCTCCAGATCGTTGTTCATCTTGACGATCGCGATGATGTACCGGAGCTGATCGGCCACCGGTTGATGAAGCGCGAGGATTTTCAGTCCTTCTTCTTCGATGTCCACCTCTTGACGATCGATTTCGATGTCACCTTCAATGACCTGATCCGCGAGTCCCATGTCCCGGCATTCGATTGCCTTGACCGCCATGCGCAGGCGTTCCTCAACCAAGGCCCCCAAGCTGATGATACCGGACGTTAGGCCGTCGATATCTCTCTGCAGTCTCATACGCATACGAGCCAACTCTCTCTCTTCAGGCCGGCAAATGGATGATGAACGCGCTCCCTTCACCGTGGGAACTCTGCACGCTCACCCTGCCGCCGTGGGCGTTTGCGATGTGCTTGACAATGGCGAGCCCCAGGCCGGCGCCTCCTTCTTTGCTGCTCCTCGATTTGTCTACTCGATAGAAGCGCTCGAAAATGCGATCCAGATGCTCCCGTGCGATGCCGCAGCCATGATCGATGACCCGTATCAGGACATCTCCGCCGATCAATTCCGCTTCCAGGATGACGGTTTCTCCAGGGTCCGAGAACTTGATAGCGTTGTCAACCAAGTTCGCTGCGGCTTGTTCCAGGAGGGTGGAATTGATCGTGGCCTTTAGATGTTCCGGACAGGCGAGCGAGAGCGTGATCTCCTTCTCGGAGGCTTTCCCGCCGCACGTCTTAATCGCCGCGATGAGCGCATCTTTGACAGAGGCTTCCTTAAGCGCGATCCCTCCCTTTTCCCGCTCCTGTTCGATCCGGGAAAGACTCAGCAAGTCCTCAATGATCATGCTGAGGCGGTTGGTGTGCTTGATCATAATGTCGAGGAAGCGCTCCGCATTCTCCGGATCGTGAATGGCGCCTTCTTTAAGCGTTTCCAAGAAACCCTGGATTGAGGTGATGGGCGTTCGCAGTTCGTGAGAGACATTGGCCACAAAATCACGTCGCATTTTCTCAAGATTCTTCATTCGCGTGATATCGTTGAGCACAACGAGGACACCGATTCTGTCGCCTCCTGAATCGTTCAAGGGCGTCCCGTGCGCCTGAAGATGCCGATCTGGAGCGCCGAGAACTACGATTTCAGCCTCCACCTGTTCAGCCGCGGCCAGGGCCTTGTTAACGAACCGTTTGAGTTCGGTGGTCCGAATGGCCTCCCCGACCGGGCGTCCCCGCGCCAGCTCCCCTTTTATCCCGAAGAGCTCTTCCGCAGCCCTGTTTATTCGGATAATCCGCGCTTCGTTGTCGAGCGCCAGGACGGCCTCAACCATATCCGACAGCACAGCCTCCAGTTCATTTCGTTGATTGGCGATGGTTTGCACGCGCTCATCCAATTGAGCGGCCATAATGTTCATGGCCTCCGCCAGGCCGTCGATTTCCTCGGACGCGTCAGTCCTCAGACGGTATTTCAAATCCCCGCGAGCATACTTCTCCGCCCCGGTTTTCAGCTCCAGAAGCGGCTTATTGACCAGACGAGCCACATAGAAACCGAACCCCGCCCCGAGAATAACGATTACCACTGCGCCCAGACCCATAGCGAAAGCAACCGATCCGGAGCGCTCCATCACTTCCTCAACCCGTTTGCCCATACGGACCGCGGCGGTAACGGCGCCGCTCTGTTCCACCGGAACCGCCACGAAGAGCAAGTCCGAGTTCATAGTGAAACTGTGCCGCCGGACAATTCCCACCCGCGCGTGAAGGGCCTCTTTGATCTCGGGGCGCAGGGCAAAAGTTTCCAGACGTGTTGGATCGAAGTCAGAGTCACCCACCACTCGTCCGTTAGCCAGCGCCACAGTGACACGCGTGGAAATGCTCGCGCCGATTTGTTTGCAGAGGGTATCGATTTCCTGGAAGGCTTGAGAGGTGAGCTTATCCGCAATGAGCAGACGGAAGAGGACAGCTTCCGCTTGCAGCGCGCGAGCGGAGTTGTCGAGAGTCATTTGTCTCGCCGCATCTGCGGCATACCAGCCTATGGCGCCCAGTGAAAGCGTGATGATAAGCAGATAGGAAGGATAGAGCTGCCACAGCAGCCTTCGCCGTCGCCGCATCAGATGCTTTCGCCTTCCTCACGGAACCGGTATCCCACACCCCTCACGGTCTCGATATAATCCCCCGCAGCCCCCAGCTTCCGGCGGAGACCCACCACCTGCACGTCGACCGATCGCTCGGTGACGGGATAGCCATGCCCTTTGACGGCCCGTATGATCTGATCCCGGCTGAAGACCCATCCCGGCCTCCGGGCAAGAAAGTAAAGAATACGAAACTCCGTCGCGGTGAGCAACATGGGTCTGTCTTCGACCAACACCTCATGTCGCGATGGATCTATGACGATTCCATGAATTCGGACTACGGTCTGATCCTCCAGCTCTTCCGTTCTCCGCCGACGCAGGACGACCTTGACCCGCGCCAAGAGCACCCGGGGGCTGAACGGCTTGGTTATGTAATCGTCTGCGCCTAACTCCAGGCCGGTCACGATGTCCGCATCCTCGCCCTTTGCCGTTATCATCACAATGGGAATTCTGTTCGTATCGGGATGACTCTTAAGATTGCGGCACACATCCAGTCCGTCCATTCCCGGCAGCATCAGATCGAGCAAGACCAAATCGGGCCGATCGGCCTTGGCGCTCCAAAGGCCTTTTTCGCCCGTGGCCGCGCAGGTCACCTGGTAACCCTCTTTGGTCAAGTTGTATCTTACCAGTTCCAAAATGTCTTCCTCATCGTCCACGACGAGGATCTTCTCTTTTGCCATGACCTTTCTCGCAGAACGACAGAGATCTATTTCCCCATATATTCACCCCGGCTTTAATGGTACTTCAATAATTTTACATTAGCTTTTCGCTGCCCTATTGTAGTCCGAGAAGCTGAGAGGCTCTGAGCGCGAGGGTCGAGAACAGCGCAACCGCCTCCATGTCTACCCGATCAGGGCTCCATAAGTATCGAGCCCATCCGGCTTGGCAGAAACCGTATATGCCCACTACAATCTGCCCAATGGCGAGGAGGCCGCCGGCAAATTGGCCTACCCCCAGGATAATACCTACAGCCGCCTGTCCTATCCCGAAAAAGCCGACCACGCACTGTCCGGCCCCAAGGAGGACCCCGACACCGAACTGAGCTATCGTGACGGCCCCGATCCCGAACTGCCCGATAGCCACAAAGCCCTTTGCCACTCGGGTACTTCCCTTCTGGTCAGAACCAAATGCTACATGAACCAGAGGAATACCAAAGAGCTTCACCCGGGACTTCCACTCATAGCCACCCTTGTGCGCTATGGTCGGGGCTGGGCCTGGTCGGCCGCAGCGTGGACATGCAATCGCCTTGTCACTCAGTTCATTGCCGCAGTCCGGGCAGGTTTGGAGGGCCATGAGCGCAGTCCTTAATTACGAGATGTCCGAATTTCAGTGATTTCCAGCACTATAACATACGCGGGCAAAAGTCCGGCCCTGAAAAACGAGAGACCAAGTCTTCGGAAAGCGGTGCGGCGCAGGTGGGGCCTCCGGTTCTACGCGACCCTCTCTTTTGACGCACGAACCAAGTTATTTTATAATAAAATCATAAAGGGGTAACCGATGGTGGACAATTCCTGCGAGAAGTGTTCGTCATCTTCCGGCTGTACCGCAAGGCTCGACGAACAGAGGAAAGATGAGGAGATTAACAGCGCGCCGATTCTTATCTGGTGCGCGGTAGCCATTGTCGTGTTCAGCTTGCTTGCCCGATTGCTTTTTAGTTAAGTGCTCTGTTTCACGAGTTCGGTGAGGGATTCGAGCGCCGCTGACCCAGCGTTTCGCTGGGTCAGCGCTGTTCTGGGATCCGTCTCCCGCATCGCGACAGACTGTCCAGGGCGCACGCGCAGGCGCGCCGCTACGAAAGACGGCGCATCGAACAGAGGCCAATTCCAATGCTTCGGCATGCCTTATTCGTTGGATCGGTCTCATGACCTGTGGCGACTTGACCCGCGACGGTTTGCCGGTTAAGCAAATGGTATCTCATTGGAGCAGGTGTTCGCGTGAAGGTCGTTTCTTCCATGACACCGGTCGCTCTCACCGACAGGCAGAGGGAATGCCTGGCGCCGGCCAGAAATGCGCTCGTCAGCGCGGGAGCGGGCTCGGGCAAGACCATGCTGCTCGTGCGCAAAATGGTGGATCTGTTTTGCACGTCCGGCCCGGGAGGCGATTACCTTGGAGTGGAAGACGTCCTCGCTCTCACGTTTACCCGTAAGGCCGCGGGTGAGATGCGCACCCGGGTATACAAAGAGCTGCTCTGCAGAATCGAAAGTTGCAGTGAGCCGCGGGTGAGACAACACCTCATGGAAGTAAAGGATAGGATTCACGTCGCGCGGATTTCTACGATTCACGGCTTCGCTTCTTCCCTCATCAGAAGCTATCCGCTGGAATCAGGCGTGGATCCGGATTTTGAAACATATGACGAAACCATTCAGGCAGGGGCCATTGACCGAGCGATCCGAGAAACCCTGAGAAGGCGCTGGGCTGACCGAGACGCGAAGCTCGAACGCGTGCTGAGCCTTTGGGATCCGGCGACCCTCGGGCGCATGCTGCGATACATGCTCGCAACGCCTATACAGTTCCTGGAAGCCGCTCGAGCGCACGAGAGAGAGCCGATTATCGAACTTCTCCGGCAAGTCCAGCGGCAGAAGTGGGAGGAATTCACCCGAGAAGCCGACCAGGGCGGAGGAGGACTGGCATGGGCCAACGAGCTCGCGCATCGATGCCAGAGGGACTTGAAGAAATCCGCAACATCATCGGATACTCAAATTCGACAAAATTTGACGCGTCGGCTGCAAGAAGATTTTGTGGCGCCTCTTCTCGGTTTCTTGGGGCAACTGACTGTGGGGAACGCGGATCCCAAGCTCCTGAATGATCTCGATAGCGCCCTACAAGAAATAGGTTCTTCGTTGAGCTGGAAAAGACCGGCCCTGAAGGGGCCTTTTGCAGCCATGAAGAGAACCGTGGTCCCCTGGTTTGAATCGCTGGACCGGGATCAGGCTGCGCTGAGCTGGATAGAAGATCTGCTGGATGTGGCCCGCGACGCATGGAACCGCTACGAGGCCGAAAAGGCCCGGTCGGCAAAGCTTGCGCAGGACGACCTTCTTTTGAAAGCCCATGCCCTGTGCCGCGCGCATCCCGAACAGGCGCGAAGCGGAGTTAGTCACATCCTGGTTGATGAGTTCCAGGATACGGATCCGACTCAATGGGAGACGATAGTCTCCGTGGCGTGCGCATCGGATGGGCATCCGCAGAATCTGTTTCTCGTCGGCGACGCGAAACAGGCAATATACGCCTTCAGGGGCGCGGACCACACGGTAACTTGGACGGCCCGGGACGCGCTACGGCGAGCGGAACCGCAACGATTCCAAGAGCGCTCTCTGGCGGAGAACTTCCGATCCCTTCCGGGCCTTTTACTCTTCACCAACGCGCTCTTTGAGCGGCTCTTTGCCGCGGCTGATGTCCGGCGACATCCTTATGCGGTCCCGGCCCAACCGCTCATCCCCAGGCGCGAGAACCAAGCTGCCTCAAGCTCGTGCGTCGGGGTTCTCCTTACTCAAACTGAAGAAAAAAAGGATGCGTGGGCGGAAGAAGCCAGGAGTGTCACCTCGTTCCTTAGGAGAGTGGCGACCGGCGCGGACACGGATTTCAGCCACATTTCGGAGCTAATCAAGGACGGGCAGCCCGCGGTGGGCATTCTCTTCCGGAAATACCGACAGATGCCTCACTATATTGGAGAGCTGACACGAGCGGGTCTTCCGTTCACCGTCTATCACGGCCGAACATTCTTCGAAACCCTGGAGATTCAAACGCTCATAAACCTCGTCGCGTGGCTCGCGGATCCGTTGGATGACGCGGCCCTCTTGGGCGTACTCAGATCACCCATATATGCATGGACCGATGAGGAGCTGCTAAGGCTTCATAACCCTTCGGAACGGAAAGTCGCTTCCCTTCAGCAGCGGCTGGAGGCCCTCGCGTGCAACCCGGGCGCGGATGGTGAGTCGCCGGCCAAACAAACCTGGCGCGGCCTGCAAAAGCTCAGAAACCTCGCGGATCATATGAGCTTGTCGGAGACCTTAAGAGCAGCCCTAGACACAGCGTCGGCCCATCTCATCCTCGGGCGGGGCCTGAGAGGGGCGCAGGCTACGGCGAATATCGAGAAGTTCCTCGCTATGGTGCGGGCTCTGGAATCAACGGAAACCCCGTCGGCCCAGACCATCGTGAGGGCCATACGAGACCGGAGCGAAACGGGCGCCGGAGAGGCGGAAGCGGAAAGCCCCGCTGAGCGCAGGGCTGCGATACAGCTCATGAGCATCCATGCGGCCAAGGGTCTGGAATTTCCGCTCGTGATTTTGGCGTGCTCCGGCGCAGGTCGCAAAGGCAATTCCAGTGTCTTCCTCAAGCGCATTTCATTGGCGGGGTCCGACAACCAGGAATCAGTTCGTAGGTTGACTCTATGCGGGATCGATTTCGCGAAAGACGCGGAGCAGGAGCTTCCGTCACCCACGGCGCTCAAGGAGTTCCTCAAGGAACATGACCGGCTACAGTCTGAAGCTGAAGAGAAAAGGCTCCTGTACGTGGCCCTCACACGTGCCCGCGACCATTTGGTCATGTCGCTAGTCAGAACGAGCGGCATGATCCTCAATGAGGAAGGATCACACGCGCGCATGATCCTGGAAAGCATTCCGGGGCTTGCGGAAGCCGCCGCGCAGGGCAAGAGCGCGATCGACTTTGGAGGCATTCCGCTCAAGCTTATGTGCGATCATGAACTGTCCGCGGATCGTGACGATCCTCACGGACCGTCGTGTGAAGGTGAGCTCGAAAAAATCCGCGCCGCGACCTTCCCAGTCTCTAAACCTCTTGCCCGGATCGGCCCCCTGCCCTACCCGCGCACAATCAGGGTAAGCGTCACCGATTTGATGGTCTATGCCCGTTGTCCGAGACGGTGCTATTTCGAGCGGTTCTTTTCTCGTCCGAGTCGGCGAGTCGGCCCGGTCGGAGGAAAGGGCGCCGATGGAAGCTTTGTGGTGGAGGAGCGGGAGTTTCGCCTTCCGGAACCTCGCCTCGTAGGCGCGCTGGTCCACAAGATCCTTGAGACCGGCGAAGCGCTCGTGCGCGCGTGGAAGCCCGGAGCGTCCCCCCCGGTGGAACTCACGAAAGCGGTGACTGAATGGACTTCTCGCATGAGGCCGAATCACGGTTCCCATATTGAGGGCGTTCGTGACCAGGTCTTGAGGCACCTGCAAAACCTTGGCGAGAGCGGTATCCTCGATGAAACCGCGGGCCAAGAGGAGATCGTGCTCAGGGAGATCCCATTTGAAATCGAGGAGAGGGATTGCATCATAGCCGGGGCCCTAGACCGCCTTTTCAGGACAGCGGACGGCGCATGGCATCTCTGGGACTACAAAACCACGCAGCTTACGGATCGGTCCAGAGAGCAAGTGGTGTCGGACGAAGCGTACGACGCGCAATTACGATTGTACGCCTGGGCTGCGGGTAAAGTTCTGGGGACGCCCGTATCGGACGCAGGCGTTGTCTTTACGGACACGCCTGGGGAGGCGTATTTCCCGGTCTCCGTCGAACCGGCGCTCTTGGAAACCATGGTGTCGGACATGCTCTCCGAACTCGTGGATCTGCTCGACAAGGGCATTGAGGGATTCTGCGCCAACAAATCCTCTCGAGCTTGCGCATCATGCGAATGCGAGCTTCTGGGACTATGCTGAAATCGAAGTCGGCGCGGCGTCGGTTGTCCCGCGTGAACAAGGAGCGCTCGCTGTATGGACTTCAAAGCGATGCAAGTTCTGTGTATGGCTGTCTCGACTCTCATGGAAGAGATGCGGTGGGCGTCTTTCGGATCGGAGCAGGCTCACACCCCGCAGGTCGAGACCGAAGAGGATTACCACAACCTCGACATGCTCATGGAAATCCTGGGCGCGCTCACCAGGTTAATGGACGCGCGAATCAACTATGTAACCAACGAAGGAAAGCTCATACGCGAGCGAATAGAAATACTCCTCGAAATCGGTAGCCGGTACAAGAGGGAACTGGAGGCTCTAGAAGCTCTGGAAAGAAAAGGCAATTGCTGACCCCGATTATTCAGTTCAGTTACAGCAACTTTGGAAACTTTTGCTTTAGCAAAGAGTCAGATAAGATGTGAATGAGGCATGCCCCGCCCTGCCCGTGGAAAGACTGAGTGGATGGATTTCCGCGGCCGGGCGGGGCTCCTTGTTCCGGAGCCCATTTCAAAACCGGGAGTTTTGCAAGGCGTTCCGGAAGCCGGCAAGCATTTCGTCGTTACCCAAAGCGGCCGGTCACGTACTCCATGGTCTTCTTCACTTTGGGATTGGTGAAGATGGTCGATGTCTCGCCGCATTCGATGAGCGCGCCCAGGTACATGAAGGCGGTGTTGTCCGAGACTCTCGCCGCCTGCTGCATGTTGTGCGTCACGATGATGATGGTGTAGCGTCCTCTCAGATCGTCAATAAGATCTTCGATCTTGCCCGTGGCCACGGGGTCCAGCGCGGAACAGGGTTCGTCCATGAGGAGCACGTCCGGGTCCGCTGCGATAGCGCGGGCAATGCATAGCCTCTGTTGTTGGCCACCGGAAAGCCCCAGAGCGTTGTCTTGCAGCCGATCTTTTACTTCATCCCAGAGCGCGGCCTGCCTAAGAGCGCGTTCGACAGTCTCCCGCAAAATGCTTTTATCGCGAACGCCGTCCACGCGGAGCGGATAAATGACATTGGCCGCTATGGACATAGGGAATGGATTGGGTTTCTGGAAAACCATTCCCATTGCTTTCCGGAGAGCGATCACGTCCACGCTGGGGTTGTAGATATCGGTGTCGCCGAGCAGAATCCTGCCCCGAGTTCTCAGCCCGGCTATAAGATCGTTCATGCGGTTGATCGCCCGCAAGAGAGTGGATTTGCCGCAGCCTGAAGGACCGATCAACGCTGTAACAAAACCCTTTTCCACTTGCATTGAAACGTCGAACAGGGCCTGCTTGCCGCTGTACCAGAGACTGAAATCCTCTATCGTGAGCAGAGACCCTTCGGGCCCTTGTTTCGCGTGGTAAACGGTCTCTCCGTTGCCGCTCTCGCGCATCTCTCAAACCTTCTTAGAAATGACCCGCAAGGAACTTCTTTTTCAGGCGATTCCTTACCACAATGGAGGCCGCATTCAGAGCCAACACCATGCCGATGAGGAGGAGCGTGGTCACATACACCATCGGTCGAGCCGCTTCGGAATTGCGGGATTGAAATCCCACGTCATAAATATGGAATCCCAAGTGCATGAAACTTCGCTCCAGATGTAGATAAGGAAAAATGCCGTCAATGGGCAATTCCGGCGCTATTTTCACCACCCCCACCAACATGAGAGGGGCTACCTCTTGCGCGCCACGGGCCATAGCGAGGATAAGGCCGGTCATAATTCCCGGCATGGCTCTCGGAAGCACTATGTGCTTGATGGTTTGCCACTTGGAGGCGCCGCAAGCCAAGGAGCCTTCTCGCATCGACTGAGGCACCGCGGCCAGGGCTTCCTCGGTGGCGACGATCACCACAGGCACAGTGAGAAGCGCAAGGGTTAACGAGGCCCAGAGCAGGCCCCCGGTCCCGAAGGTAGGACTTGGCAGCCGCTCGGGAAAGAAGAGCTGATCTATGCTCCCGCCAACCAAATAAGCAAAGAACCCGAGTCCGAAGATCCCGTACACGATAGAAGGGACCCCGGCCAGATTATTCACGCATATGCGCACTAGTGAGACAACTCGCCCCTGCTTCGCGTATTCTCTCAGATACAGAGCAGCTACCACTCCAAAGGGCGCGACCGCGAGCGCAAGGAGCGCCGTCATGCAAAACGTGCCGAAAATTGCGGGCATAACCCCGCCTTCGGTATTCGCTTCTCGTGGCTCCTGTGAGAGGAATTCCCACCATCGTGATAAATAGATATGAAGCTTTTCGGTGACTGTGAGCCTATTGGCGGGATAGAGGCGGACAATATCCGAGAGTTTGAGCTGTTTCTCTTGTCCGTTCACCTCTGCCAAGGTGATGGTATACTTCCCGTCTCGTTCTTTGATGGATTCAGCTTCTCTGGCTAACTCCTCGTGACGAGCCCGCCATTTTTCCGCTTTGGCTTCATACTCATCCTTGGCCGAACGATATTCAGGGCTCTCCTCTCCGCGACTGAGCGCGACTTTTCTTAGTCCAAGCCGCCCTTTTTCCAGGTGGTGGTTCACCTCGCCCATCTCGCTGCGTTCGATCTGTCGTATCCGAGCCCGTCTCTTAGTGGCCTGGGCCACGGCCTGATCGAGGGTTGCCATGTTCACGTCCGACCCTTGTATGATCTGGCCGTTAAGGTCTAGTTTTGTGATCCGACCGATAAAGGGGCCCCATTCGACACGTTCCACAAAGAACATGTCTTTGGGTGTTGAGGTCTCGACAATATCGTGGGTGGGGGTCCAGCGAAAATCCTCGTTGTATAGGTCGAAGTTCCCGATTCGATAGAGGTTCCTATTGGCAAAGCCTTTCTGGTCCGCGATTTCTTTCCGGACGTTTTCAGGGAGCCCTTTGAGCGCCTCCGGTTCGAGCTTGTACACCTCGGCCCGGAAGAACTCGCCCGCGATCTGTTTGTTGTCCTTAAGCTTCACTACGTAGAGCGGCTCGGGATAGAAAGTGAGAATACCGTTGTAGACTACGAAGATCAGAAAGCCAATTATCATGAGAATGCCGATAACCAGCGCGCCGCCCATGCTCCAAACAAAGGGCTCGCCCGCTGCCCGAAAGTCCCAGGCGTACGGCCTTTTCCGGGCCGGAGTCAAAGGTGGGCGCTCCTCTTCTCCCTTTTCCGGCGCCCGCACAGGTTCCGTGGTCTCTTGCGGGGACGCTGCGTGGCTCCTTCGTGGTGGAGGGCCCACGCGGTTATCGAATTCATCCGCGGCTGACTTCGGATTAGCGCTCATTTAGTCATCACCTTAGAGCTGCATGGATCTCTTTCTGAAGCGGAGCCGTACAATTTCCGCAACCGTATTGATCACGAACGTCATGGCAAAGAGCACAAGACCCGTGAGGAAGAGCACCCGATAGAGCGTGCCATCCTTTGGGGCTTCCGGGAGTTCCACCGCGATATTCGCGGACAGCGCTCGCAAGCCGTTGAAGATGTTCATATCCATCAGAGGTGTATTCCCCGCGGCCATGACCACGATCATGGTTTCACCCACAGCTCGACCCATGCCGATCATGACCGCGGAAAATACGCCGCTCACCGCGGTGGGAAGAATAATCCAGATTGCGGTTTGCCACACCGTTGCGCCACATGCTAGGCTCGCAGCCCTGAGATGCTCCGGAACCGCGTTGAGCGCATCTTCCGCCAAGGTATAGATGATGGGTATCACGGCGAAACCCATAGCAAAACCGACATTGAGGGTATTACGTTGAACGTACGTTCCCACAAAGCCCCCTCTCGGATCGAAACCAAGGCATTGCAATCCCGCGGCCAGAACGAACGAAATCACAATCGTCGCGGCCGCTATTCCGAGCCATCTGGCCAGATCCAGGGCTGCTGCGTTCAGTGGATGAAGCGTTTTCATATATGCGGAGAAACGCGCGCCGAAGAACCTCGATACGACCGCACCGACCCCAATCGCCACCACCGGGAGCGCCATCATGAAATGGAAAGGAGCCCCCCCACCTCGATCGCCGTTCGCCCATGCCTTGAAGTTCCCGTCAAAGAAGAGCCGTTCGAAGGTGGGGCCGAGCCAATACGCGGCGTAAGCCCCTGTCAAGACCACCACAAAAAAAATGGTCAGCTTAGGCAATCCTTGAATGCGCAGCGCAAGAGGCGGCGGCAACAACTGCCACAGGTAAGCCGCTACGATCAGAGAGCACGGAAGAGCCACAAACGCGAGAAGCACCGCAGCGATCCAGTTCTCCACGACCGGCGCAAGAACCAGGGCTGCAACAAAACCCAGGACTACCGATGGGACCGACGCCATAACTTCGATGACCGGCTTGATCTTCCCCCGGACGTCGGGGCTGACAAATTCAGAGGTATAAATGGCCGCGAGCAGCGCAATGGGGATAGCAAAGAGCAGTGAATAGAACGTGGCCTTGAGCGTGCCGAAGATGAGCGGCGCCAGCGAAAGCTTTGGCTCGAACGCGTCGGTAGCCCCCGTTGATTGCCAGGTGTAAGACGGTTCTGGGTAGTCTTCGTACCATACCCTTCCGAAGAGTGTGCGAAGCGAGGATTCAGGATGGGGGATGTCCAACTCCCATAAATCCGCCGCACCCGTCGCGTTCATTGAGAGGAGCCCGTCACTGCGAGGACTCAGCAAAATCCGTTCCGAGCTTTTCGAGTCCACCGTGGAGCGTTTTACCTTCACCAATGTGTTCGTGCTGGTCCCATATCGGACCCACACGCCACCTGCGACGTCGGCAGTCGCGAACATCTTGCTCTGTTGGCCTGGACTGAAAGCTACCACCGCGGAGGGCTGAGGCTCGAAAGCCCGAGTTTTTACCAACATCGAACCGTCCGCGGTAGTGGCGCCGTCGCGCCTTAACAGGAAAAAGATGCTTACGGAGCCGTCTGAGCCACCGACAACGACCGAGCCTTCCCCCGCAAGATACCCGAACACGTTCAAATCCACGCTGTCAGGTGTGACCTTTGTCGTCTCGGCCAGCCGGATGTCAGAGACGTCTCTCGTATTGAAGCGGTAAACCTTCCCACTCTTTTCGGCGAAGTAAACTGAGCTTGCCAGCTCATTAACCAGAGCGTGTTGTATGTTCACTCCGTTTTTCAGCGGAGGGAGATCCGTCTTCTGCACATCCGTCTTGACTTGCCCGGTGAATAGGTTGAGTTTTGACTCGGCCCTCAGCAGCGTCCCGGCCCCCTGGTCGTCGATGGCGGCGAGCGCTTTTGTCGGTCGTTCCCCAAATCGACTGAACCGATAGTCCATCGCAACGATCGGCCGCGCGGAAGGAGACATCGCAATGGCTTCCTCCAACTGCAGCTCGATCCATGTCTTGCGTATCTGATTGCCCGGAATGAGAGAATATACGGTCGTTCCGTCAGTGCTGTCGCGTTCGTCGAGAGTCTTGAGGCCGCTGGGAAGGTCCCGCCTATTCATGACCTCAGTCTTCGGCTCGATGGTCGCGAACCGCACGGCGCCGTCGGCGAATCCGAAGGCCATGTATCGGCTGTCGATGGCCTGGGCGGATGCGGTTACCTGCTTGTGCTCAAGATCGAATGAAGGGCTCTTAATCGGCGCGCCTGTGGGGGCGTGCCACGCGGTGACTTGGCCGCTGCGGTTCACCCTGGCCGCGATCGTCTTGAATTCGTCTACGGAAAGACCTGCCACGGGCGAGTCAGCCTTCTTGACCGTGTAATGGGAATAGGCTGCTACCCGTCCTCCCTTGAAAAGGGGAATCGCCTCGGAGACGAGAAAGACCATCATGCCTAGGACCGCGGCAATAACAAGCACTCCGCCGATGGTGATAACCGTGTCCGCGATTTTGTCCGCGACCAAAACCGCTCGACGAGTTTGCTTAAGTCCGGAGGTTTGCGTTTGCGCCATCAAAATCCTTCCTGCCTAGAGCCCCTCCTCAAGAAAAGGAAATCCTGCCGCCAATTCGACCGGCAGGTCCCTGTGACCGAAGCTGTTACCAAAACCTGCGAAAGACCATGAGAGCTGTTAGAGCTAGTCTCAAGAAAAATGTCCGATTGCTGCTCGGGCATTGGTAGGCGCCGGCCTCCGTGCCGGCATATTCTTCTGGAAAATCAATCATTATGAACGACATTGAGATTTGCGCCAAGTATCACCCTCTCCTATCCCCTCCCATCAACGCAGAGGTACAAAACCCTCTCCCCTGGCGGGAGAGGGAAGGGAGAGGAGGATTCCACACTTATCCAAAGGCGCAGATCTCAACACAACTATCTATAGCTCGGACCGGCAGGGACGCCGGTCCCTACCGGTCTTCTTTGAGCGCGGATTGTCCAAGAGCCCAAGAACTGTGAGAACCGGTGTATGAGCGCAAACTCATTCGCCAACCCTGTGCGGGAGCCGGCTATGATTACTTCGCGACTCCGATCTTCTTCAGGTCCTCCTGGGCAAGGGCATTGGAGACAGGATAGAACCCGTCTTTGATTACCACTTTCTGTCCGTCCTTGGACAACGAGTACTTGATGAATTCCACCATCAGCGGTGGAAGCGGCTCATTCGGCTTCTTGTTGAAGTAGATGTACAGGAATCGGGCCAGCGGATAGTCCCCCGCGTACGCGTTTTCCGCAGTCGAATCAAAGCACTTTGCTTCGTCCTTACCCAGGGGCACGGTCTTGACGTCAGGGGTCTTGTACCCCACTCCGGAGTATCCCATTGCGTGCTTATCCGTGGCCACACCCTGAACTACGGCAGACGAGCCGGGCTGTTCTTTCACGCCGTCTTTGTAATCTCCTTGAAATAACGCCACATCCTTGAAATAGCCGTACGTGCCTGAAGCGCTATTGCGGCCATATAAGGAAATGGGCTTGTCCGCCCACTCTCCTTTGAGATCCAGGTCGCCCCAGGTCTTGATTTCTTTGGGATGACCGCCTTTTCGTGTTTTGGAGAAAATCGCGTCGAGCTGCTTCAATGTGAGGCATTTGATCGGATTGTCCTTATGCGCGAACACCGCCAACGAGTCAACCGCAACCCGAACCACCGACGGCTTGTACCCGAATTTCCTCTCAAACGCCTCGATCTCCTTCTGCTTTATCTCTCGCGACATAGGGCCGAACTGAGCTGTTCCTTCGATCAGCGCCGGAGGACCCGTGGACGATCCTTTTCCCTCAATCGAGATTTTCACGTTCGGATAATTCCGCCGGAATCCTTCCGACCATAGGGTCATAAGATTGTTAAGGCTATCAGAGCCAACCGATTTGAGCTCACCTGAGACGCCACCTGCTTTCTTGTAATCCGGCAGGGCCGGATCCATGTCCAGGGCGAATGCGGCAGGCTCAAGAAGAACCACTCCCACAACTGCCACCAGGAAGGTCTTCCTTATCACTATTCAGCCTCCCGAGACATAGTGGCTTACATACCGGCCTAATATGGAAGCCTGATAGTAACGTGGGGCTGTTGTGTTAAAATTCCGCTAAAGGAAAAATAGAAATCCATGAATCCGCGGGCGCTTGCTTTAGAGTTCCATCCCGGGAAATGAGAGAGAACAGAACGGTAGGAGATTCATAGGTTATCCCATCCGAGGAGGAAGTTCACGAGCGACCCCGGAGGAACGCCAAAGACATATGCGATAATAGCTGGGCCTGCGAAAACGTACAACAGCCCTCCCACCACCAGGAAGGGTCCGAACGGAATCGGTGTGGCTGAGCCCGCCTTGCCCACAGCCATCCCAATGACGCCTGCCACAGAGCCGACCAGAGAAGAAACCAGAAGGACAAAAAAGACTCCAACCGGGCCCAAGAACGATCCCAGCATTGCCAAGAGCTTCACATCGCCGCCGCCCAAGCCTTCCACTCCTCGAATGAATTCGTACGCCAAGGCAGGAATGTAAAGAGCTAGAGCGCCCAAGACGATTCCCACCAACGACGACTTCCAAGTCATGTCCGGCAGGATGCCTGCCGTGGCCGCGACCAAGCCCATCGGGGTTAAGCCGTATGTAATTGCGTCAGGGATGATCATATGATCGATGTCAATCCAGAAAACGGCAATCAAGGCGCCGCAGAGAACGAAGAGCACCCCCAATTCCGGTGTGATCCCCACGTTCAAATAGAGCCCCAGGAAGATCAGCGCAGTGGTCAGCTCCACCAACGGATAACGGATGGAAAAAGGGCTGCCGCAGTCGCGACACCGTCCCCCGAGCGCGAAGTAACTGAATATAGGGATATTGTCATACCATCGAATGAGACACCCGCACTCAGGACACTTAGACCGCGGGGAAACGATGGAATCACCCCGGGGCAAACGGATGATCACCACATTGAGAAAACTGCCGACCACCGCGCCAAAGATGAATGAGAAGACCGCGTAGAAGGTATGTGGCGTCATGCCCAACAGGATCTCTCTGAATTCATGGCTCTCTTGACCGGTTCGAGAAAAGCGCCCCGCGAATTCGCCCGCCCTGTTTCCACCGGGATGAAGTCGCGGCGGCTCGCGGAGCTCTGTCCGGGTAAACGCCGCTACTTCACCGTAAACGTAATGGTCCCCAAGGGCCCGTACACGGCCTCATATTTGCCCGGCTTGCCGGGAATCATCTTTCCCAGCGCGCCGGTATACAAGACCTGCCCCGGCTCAATGGCGCCCCCATGCTTCACGACCCCGTTCACCAGCCACAGGAGGGCTTCCCACTGATCTCCCAGGGCATCTTTGGCTTGTCCCTCGTTCACCACGCTGCCGTCCAGAGTGAGAGTCACCTTGATCTCATTCACATCCACCTTGTCCGGCGCCACAGGCTTTCCCACGAGGTACTTCGCGCTGGCCACCGCGTCCGCCACAATGTCACCGGGTTTCAGGTTCTTCATGTCTGCGAATCGCATGTCAGGTAGCTCGATGGCAGGGGCAACCTCTTTGATCATCTTCTTGAGGGACGCGATATCTTTGACCGGAGCGCTGATTTTTTCGCCCGCGATGTACGCGATTTCCGTCTCAAGGAAGAGTCTGACGAAGTCTTTAGGGTCTATCACCGCGCCGGGTTCGACTCTTCCCGACGCGAAAAAAGGCCCCAACAGCGGCTGATCCGACCCGAAGCGCTGCTGAGCCTCTTTGGAGGTTAACCCGGCCTTAAACCCGCCTACCTTCTCCCCCTTGGCCAGCAACGCCGCGGTTAACTTCTTTTGCAGAGCATAGCCCTTTTCCAGGTTGAGGTCCGGAATCTGAGCGGACGGAAGCGGAAAGGGCTTGACCGACGCGCGGGACTCCAGGATGCTTTTGACGACCTCGTCTTCCCCTGCGAACGAGAGAGACACAAGGGCCAGAACGAAGATCAGCCCACAACAAAGGATAAGACCTCGTTTCATGACTTCCCTCCTTCTCCATACAGGTTATTGGGCGAATTCCTCGGGACGAAAAAACGGATTGGCATCAGAACGTCCGGAGCATATATTCGAGCGGGCTCTCTTCATAAAGCTCCTGCCTCCGGAGCAGATTTTCCTGGTCGGACATTCTGTTGTGAATGCTCCATTGCCGCATCATCTGTTGTGGCGGAACCCGATAGAACCTCATGGCGCCATAGCCTGGAGGAGGCGCAGGCGGAGGCGCCGGGGCATAGTGGTAGGTGGGGTAATTCCGGGGATAGGGATACCAGTGATACTGGCTCATCGACACGGACGGCAGCGCCGCGAGCAGTAACCCAACCAACAGCGCAACGCAACATGTTACCGGCTTCAAAGGCCATACCTCCCTATCTCACCGCGAATGCTTGACTCCGGTCCTATTAGTCCTTGTTCTCGCGCGGATCTCTCTCAGTCGGCTACCTGTCCGCTAGAAAGTTCTGAGCATATAATCCAGCGCACTTTCCGGATTCAACGGATTGTCCCTGTCCGGATTCCTGTCCGAGTCTCGGTTTTGGCTATTCCACTTGCGCAGAACCGGAGGCTCCGGGAACACGCAATACAGACAAGTGTAATCCGTCAGCGGCGGCAGGTCACGGATCGTCGGCGCCAGCGGCTGGGCCGGATCCGCAGCGAAGGGGCCTCCCGCTGACGCCAGCAGAGCCAGGGAGATTGTAATCCCCCATGCAAGGACAACAGCACGAGAGCGTTCTTTCCGTCTCATCGGTCCACCTCCGGGTTATCCCTTACCAAGCCCCCTGAAGCCTGGTGCGAGAGGGGGGACTTGAACCCCCATGGGTTACCCCGCCGGATCCTAAGTCCGGTGCGTCTGCCAGATTCCGCCACTCTCGCCCGGTTCACCTCGCGGACCGTGTGACCAGGCTATCTTAGAATACCTCTTAGCGCTTGTGTCAAGTTGTGTTCTCGTATCGACCGCGCATAACCTCCTGATGCGGCGAGCAAGGGCTTGTGAAAGCTTCGGAGTTATTTCCGGAAGCAAAGCCGCAAGCTTGGCTCACCACCTCTCTACCCGAGCTTGACACTCGTTAGGGATCCACTGTTCCGTTCTTGCCATGGCCTGTCCGAAAAGAGAGCGTTCGGCCGTCGGTCTCGAGGGTGACCGCGCCGTCACGACCGGTCCAAAGCACATGAACCGCCACATCTTCCAGCCTGCGCAACACATGGGGATTCGGGCAGGCCCCTCGTTTTTTCTCTTCGCTCGAGATCACAGCGATCTTCGGTCTGACCGCTCTGAGGAAATCCTCGGTAGAGGAGGTCTTACAGCCGTGGTGAGCTACCTTGAGCACGGTGGCCTCCAGATTCATCCCGGAAGTCAGCAATTCGGCTTCTCCCTCCCCCTCCAAGTCACCCGCGAAAAGGAAAGAGACATTCCCGTAATCGATTCGACAGACAACCGATGCGTTATTGACATCGCGGGAGAAGTATTCCTGCCGGAATGCAGGGGAAGGCGGGTTGAGAAAGGTTACTCGAGCGTTCCCTAGCATGATCGGCTGACCGCTGCGATCGGCCTGCGCCACAACTCCTCCTCCGGCTTGTACCATGGCGAATAGATCGGTGAGAAAGGGAGGCTCGAACCCTATACGGTTGCGCCACAAGCGAATTGAAGGGCCCCGGGAAATGACAGTCGGCAGACCACCCATATGGTCCATCTGGGGATGGGTGAGGACGATCTCTTGCGGTCCCCGCACGCCGGCCCATTGAAAGAATGGGACGAGGATGCTTTCCCCGGAATCAAAATGAGGATTCTTGACCCCACCGTCGATAAGGAGCGCGTGACTGGGCTGAGCCTTAATTAGAGCCGCATCTGCTTTCCCCACACTGAGGAAGACGACGCGTAAGGGCGGCTCTCCCGACCCAAACCACCTGAAGCATGCGGCGATCGCCGCGAGGAATAGGATAGCAGCCACCACAGCGGCCCAACGTTTCCGAGTCGGCCGACCGAGGCACCCGAGCGCCCCGAACATGGCGCCAACAGCGACGAGAAACTCCGGGACGCGCAGCTCGGGCAAGTTCAAAGCGCTGGCGGGGAGTTCGGCAAAAAAGCGGCCGACGCGTATGGTTACATCAACAAGGAAAGCTCCAGGCACAAGGATCAGCGCTCCTACCGCAGGCCAAACGGTTCCCACCAGCGCGGCCAACAACGCAAAAGGTAAGGCTATGGTGAAGAGCGGAACTGCGATCAGATTCGCAAAGAATGTATAGACGGGGAAGTAGTGAAACGTGTTCGCGAGGAAGGGAGCGGTTCCCATTGTGGCGGCAAAGGAGGTGAGGCACAAGGCCGTCACATGACCTCCGATCTTCTTGGTCCAACTCTCTTTACGCCCCGCGCCCAGATGTGGTTCAGACGTTGCGGTCTCCAAATCGTTCTGACGCGACCCATACCATCGCTTCATCACATTGGGCGTTACAAGGAGAATCCCCAGCACAGCGGCAAACGAGAGTTGGAAGCCAACGGTGAAGATCGACAACGGATAGAGCAACAGAATCAGAAATGCTGCGAGAGCCAGCGAATTCAGAGAGTGCCAGCGACGGTCCAAAATGAGAGCTGTGGCGACCACGAGTCCCATGATCGTGGAACGGACGGCTGGAGCGCGGCCTCCTACCAGGAGACAGTACACCACCATCGCAGGGATAGTGACGGCGGCTGCCAGTTTTCTCCGCGGAGCCCATAGAAAGACAGTCGGATATGGAGCTGTGGCAATAAGAACGAAGACAGAGGTAAAGAGCGCTACGATACCCACGTGCAGACCAGACGCAGACAAGAGGTGCGCCAGTCCTGAAGCGGCAAAAGCGCTCTGGAGCGAAAAGTCCACCTCCCCCCGATCCCCGAGAACAATACCCTTGAGGACCGCCCTCACTTCTCCGGAGGAGTAACGCTCCAGGAAGCTGTTCATGGCTTCTCGGAGTTCATACAGAAGGGCGCGGGGCGCGAGCCGTGAACCGAGGCTCAGCAACAGAATCGAATCCGGTCCTTGGACCGAGGCCTGCCACAAAATCCCGCCGTCTCTGCAATACATCTCCCAGTCAAATTCACCCGGATTGCCTCGGTTGCGCGGCTTTCTAATGTCGGACCGAAACGATATGCGGTCTCCCGCGCAGAGCGGAGTCTGATGTTCACGAAGGAATAGCCTTCCCTGCCCTGGAATCGATTGATTTGCCACGGCGTCTCTGCCGGAATCGAGAAGGAGAACCCGAAACTGATCGCCGGAGGCGAGCTTATCCCTGACGGTGGCGTGAATAATTCTCTTGTCGGCGGGTGGCGTGTATTCCTCTCCCGCGCAAAGACACGTCATGGCGCTATAAAAGCCCAATGAACAGAGAAAGGCTGCGGCCGAGAGCCAGAGGATCTCACGCCGCTGGAACCGCAAAGAACCCAAGAGCATAAGAAGAGAGAGGAGGACGGGGACGAGAAACCACGAACCCGGGCATGTCCTGCACATGTTTGCCCCGAAGATGCCCGTGACAAGAAATGCCAGAGCTACAACAGCAGGGCGCCGCTCCAGGTGACCGGCCAGTGATCTGATCATGGTTCCCGCCGCAAATTCAGGGCCCGCGCGTTCATTGCACGAACCCCTTGAAGATCGTCACTCACGATGGTAATCGAATTCTTGACCTCACCGGTCTGTCCCCACGAGACCTTTGCGGTCTGATACGCCCCACGTATTTGGGCGCACGGAGCCTCTGATCTATTGGCGAGGCCGATTGCCCTCCGGAAGGGGAACTGTTGTGGGGGTAGCCGAGGAAATGTCTATGGAATCGTTCGGAGAATACCTCAAGAGCCTTCGAGAAGAAAAGGGGTTGACGCTTGCGCAGATGTCCGAGCAGACCAAGGTGGCGCTGACCAACCTGGAACTGCTTGAAAAAGACCGGTACGATCTATTGCCCCCCCGTGTTTTTGTAAGAGGCTTCATCCAATCTTATGTCCAGGCCCTGGATCTGGAATCCGAACAGGCGCTCCGTGAATTCGAGAATTTTATTCGGCAAGGGGAAGCGCCCAACTACGAACACGAGGAACACCCGCTCTTTCACCGACGGCCGCCGAGTCGACCGAATAGGGGAAGGAAGATCTTCAACATCGGTCTTACCGCGGCGGGTATCATAGCGTTGGGCATTCTGTTGCTTACGGGAGTCACGCGCCTCTTCTTTTCCGAACCCCCGAACAAGACGATAGGATCCACCGGTCGGACACAGGGATTGCCCTCCGTGGGACCCAGCCCTCGGCAGCCGATCGCGCCCAAGCTCTCCGAAGGCCCGGTCTTTGACCAGCCGGCGCCCAAGCAGACAGGTAAAAAGGTCCTTGAAATTAAGGCGTTGTCAAACGCTTGGCTGCGGATAACGTCGGACGATGGGCCTGCGGAAGAATTGACCATGTCTGCGGGTGATGTTCAGATCTTCACAGCACGAAACGGATTTCAGATCCAGACCGGAAACGCGGGCGGGGTCCGTTTCCGCTATGATGGAAAAGAGTTACCCGTCATGGGCAAGGAAAACCAGACCCTGTCGCTGTCGCTACCCTAACCGTTCCCTCTCCGAGGCGTCTAGCCGTTCCGTTACAACACATAGCCGCCTGCCGACTTCAAACATGATCGGAAGTGGCGAAAATGCGCGAGAATAAGAAAAAGCTGCTCCTGGTAATTCATATCCAAACGCAGGAGGATCTACTTCCCATTATTGAAGGGGAAGGGTGGTATACGGCAAGGGATTTGTTCAAGAAGACAAGCACGCTCTTCAACAGGGACTGGAACGGCAAGTACGCGCTCGATCTGGATGAGAAACCGTGGTTCGTGTCGGAGCGAGAATTCGCGGAACTCAAGGTAATAAAGGGACGCGTGGTCACTCTTGTGGCGGGAAAGCGCCACGTTTCGGACAACGTGCTTCTTTACCGGGATAGAGACGGCACGTCGTACGCGCTGGCCGAAGACCTTAAGGAATTCTTGAGCAGGATCGGTATCGAAGCTTGATTTCCGCGCATGGATTTTTGAGAACCCGCGGTGGATCTTTTCCGGCAGGAAGCTCTCTCCCCGCGCCGAGTTGTAGCAGTGGAGCGATCACGCGTTGAGTCAGTCTTAGTCGCTACGGCTATCCTATCCTCGATGCGGGAACTGGATTGGATAGCGCGTTCCCGGGTCATCTCGCACACTCCCCAGTTCGACATTGAAGCGGCGTCGGCCGCTGTGGGCGCGCTCCAAGAAGCCTTCGACGCCGCAGAAGTTTCTTTGCCCACATGCCTTCGGATTTCCCCCCGAAGCCTGCTCCGAGCCGCTGCGCAATCTCGAACGTGGCTCTACCAGGGTATCAACCTCATTACCGCGGACGAAATCCGGGCTCCCGCCGCGACTGAACATCCGATTCCCAAGCTGCTTTATGCAAAAGGCGACAAGTCACTCCTGGAACAGCCTTCAGCGTGCATCCTGAATTCGAGGACTTCGCGCCTTGTGGGCCCGTCAGACACTTGGGTGCAAGCGTGTAGAGCGCTGTTCCAATTGGTGGAACGTAACCGATGGGTTGTTGTGTCCAGCTATGGACGCCTCCCATATGAACTTGTGGCTCGAATGGCCTGCGCAAAAAGTCTCCCGATCATTGTGGTCTGCATGGACACGCTCCCTTTCATGGATCGCCCTGAGAGAGCATCGCGGTTTGAGGAACACTTCCGCGATCTGTATCCCTGGGAGCATACCCTTTTCCTATCGCCCTTTCCGCCCGGGCGAGCGCCCCGCGCTCCGGAAAGAGCCACGCAAAGGGATCATTTGATCGCGGCCCTCTCCTGGCGCATGCTCGCAGGTGAGGTGCGACCGGGTGGAACTATGGAGCGCCTCCTCCACATCGGGGAGCGACGAGGCATCTCGGTCAGTCGGGCTTCGGAGTTCGGGATCGGCCCGAGATCGAGCAGAACGTTTTCCGCTCCTCTTGAACCGAACTCCTCCGTTCCCAGGAACGGCGGGAAGTTGTCTCGCGAGCCGGGCAAAGGAATCCGCGACCATGACAGGCCCGACACAAACCAATATGAACCTAAGGGGCCGCCTCGACCGGCGCCAGGTTACGAAGCGCTGCCTCTAGCGAACTGGCCACCGCGAGGAGGGTGGCTGATCCACTACACACGGGCGTGTCCGGGACCGTGGCCGGGGCAAACGCTCGGTGATTATTGCCAATCCTTGATAGACGGCCGGCCGAGTTCCGCCCACTCCGCGTTTCACACGCTGGTCCACATCCTCGAAGAAGGAAGAATTCGCGGGTCCCGCCGCCTTATCCGCGGAGCGTTCCCTTGCGTGTCATTCACCGAATGTCTGCCCGCTGAGGCGCGCGATCTGATCAGATGGCGCACCGGGCTCATACGCTGGTCGTTTGAACCGTACGGCATAGCCGTGAGAAGAGAGGCCCTGGCTGGTTTCGATGTTCGTCCGGTAATGTACGGCGATGAGGCCGTGTATCAACAGATGTCGGAAAATGAAAAGTTCCTTTTCCAGCTCGAGAGAGAACAGGGCGAAGCATGGTCGCTTGAAAAAGAGTGGCGGGTGCTTGGAGACCTGAACCTGGATCGCATACCGGCCGATGACCTGCTCGTTGTTGTAGCGTTGCTCGATGAAGCGCGAATCATTCACCGGGATTTCGGGTACCGGGTAACACTCTCGGGAATCACGGCGGAGACCGCGAACCGCGCCTGAAGGATAGGCCGGATGATCGAATTGCGGAAGTTCGAAGAGATTACCCAGATCAGAATGAAGCCGGAACGGGCCGGTCACCCTCCTTACTGGATCTCCAGCTATCTGGTGGATGGGTTGCTCATCGATACGGGCTGCAAGAACACCGAAGAAGAGTTCATCGCCGCGCTCGACGGCCGGACAGTCCTCGTTGCGGTTAACACTCATCACCACGAGGATCATGTGGGCGCGAACAAGGCCGTGAAGGAGAAGTTCGGGATAGAGATCTTCGCTCACCGTGAGGCGGTTCCCATAATCGCGCAGGTCCCCGATATGCCTTCTTACAGGCTGCATTATTGGGGCCGACGCGAACCATGCGAAGTCCTGCCGCTCGGCGACCGGATTGAAACCCCTCACCATCTCTTCGAAGTGATCGAGACCCCGGGGCATTGCGGTGGCCACGTGGCGCTCGTTGAACGAGCTAGAGGCTGGTGCTTTAGCGGGGACCTATACATATCGAAAAAGCCCAATGTGGCTGGTCCGGAATTCAATGTGGCTCACATGATTCGATCCATGAAACGCATCTTGAGTTTGGACATGGACCGCATCATTGTCATGACGTCAGCGCTGGCCATTGAGAAGAACGGACAACAGGCGTTCCAGGAGTGCGTGAGTTATCTCGAAGAGTTGTGCGAAACCGTGAAGGACCTCTACGGTATGGGCATGACTCCCGCTGAAATGGTAACCCGGATTTTCGGTCGTGAAAGCCCTCTCAAGAGCCTTACCGACGGCCAATATTCAACGGAAAGACTCGTGCTCCTCGCGCTGGAAGCAGGCATGCAAGAGTGTGGCCCGTAGGCGGCGCTGCTGAGGCGTTTCCAACCTGCTGCAACATCTTTTCAGAAACTGCGACTCCATATCAAAAAGAAATCAGCTCGATGAGTTCCTCTCGGGAAAAATGCTTGAGGATCGCCTGATCGTCCTGCTTGACTACGGAATCCATCAGTCTCCTTTTGCGGGAGATGATCGTGTCGATCTTTTCTTCCAGCGTATTCTCGGTGATCAGCTTGAAGACCTGGACGCCCCGTTGCTGGCCGATTCTATGCACCCGATCCGTGGCCTGTTCTTCCCGGGCGGAATTCCACCATCGGTCGTAATGGATGACCACGGAGCCGCCCGTGAGGTCGATGCCGAGACCGGCGGCTCGCAAAGACGCGGTGAAGACCATGCATTGGGGGTCGGTGTTGAAGCGGCGGAACGCTTCGGCCCTCTTTCGGGTATGTCCCTTGATAGTGGCGAACTGTAGGCCCTCGTCCTGCAAATAGGCTTCGATCAGTTCGAGCATTTTCACGTACTGGCTGAAGATCACCACCTTCTGGCCCGAGCCGATGCTCTCCGCCAACAGCTCTACAAACAGGTCCCATTTGCCGGATGAATACTTGTGATAGTCCCTGTTCTCCTTTTCCAGAAGCACAGGATGATTACAGATTTGTTTGAGGTAATTCAGGACCGCGAAAACATGCATGTACGGCACGGTCTGGTCAGGATCCTTAAGCTTCTGCACCAGCCCCTTGCCCTGATGCTCAACCAGATCACGATAAAAGCGAACCTGATCGTCACTGAGCGCACAGCGCCGCAGATCCTCGATCTTAGCGGGTAGTTCTTTGAGCACTTGCTCCTTTTTGCGGCGAAGAACAAACGGGTGGATCATACGGGTCAGCTTCTTCTCGGACTCCTTGTCAGACGCCTCTTCAATCGGCGCGCGGAAGTGGGTTTCAAAGAGAGAGTCTGTCATTAAGTAACCCGGCAGCACAATGTCAAAGAGCGCCTTGAGATCCGCCAGGGTGTTCTCGATGGGAGTGCCGGTGAGGCCGAGCGCGCACGAGGCTTGGAGTCGCTTAATGGCCACATGGGTCTTGGTGGTCTTATTTTTTATGGCCTGGATCTCATCGAGCACGACCACTTCGAAATGATACGCCTCCAGCATATCCATGTCGCGAAGCGCAATACCGTATGACGTAATGATGGTGAGGCGCTCCTCAAACGCCTCATGGAACGATCGATCAGTGCCGTGATAGATGTACGGATCCAAGTGAGGCGCGTATTCCAGGATCTTGTCCTTCCAATGACTGAGCACCGTGGTTGGGCAGATTACCAGAAATCGTAGCCTGCCTGCGCCCTTGGGCGTGCGCTGTAGAATTCCCGTGAGCAGGGCCATTACCTGATGGGTCTTGCCCAGGCCCATGTCGTCGCACAACAGGCCTGAAAGACGATTCTCGTAGAGGAACCACAACCAGCCGTACCCGTTCTTCTGGTATACGCGGAGCCGACCTTTCATTGAGCGCGTGGACGGGAGACGTGAGGGCGCCTTGAGCCTCTGAAGTTCCTCGAACCACTGGCGATCTTGTTCTGACCTGAAGTGAGTCTCCACCCGATCGTGGAATGCGAGGAAACGGAGGTACTCTGCGCGTTCCAGCCTCACCTGCGCGCCTTCTCTTACGGCCTGTTCATCCAGACCGTCCATCCATGCGAACTCCGCGGAGAGAGTGTCGACCCACTGATCACCCTTTACCAGGAAGCGTTTCCGATTCCTTCTCGCTTCATAAATCTCTTGAAGTGAGACGCAAAATTCACCGAAATCATAACTCACATCAACGGAAACGTTCCCCTCGCCGGACAGCGCGTGGTCTACGGTCGCCTTCTGGTACTTGTCTACTGTTCGACGCTTGAACAGGCTTTCGTCGACGAACACGTCGTTCTCCCGGTTCAGCCTGTCCCCGTACTCTTCCAGAAAGGTTGTAATGTGCTCCGGCAGGATGATGTTCGCCTTGCGTGTGGAAAAATGCTCCGGCGGGAGCCCGGCCGGGTTCACAGCAATGCGGAAAAAACCCCATTCAGGAAAGAAGTAATAGGTGCCGTACAATTGATTTTCGAGGGTGGTGCGATCCAGGAAGGCATCCGCGGGGTCCGCGTCCGGGTCGGGATTTTCAACCACAGGTGTGATACTGAGCGCGGAGGCCTCGGTAACCTCAATGCGATGACCTGTTCTCAACGGGTGGGGGTGGATGAAGAGGTCGCCGCCTATGACCCCGGTCTTTTCCCCTGCTTCAATGATGGTTCCGATGTGAGCCGGAGGAGGAACCAGCCTGCAAATGACCTCATCCTCCTCGTCATAAGCCTCCGCGGTCAGCTCTTGTTTATGTTCAAGAAAAGTGAATCGGAACGTCCCTCCACTCCTGCCCGCAATCAAGAATCCCACTTTTGCGATCCGGTGCCAAATGCTCTCCTCATAGTGTTGCGTCGTTGATTTGAGGCCTCGTCTATTCAGGTCATCTTCAGCCTGAGAGTTTGACCACGGTCGCCGCCGCAAGGAAGGGACCCTCGGGTCCTTCAATTTGCGGCCAAACATACTCTTGAAGAGGACCGGATCTATGTCGCGACGGATGATCTCGAAAAACTCGTACAGGAATTCCTCGACAAGCCGCGGCCCCGGCATGAGGACCAGGATCTCTTTGCTAGTTCGATCCGCGTACCCGATGCGTATGCCGCCGCCACCATGGTCCGCGTGGGCCTTGAACCCGAGAAGGGAGTCGCCGAAATGTTTGTACCCGTACCAGCTTATTTCATTCCAGAAGCTGTCGTGGAAATCGTCGGATAGGGTTCGGAGCTTTCCCGTCTCCGGATCGGACCGGAGGATGTAACGGGCGAAGGAAGCCACATGCTTGCAATAAGATCTGGTATTGGCGCGGAAGCACCCGCACGTGGCGCGTGCGAGAGTCTTGGAGTGAGGGTCGAGGGTGATGTGGACGTTGGTGGCCTTTCCTGAAGACTCAGAGATGAGGCCGAAATAGGATTCCCTCCCGAAGTTAATATGCGAAATTCGCGAGGATTCCGCGGAAGCGCGGCTCTGTTCGCGAACTTCTGCGCTGAACTGACCGCTGATCTCATCCGGAAGGTCTGTTCCTCCGGTGATTGGTTCAGGATTTCGCTTCAGTTCTATGACTTTCCCAAACACACGGAAACTCCTGAATCCATGCCCGATAGCGGTAATTCAGGTGGCGGGATATCACAGCGGTTCAGGCTTGTCAATATTAAAACAAAAAAATGAGATATTATTTACAACACTGCATCAATAGTAAAAATGTACAGATCAATTAACCAATCAGTAAATTGGAGAAAAACTACTCTCTTCATTCGCGAGAAACACTAAGGAATTCCTTACCGCGCTCGCCCATATTCAGCGGCCCTACAAATCCGCCTTCAAGCGCACAAGATGGTGAGATCCCTTTCTCAACCCGCGCTTCGCCGCGTCCTCCTTTGTCGGTTTTCCCGTCGGTCAACCCGACTCACCTGCTTCGCGCATCCTCCGGAGTGTTTTTGCAAAGCCGATATCGGGCGTTGAGGGTAAAGAAAAGGCCCGGAGAGTGTCGCCCTCCGAGCCTTTTCCGCTCAGATCGGAATAGGGTTGTTAGAAGTCGATCATCATGGTTCCTTGGATAGCCTGAATGAGGTCACGATTCGTCATGACCGCGTCACCCGCAACCACACCAACTGGGACAGGAGTGACCGCGCGGTATGCCCAGTCAAACCACTGGCCGGGCTGCCAGAGCGCGTACCGGGTGTTCAGAGTGAAGCCTTCCAGGAGCTTCCAACCCACCCCAGCGCCCAGCTCCCAGCCGATGAATCCGTCATCAACGTACGGGTTGCGGTTGGGGAAGCCCTGAGCAGCCGCGAAGCTTCCCGGGCCGTTTCCCGCGGCGCTCGCCGCTCCGGTCTGGTTGAACTGGCCGATGAGATAGCCGTTCTTTTCAACTCGGTTCGCCCAGATAAAACTCGACCAGACGTTCAAATTGGCCGCGACCGCGTAATCGATGCGGCCGGCTAAACAGTAGGCGTCGCTCATCATCCCATGCTCGTCGGAAACGAAGGTTATGTCCGCGGCAGCCCACCCGCCGTTATTGCCGCCCGCGTACGTATTGAACATCAGCAATTCGTACGGTTCCATAGCCTGGTAGTTGATAGGCCACGCGCGATAGATCTTGGTGCGGTTGTTATTATTGAGCACCGGCCCGGACGCGAGCGCCGACATGAAGGTGAATTTGGCCGGGCCGATCAGGACGCCCGCTTCCGCGAACCAGTGGCACGCCTCAATATGAGCTTCTGTCCTTGGCAATCCCGTAACGTCAACTTCGCCGATGTTGATGGTGGGGTACTGCTCTATGTTCACCCAGGCAAACTCTCCATTGGCAAAAAAAACTCCGTTATTGTACTTCACGTATACAAGATTCGCCCAGGTAACATCGTCTGTGTTGCCGTGAAACGCGTCCGCCAGCGCTGCGCTCACATTTGCGCCCAATCGAGTGGGCGAATGGTATGCCCTCCAGATACTGGCGCCACCGAGCCCGAGATGTCCGCTTTCGTAGGTAAAGAGACCGGCCTGGAAAAAGGTGTTCTTCAGGGCGCCGTCCGGGTTAGAGCCCCAGCTCTCTATGAAACGGTTGCGTCCGAGCCAGATGGCGTACAAGAATCGGAGAGGCCCGTAAGGAGCAACAAAGAGAAGAGATTCAGATCTGGTGTTTTCCCCGAAGGTGGCCCCAATTCCGAAGGGGAAATCCTTGAGACCGACGGAAAGCACGCCGATGGGAAGCTGAATTGTTGCCCTGACCTGTTCCCAACTTCCAATGGCCCCGGTGTCGTACCCGTTCATGCTCGTCTGCGACATGTAGTATCGCTCAAAGGGCGGGATGCCCGGTGAAGTGCCCAAAACAACGCTTGCAGCGTCGTAATCCAAGCCCTGCCAGTATTTGTTCCGGGTCCCGCCGATGTTGTACACACCGAACACTCGAATGGCTTTATTTACACGGATCTCGGGATAGAGTGTCAGGCGCAGGTCGTTGTAATACGCGTCCGAACCGAGCCTCGAGTAGCCTCCGCGCGTAATAACGAGCTGCCCCGTGGCCATGTCGGCCAGAAACGGCGACGCCGCTCCCGAACCGTAAATGTTCGGGCCCGCAAAGCCGACCGGAATGCCCGCCTGTTCCCCGGCCGAGACGATTCCAAACAGGTCACGATCTCCCAGGCGGCCAAAATACCGGAAGCGGTACTCGAACTCTCCTTTCATGGAGAATTCCCATGCAAAAGCAGGGGCTGTAAAAAGCAAGAAGGTCACGACAAGGAATGCAGCGGTCATCCAGACGATCGGCGTGACCCTGGTTTTCCGGTGGATCATTTTTTCCTCCTCACAAACCCTGAACCAATGAACGAAAGGTCTGCGGAGAATCCGGACCTGCGGACCGTCGAGGCGCCTATCTTTTTCGGCCGTCTCACCGCCGCGGGATTATCCCGGAGACGTTCTATGTGTATCAAAATTACTCAAATAAGTCAACAAGAACTATCAAAAACCTCAAGTAATAGTTGATTGATTGTCCAACCAACGCCATGAGGGTTATCATTAATCTGCTAACCTCGCTAGATTATTCTTTTGTCTGTGCTCAAATTCCCAGCGAAGCGGACCGCCTCCACAAAATCGTTTGAGCTTGCGCGTGTACGGTTTTCTTTGGTACATTCTCACTTCATTGAAGCGGCGTATGGCGGGCGGGCCGGTCCGAATGGTCATGAACAAGGGGAAGCGAATAGCTTTGGTCTGCGCAGTGGCCGCAGTGGGTGTGGGCATCGCCATGTGGCGCCTGTGGCCGGGCCCGGAAGGCTCCAGCGATACTCGGATCTTTGTCAGCGGCAACATAGAGGCTACCGAGGTGGATCTCTCATTTCGGCTGGGCGGACAAATCGACTACTTGCCCATTGAAGAAGGAGAGAGCGTGACTGTCGGCCAGGTGGTCGCCCGGCTGGACACACGCACACTCATGGCCCAGAAAAAGGCCGCGGAAGCGGAACGGGCCGCGGCTCAAGCGACGCTGGACGAGCTGGTGACAGGCTCTCGGGTGGAAGATATAGAGGCTGGAAGAGCAGTGCTCAAGGCCGCGGAAAGAAGACTGGAAAACGCACGAGCCGATTACGAGCGATACGTTCCGTTGCACAAACAGGGGGCCGTATCCGCATCGGCTTTCGATGCCCGGGAAACCGCGTACAGAGTGGCCTTGGAGGAGCACAAAAAGGCGCGGGAGGACCTCACGCAACTGGAGGTGGGTCCGCGGGAAGAACGAATTCGGGCCGCGCGACACCGCCTGGACCGAGCCGGGTGGGAGCTGGCGAAGATCGAGCTGGATCTTGTGTATTCTGTGTTGCAAAGCCCCATCAATGGGGTGGTGCTGGTCAAATCCAACGAGAATGGAGAAGTGGTGCTGCCGGGCGCCACGGTAGCCACGGTTGCGGGTATCAACGAAGTGTGGCTTAAGGGGTACGTTGGGGAGAAATATCTGGGCAAGCTCAAGCTGGGTCAGACCGCGGAGATTACTACCGATAGCTATCCCAATAAGAAGTACAAAGGCCGGCTGACGCTGATTTCCTCCCGTGCGGAATTCACGCCCAAGAATGTGCAAACGCCTGAAGAACGAGTCAAACAGGTCTACCGGGTCAAGATTACCATCCCAAACATCCATCAGGAGCTGAAAATCGGTATGCCCGCGGAAGGGCATATTCTGGTGGATTCCGAGCCTCCTAAAGCGTCTGCCGATAAGTCTCAGGTCCGCGGCGGCCCGGACGCGCGGCCGTAGGCCGGGACCCGTGGCCGTCCAGTGTTTCCTATGCCGCAAGATCTCATCATAAAGACGGAAAAACTCTGTCGTGATTTCGGACGCCAGCGGGCTCTGCGCGATCTGGAAATGACGGTGGAACGAGGCGAGATATTCGGTGTCGTGGGGCCGGATGGAGCGGGCAAGACCACTGCGATACGGATCCTCGCCGGTATCCTCGCGCCCAGCTCCGGCAATGCATGGGTAGACGGTATCTCGGTGGTGGACGACCCTGAGCGGATCAAGGAGCGCATCGCGTACATGCCGCAGAGGTTCGGTCTGTACGAGGATTTGTCCGTAATTGAGAACCTCCTTTTCTACGCGGACCTGTTTCAGGTTCCGGGGAGATTGAGGCCCGAGCGGATAGAACGGCTGTTTGCCTTCAGTAGGCTGGGGCCGTTCAAGGACCGGCTCGCCGGCGCCCTTTCCGGCGGAATGAAGCAGAAACTCGGTCTCGCGTGCGCCCTCATTCATTCGCCGAGACTTTTGCTGCTCGACGAACCGACCAATGGGGTTGATCCTGTATCGAGGCGGGACTTCTGGAAGATCCTGTACGATCTGCTGCGGGAGGGTATCACCATACTGGTTTCTACGGCCTATCTGGACGAAGCGGACCGGACGCACCGCGTCGGCCTGATGCACAACGGCGCCCTCATCCATTGTGACGAGCCGCATCTGATTCGGGCCCTTGTTAAGGGCCTCTTTTATGAACTGGTCACCGAAGACCTGCCCAAGACCAAAGAACTCATCGCGGACATGCCGGGTATCCTGGATTTGAACCTCTTTGGAGAAGGCCTTCATGTCCGTGTGAGTAACGAGCGAGAGATCGCGGCAGCGCGACTCCGGCTGGAGGAAAAGGGCATGGCCGTCTATTCTTTGAGGCGGATAACACCGGCTATGGAGGACGCTTTTCTCTCAATCATGCAGAGTCACGAATCCGGACCGGACAGGCAGAGGGTATAGCTTGTGAAACCATCGCGGAACCATGTGGCGGTCGTCGCGAAAGATCTGACCAAGGTCTTCGGTAGTTTCGTCGCGGTGGACCGCGTGAGTTTCGAGGTGCAACGAGGAGAGATCTTCGGATTTCTCGGGCCGAACGGCGCGGGCAAGACGACAACCATTAAGATTTTGTGCGGGCTTCTGACGCCGTCTTCCGGAGAAGCCTCGGTAGCGGGCAGGGACGTTTCCACCGAGTACGAAGAGGTAAGAAAGCAGATCGGTTATATGTCCCAGAAGTTCTCAATCTACGAGGACTTAACGGTGGCGGAAAATCTTGAGTTTTTCGGCGGAGTGTACGGCCTTAGGGGAAGGGATCATGAGAAGAGGGCCCAGTGGGCGCTGGAAATGACCGGGCTCATGGATGAGCGGAAGACCCTCACCAGGGAGCTGGCCCTGGGGTGGAAACAGCGATTGGCATTGGGGTGCGCGGTGCTGCACACTCCGCCGATCGTCTTCCTTGACGAACCCACATCCGGGGTGGATCCCATATCACGTCGCAACTTCTGGGGTCTTATCCACGAAATGACTTCTCAGGGAGTCACCAGCTTCGTGACGACGCACTACATGGACGAAGCAGGCTACTGCAATCGGCTCGCGCTCATGTCCCAGGGACGAATCATCGCGATGGACAATCCACGCGAGCTCAAGACGAAATGGATGACCGAGTCGGTAATCGAAATGGAGTGCTCCGACCTTCTCACAGCGTTAGACCTCCTCAAGGACGACCGCTTCTTCTCTGAAGTCGCGGTCTTCGGCAACCAGTTGCACATTGTGGCGGATGATCCTGAGCCGGCCAAGGAAAGAGCTCGGCAGCTCCTGACCGCAAAAGGGATCTCCATAATCCGGGCGGAACAGGTCTCTCCGTCGCTCGAGGACGTGTTCGTTACGCTCACATCCCAAGACCGAAATAATCACCCCGGCGCCGCAACGTCCGAGAGCCATGATTAGTATCCATCGAACGTTGGCTGTAGCGCGAAAAGAAACCTGGCATGTGGTTCGGGACACCCGTTCGCTGTACCTTGCGCTCGGAATCCCTGTAATGCTCCTCTTCCTTTTCGGCTACGCGCTCTCTCTGGACGTGGACAATATCCCGCTTGCCGTCTGGGATCAGGAACGTTCGCCCCAGTCGAGGGAACTCATCGACCGCCTGACTAGTTCCGGTTATTTCCGACTCGTTCTCTATGCTGATTCCTTTCAGGAGATGGTGCGTGCCGTTGACGAGCGGGTTGTGACCGTTAGTATTACCATCCCGTATGATTTCACCCGCAATGTGCTCAGGACCGGCGGCGCGGACATTCAAGCATTCCTCGACGCGTCCGATTCGACGCGCGCAGGCATCGCGATCACTTACTTCGAGAGTATCCTGGCCATTTTTCTCGATGACCACTTCAAGAAGGAATTGGCGCGGCAAGCCGTGACGAAGGTGCAGATCCCCCTGGAGCCCCGCGTGAGGCTCCTATACAATCCCGAACTCCAGAGCCGTATCAACATCATACCCGGGCTCATCGCCATTATCCTGATGGTGATAGCCGCGCTGATTACCTCTCAGACGATAGTCCGGGAACGGGAATCAGGCACCATGGAGCAACTGATTTCCACGCCGGTGAAAGCCTCGGAACTGGTTATCGGCAAGCTCGTGCCGTACTTCGTTCTCGGGTACGTGGATCTGCTGGTGGTCTATCTCATGAGTCAGTTCGTTTTCGCGGTCCCGTTTCGGGGAAGCGTTCTGCTGATGTTTCTCCTTTCCGCGCTCTTTCTGGTGGGGTCTCTTTCCTTGGGGCTGCTCATATCCGCGTTTGCCGACAGCCAGCTCTTCGCGACACAATTTGCCCTTCTGGGCACGTTTCTGCCTTCGTTTATCCTGTCGGGCTTCGTCTTTCCCATAGCCAACATGCCATCGGTGATTCAGGCTTTCTCGTATATTGTTCCGGCACGGTATTACATCACCATTCTGCGGGGCATTTACCTCAAGGGCGTGGGACTGGAAGTCCTGCTCTTCCCGGTGATATTGCTGGCTTTCTTCGGGCTGATCACAGCCTTCTTGGCTTCCACGAGGTTGGGGAAACAGTTGCAATGAGTGATTCGCACGGGACCGGCCAAACCATCGTGGATCCTTCGTTCTTCGGACAGGGGCTAAGCAACGGCCGGCCGCGGGCCGACTCCCGCAGTCTTTTCAAGCAAGGGTTGTCAAGGATCCGGCACGTCGTCCGCAAGGAATTCATTCAAATTGTTCGCAATAAGCAGAATTTTAGAATCCTGCTGATTGCCCCGATCTTCCAGTTGATCCTTTTTGGCTACGCGGTCCGGCTGGATGTGAAGGAAGTGGCCACTGTCGTAGTCGATATGGACAGAAGCGTTATCAGCCGCAACCTGGTGGAGTCCTTCACCCGGTCAGGGTATTTTGTCATCAAGGAATATCTCAACTCGTACGATGATGCCGATTATTACCTGGAAAGAGGCCAGGCTACGGTGGCTCTCCTTATTCCGCCCGATCTGGAGCGCCGCGTAAAAGCCGACCAGACCACCCAGATCGGCGTTCTCGTGGACGGCGTGGACACCACAACCGCAGGAACGGTCTCGGGATGGGCCCAGGCCATCATTCAAGGATACGCTTTTGAGCTGATGCAGGGAGACATCCAGTGGGCCCGAGGCCTCCGATACAGCCTGGCTTCTCCGACTCTTCTCATGCCCTCTATCAACGCCAAACCACGGGCATGGTTCAATCCCAATCTGGATTCCAAGGATTATTTCGTCCCAGGCACCCTGGTCCTTATCCTCATGTTCCTCGCGGTCACATCAACCGCAATGGTGATCGTGCGGGAAAAGGAAAAGGGAACCATCGAGCAGATCATGGTAACGCCTATCAGTAGGATGGAGCTCATTCTGGGCAAGACCATCCCGTGCTTTATCATCTCCGTGGCGAACCTCGTGTCTATGACCGTCCTTGCGTTCCTTGTCTTTCAGCCCATCTTCAGAGGGTCTCTCTTCATCTTCGTCATGGGAGGGATCGTCTTCACCATCACCTGCTTAGGCATGGGCATGACCATATCGGTCTTCTGCCGAACGCAGCAGCAGGCTGTGCTCTCGACCTTTTTCGTGATGCAGCCGGCTGCCATCCTCTCCGGGTTCGTGTTCCCCATAGACAACATGCCCACGGTGATCCAGTACGTGACGTATTTGAATCCGCTGCGATATTATATAGTTATCGTGCGGGAAGTCTTCCTCAAGGGGGTGGGCTGGGACCTCCTCTGGCCCCAGTTCGTCCCCCTGGTAGCTATGGGCGTCGGGTACATCCTTCTTTCCTCATTGCTGTTTAAAAAGAAGATCGACTGATTTAGGCGCGGGCTGCGCGGCGCTTGGGGGGCTGTGCCGCCAATGCGGCGCAAGGTTTTGTGCTCGTGCTTCTTTTGTCAATTGGTAGCGGCCGGCGTCGCTGCCGGCGGACCGATGACAGCCACGACGCCGGTCGAGGATTCCGGACCGATAGGACGCCGGATCTTACCGAAGCGCAAAAGGATGTCATTTCCGGAACGCCGCTGCATTTACGCCATGGGGCAGCTAGAGCAGGGCGATTTTTCCTTGACATGGGCCGCACCGGTTCGTTATAAACTAATTATGACGAACTGGTCAGTCATTATCATAACCTTGACTGACCATTACGTTTTTTGGAGGCGCACGTGAGGCCCACCACAAAAAAAGAGATCCACGACGTAGTCTCTCGAACCAAAGCTCATAAAGACACCTTCGCAATCAAAGAGCTTATCTCCATCCTTCGCATCGAACTGGAAACGGCTGCGCAACGCGATGAGACCCTCGAAGAAGTGGTTCTTCAATTCATGGAGGACTCGACCTCTGCGCTTGTGGATTCCCCCATCTATTCGGATGCGCTTGTCCGCACGCTGTACGTCAACGTTCTGGAAGTGGCCGGGGCCGCGGGTATTCAGAGGGAAGGTCTCCTGGAGGACCTGCTTTTCCAGAGCCTCCGGCGGCCTGTGGAGATCGAGGGAGCGAAGCGGAAAAGGCACAAAGACGTCCGGGATCGGATTGTGGCCGCGGCGCTCGATGAATTTTCGGACCGCGGATTTCACCACGCCACCATCGACTCGATCGCAGAACGGGCCGGAATCGCCAAAGGCACAGTGTATCGCTATTTCAAGACGAAGGAAGAGCTGTTCAATGCGCTCAAAGAGGTCACGGTGCGCGAATTCGTCGCGTTCGTGAAGCAGGAGATCGGAAAAGAGGAAGACATTCTCAGAGTGATTGAGACGGTGATCAAGAACTATCTCGGGTTCTTTGAGACCAACTCAGCTTTTTTCAAAGTGCTCTTGCAGGAGCAGAAGGACTTCGGGCGAGAGTTCTCCGAGACCTTTATCAATGAACTCATTCTCGCGCTGCCGGGGCTCAAGAGGAGGTGTTGGCGCGCCTCCCGCGACGGATATCTCAAGCAGATGAATTATTTCACGGTCTTTTACGGGATCATCGGATTCTTGAATGGGGTTATCCACAAATGGCTCCACCACGGTGGCGAGGCCTCCCTTACCGCAGAAGTTGACACGATCAAAGAGGTGCTCTTCTACGGGTTTGCCGTGTCGCCGGAGAAGGTGGGCCAAGCGCCGACGCTCAAGGTGATCTCATGAACATCAGGCTGCCGTTTGAATTGCGCATACCGCTCCTATACGTGAATCCGCCCATCAACAACGATCCGCGGCTCATTGAGGTCGTGGCGGGAGCCGGCGGTCTCGGCTTCGTCGACTATGTGACCGCGGGACCCTCCGGGTTCTCAGTGGCCGGGGGAACTCCTCACGGTGTGCGAATCCGGTTGGATGCTCTGGGGGGGAGGTTTACGCCCGAACCTGACGTGAAAGCCTGCCTCATTCCTCTGGAGGATGTGGATGACGTGATCCTACTGGAGCCCGGTAAGCTCAAGGCCCTTCCCGTTCCTGCGCTCGTTGAGGTCGGGTCCGCCAGCCAAGCCGCGGGCGCGGAAAAGGCCGGAGCCGTAGGCTTGATTGCCCGCGGGAACGAAGGACCCGGCTGGGTGAGTGAGCGAAACGGTCTCGTGCTGCTCCAGGAGATACTGGGTGTCTGCCCGTTGCCGGTCTTTCTCCAGGGCGGAATCGGACTTCATACTGCGACGGGCGCCGTCGCGGCCGGCGCAACCGGCGTGGCGTTAGATGTCCACCTCCTTCTTACGGGGGAATCAGCTATCGACCACCAGCTCAAGAGCTTCTTCGCCGCGCTGGATGTCCCTGCCACCATTACCCTTGGTGAAACCTGGAGGAAACCGTGTCGCGTATATTCGCGGGTGGGGACTCGGATGGCGCGGGAACTGCGCAAACTGGAAGATTCGCTGTCGCAAGACGAGTTCAGCAAGCTACGAGAGTCCGCCAACGCAGCCTTGGGCAAAGATATAGTATCCCTCGACGCCGATGACGCGCTTCTCGCTCTGTCAGAGGACATCGTAACCGCGAAGGCTCTTGCGGATGAGTTCATGAGCGCCCAGGCTATCTTGGAAGCTTTCGCCGCTCGCCTGGCCGCGCGTGTTGGCGTATGGCCGTTCGTTGAACAGTCCGATCTATGCAAAACGCACGGGACTCGCTTGCCCATTGTTCAAGGTCCTATGGCCCATGTGAGCGACAATCCCGATTTCCTTGCGGCAGTGGCTGAAGGTGGAGCGCTCCCGTTTCTCGCTATGGGAAACATGCCCGCTCCCATTGCGCGCGAAGGGATCGAACTCGCTCGCAGTAAGACAAACGGCAGATTCGGCGTAGGTTTGATCGGTCTGGAGGTGAATCGCCACTGCTACGAAGCGCACCTGGAGATCATGAAAGAGAACCCGCCTCCCTTTGCCATTCTCGCTGCCGGGGGTGTTGAGCTGGCCCGGCGCATCGAGGAGATGGGCACGATCTGCTATCTCCATTGTCCGGCGCCTGCGTTGGTTTCTGAGGGGCTCAAAATCGGGCTCAGGCATTTTGTCTTCGAAGGACGTGAATCAGGCGGCCACATCGGCGCCTTGGGCAGCCTGGACCTCTGGGGGGCGAATCTGCGCGAGTTGGAACGCGCGGCCCACAACGGGCTCTCCTTGGCAGAAGTGAGCGTCCTGTTTGCCGGAGGCATTGCCACAGCCAGGGCGTCCGCTTTTGTGGCGGGCATGGTTGCGGATCTCACTTCACGAGGGCTCAGGGTCGGCCTCCAGATGGGCACAGCGTACTTGGCCACGTCGGAAGTGGTTTCCACATGCGCCATTACGCCGACATATCAAGGTCTCACGCTGGAGAGTGACCGCACCCTTATTATCGGCAGAACGGTTAATACCCGCGCCCGTGCTGCGGCGTCGCCTATGGCATCCCGGTTGATTGACCGAGAACAGGACCGTCTCCGCAGCGGCGCGCCGTTGCGTGAGCGTAAGGAGCTCTATGAGAAGGATAATCTGGGTTCGCTGAGACTTGCCGCCAAAGGGCGCGCCCTCGATCCATCCACGGCGACGTGGGATTGCCCGGTCTTTTGCGACCTTCCGCCCGAAGAACAGTACGACCGCGGCCTATACCTGATGGGTCAAGTAGTGTCTCTGCTCAATTCGCCGACCACCATTGAGGATCTACATCGAGAGATCATTGTTCGCGGCCGCGAGGTGTTCGAGAAGAAATCCGCGCAGGCGCTAGCGCAGCTCCGGAAGATCCCCGAATTACCCGAGACTCAAGTCACGGTAGAGGTCGAGCATCCGCACGAGCCTATCGCCATAGTAGGAATTGGGCTTAGATTTCCCGGTTCGGATTCGCCGGAAGCTTTCTGGGATCAAATCAGAAGCGGGCGGAGCGGCATTATCGACGTGCCGCCGGGACGTTGGGACGATCCCGAATTCTACTATGATCCCGATCCTTCGGTCCCTGACAAGACTTATTCCCGCATTGGCGGATTCATCGAAGGTTTCGCGTTCGATCCCCTCAAATACCGGATTCCACCTGCGGTGGCCCAAAAGATGGACCGCACACAACAGATGGCTGTCGCCTGCGTGGGGGACGCGCTCGGGGACGCGAAGCTCACGCCCGGGAATCTGAAGGGCAAGCGAGTGGGTATCATCCTGGGAAACAGCATGGGGGGCGAGACCACGGACCTGTACGCAACCCGTGTCGGCTTTCCACGGGCTCTGGCATGTCTGGACCGGTCGTTCGAAGGTCTCAATGTGCCGCCTGAAGCTCGCCAAGAGCTTTTGGAGCGTTTCAAGGCGGCATACCTGGCGAATCTTCCTGTGATTACCGAGGACTCGTTGCCTGGCGAGCTGGCCAACGTCATTTCCGGTCGAGTCGCGAACGTCTTTAATCTGGAAGGGCCAAACTTCACTGTGGACGCGGCCTGCGCCTCCTCTATAGCCGCGATCATGAACGCTGTGTCAGCTCTGAAAGACGGCGCCATTGATTACGCGATCACCGGCGGCGTGGATGCGGCCATGCATCCTAGTTCGTTCGTGAAGTTCTGCAAGATCGGGGCGCTGTCTCCTGACGGAAGCCGTCCCTTCGACGCGGGCGCCAACGGATTCGTCATGGGAGAAGGTTGCGGGATCTTAATACTCAAGCGGCTCACCAACGCGATCCGAGACAATGACCGAATCTACTCTACCATTCTGGAAGTGGGTTCATCTTCGGACGGCAAAGGCAAAGGGATCACCGCGCCCAACGCCGCAGGGCAGGAAAGGGCCGTACGCGCGGCCCTGGCGGCCGGCAACATCTCTGAGACATCTATTGGACTGATCGAAGCGCACGGGACTTCAACAGCAGTGGGTGACAAGACTGAGCTGATGGTTCTGGACAAGCTTCTGAGGGATGCCGGCCTTCCACCCCAATCCGTGGGCATCGGATCCATCAAGTCTCAGATCGGGCATCTGAAGGCCGCGGCAGGAGCGGCCGGAGTGCTCAAAGCAGCGCTCAGTTTGTACCATCAAACCCTGCCGCCCACCATTAACGTGACCAACCCTAACCCCTGCATCGACTGGGATACTTCACCGCTCTTTCTCGTCAAAGAGCCTTTGAAGTGGGAATCATCCGGCGACATCCCCCGGCGGGCCTGCGCCAGCGCATTCGGGTTCGGCGGAACCAACTTCCACATCTGCCTCCAGGAGCATGCGCCCGGGCTCAGGGTGATCCAAGGTGGGCGACAGGAGCCCCTGCCTCTCTCCGTCTCGCCGCCGGACTGGCCGAAACCGGCTGAATTGCCCCTCTCGGGTGAAGCGTGGGTCCTTGGGGCCCGGGATATGAGGGATTTGGCCGGGCAGATCGCGGCGATCAAGACTGAATTGACCGAGGGGGATGCCCATGCGCTTGCCGCCCGTTGGCGAGAGGCTGCTTCGGGATCTCCGCTTCGATGCGGATTTGCTGGAGGCTCCCCTGAGGAAACGATCAAGAAGCTTGCATTGATCGAGGAAGCCATCGCGGATCCAGCGAAGGCCCCGGCGCTTCGAGCAAGGGGCATCCATTTCGCGGAAGGCGCAGCCGACCGATCCAGCGCTGGGATAGCGTTCCTCTTCCCCGGGCAGGGATCTCAGTATCCGTTCATGTTGAGAGATCTTGCCGAGCAATACCCGGTGGTTGCTGAAACTTATCGGGAAGCCGACGAAATCGTCGGCTCTCTGGGGCTTCCTCCGCTCACGAGCGTTGTTTTTCCCGATCCTGCGGCGGCTCGAGATACCGGCGCGTCCGCGGATGCCATGAAGGACACCCAACTCCTGCAGCCCATGATCCTAACCGCGAATACCGCGATGTTCCGGCTCCTGGATCAAATGGGCGTGCGGCCGGTCTCCTGCGCGGGCCATTCCCTGGGCGAGTACGCCGCGTGCGTCGCCGCCGGGGTCTTCTCATTTCGAGACGCGCTGGAAGCGGTTGCGGTGCGTGGCAGGGAAATGGCTCGGGTGAGCATTGACGATCCCGGCCTCATGATGAGTATCCCCGCGGATTCCCGTGTGGTTGAGGAGGTGCTGAGCCAGGTTGATGGCTACGTGGTCGCCGCGAACAAGAACTCTCCCAAGCAGACGGTCATATCCGGCCTCACCCATGCGGTGAAGCAGGCCTCGGAACTCTTCAAGGCTCGCGGGCTCGAAGGCGCGCTCCTCCCCGTTTCCGCCGCGTTCCATTCAGGCGTGGTTGCCCCTGCAAGGGAGCCGTTCATGGAGACTCTCCGCCGTCTGACCGTGAAGCAGCCCTTGGTTCCGGTTCTGTCGAACGTGACCGGCGATTTCTATCCGGTCGGTCCCGCGGCACCCGGTAGAATCCGCGATCTGCTTGGCAAGCAGTTTGCCGCCCCTGTGGAGTGGGTGAAGACCTTGCGCAAGCTCTACGCGGAAGGAATACGCATATTCCTGGAATGCGGTCCCAAGCGGGTTTTGACCAACCTGACCCTGGACACCCTGCCTGGAGACGTGCTGGCTTTGGCCACCAACCACCCCAAGAAGGGCGGCATAATGCAGCTCATGGAGGCTCTGGCCGCGCTTTCCGTGGAAGGAGTGAACATCGACTTGGCCGGACCTCAGGCTGACGCAAGTCGGCGCAAAGAGAGCGCTGTGCTTATGCTGGTGAAAGAGACCAGCGCGACGGGCCCAAAGGCGCCGGCGCTTGCTCCCGCCGCTGCGCCCAACCCTCTTGATCCTTTGCTTGACGAGCAACTCCGCGAGGCCGCGTCAAAAGCCGAATTCCCGCGATTTCTTGAACTGCAAGCGGAGCCTATCCGCGCCCTGATCAAAACGGGGTTCGACACGTACCTCAAGAGCATCGTGCCGATGGAAAAGACTGTTATCCAGGTCAAGTCCGAAGGCATGGACTTCCAACCCGTGGTTATCAGCGGAATATCGGCCGGATTGCCCAGCGATGTGCGGTTCCCCTTTGATCGAGAGACCCTGGACGACCTGATCCTGGGCCGCAACTTCATCAAGCGTGTCCCGGAGCGGGGCTTGCACGATATGGTCGAAAAAAACATCGAACGCTTGTACAAAGGCCCCGATGGGGAAGCGGAACTGCATCTGGTGCAGGATACGGACGGCGTGATCAAGCTGGCCGGATACTTCAGCGAATATCGTCTCGCGGAAGAATATGGAATCGATCAGCGCCTGATCGCGTCTATGGACGTGACCACGCAGCTTGCTCTAATGGCCGGAATCGAAGCGCTCAAAGACGCGGGGATTCCCCTGGTGCGGCAAACCCGCTCCACGACCACCGGTCTTGAGTTGCCCGACGCATGGGCGCTCCCGGAACCGCTGAGGGCTGGAACCGCGGTGGTCTTTGCTTCGGCTTTTCCTGGACTGGTGTCCCTGGTGGATGAGCTCACCCGCGAAGCCGCGAGTCGATACGGCTCGGGCGCGCGTAAGCGACTGATAGAATTCTACACGGGGCTGATCGGTCGAGTCCAGGATGACAGGGAACGTGATGGGATAACCGCATGGTTCTCTGAGGAATTCGCACGGATCAACCATGTGGAATCGGAGGAGGTTTACTCGTTTAACCGGAGTTTCCTCCTGCGGGTCATGAGTATGGGTTCGGGGCAATTGGCGCAGTTCATCAGGGCTCAAGGTCCCAATAGCCATGTTGATGCGGCCTGCGCAAGCACTACCCAGGCGATTCTTTTGGCGCGGGACTGGATCCGCACCGGCCAAGCAAAGAGGGTCTTGGTGGTGGCCGCGGACGATGTGGCCGGCAAGACGCTCTTCCCGTGGATAGGTTCCGGCTTCCTCGCGATGGGCGCGGCAACGACGAAAGAGAATGTCACCGAAGCCGCGCTCCCCTTTGATGACCGCAGGAATGGGCTGATACTGGGCTCCGCGGCTGTGGGCCTGGTCTTGGAAAAGGAGAGCATGGCGAGGGCGCGAGGCATGGAGCCCCTGGCCGCGATTGAGGCCGGAATCAGCGCAAACAGCGCATACCACGGGACCCGCCTTGACAAAGACCACATCAGTTCCGTTATGGGCTGCATGATCGAGAAGTGGGAAGAGCAGACCGGGCGCTCTCGTAACGAACTGGCAAGGGATATGGTCTTCATGTCCCACGAAACCTATTCTCCCAAACGCGGCGGCAGTTCCGCGGCCGAAATACAGGCGCTGCGTGAAACGTTCGGTGACGGCGCCCGAGAGATTCCTATCACCAACACCAAGGGATTTACCGGTCACACCATGGGAGCGGGCGTCGAGGACGTGGTGGCGATCCGGTCGCTTCAGAAATGCCTGATTCCGCCCATACCCAACCTGAAGCGGCCCGATCCGGAGTTTGCGGACATGAACCTCAGCCGTGGGGGTTCTTGTCGAGCGAATTACGTGTTGAGACTCGCCGCGGGATTTGGCTCCCAGATCGTGATGGCCGTGTACAAGATCCTCAGCCGTCAAGAAAACCGCATCACCGACCTTGCCGCGCACCGGCAGTGGCTCACGGAAATCACCGGCTATGACGATCCGGTGGTTTCCGTGGAAGAGCGCACCCTGCGTGTGGTCCAACGCGGAGCGGCAGGAGCGATAGCATCAGGAGTTGCAACGCAACAGGGAGCGGTCACGGCGCTCACCCTTGCAGCGAAGCCTGCCGTGGGACTTTCGTCACATGCGCCTGAGGTGCGGGAAAAGATCTTGGCGCTCCTCTCGAACAAGACGGGGTACCCGCCGGATATGCTCGACACCGGTCTCGACCTTGAAGCGGACCTGGGCATCGACACAGTGAAGCAGGCCGAGTTCATTTCCGACGTTCGAAACACGTTCGGTATTCCACGCATCGAAGGGCTCAAGATTGCGGACTTCCCTACCATAGAGCACATCATCCGTTTCGTGCTTGAGCACACCGACCGGCAATCGGATGCCTCCGTGGAAACTACGGCCGACCCTGAGGATGTGGAAGGTATCCAAACCACAATCCTGCAATTGCTTTCGGACAAAACCGGTTACCCGCCGGATATGCTCGACCCTGACCTTGATCTGGAAGCGGATCTCGGCATTGATACCGTAAAACAGGCTGAATTCATAAGCGAGGTGCGACAACGGTTCGGCATTCCTCGCATTGACGGCCTGAAGATCGCGGATTTTCCGACGATCCGGCATATCGTCGGCTTTGTGAGCGAGCGGAGCGCCCACGAATCCGCGGAGCGGGAGAATACGGACAGTAGTAGCGGCGAGGGGGAAAAGATTTCGCCCGACGAGCAAGAGATCCGTTTGTACGAAGCCAGGCTCGTCCGTGCGCCCCAGCCGACAGCAGTTCCATTGCCGGAAGCTGACCAAGTGATCATAGCCGGTGGCGCTCAGGAATTGGTGGGGGCCTTGGAAGATGAGCTTCGCCGGCTCGGGTTCGAGAGCGTGGAGCGCATCTCCAACCCCTCCCAAATTGAGCAGAGCGCCGCAGCTCGCATCGGGGTGGTGAACCTGTTCCCCTTGACTAAAGACGCGCAGGGATTAAGAAACACATTCGCCCTATATGTGAAGCTCGCCAAGTCCTTTGAAAACGGTCCCTCGTTCATGGCAACTGTGGTCTCTGAAGACGGCGCATTCGGCTTTGCTTGCCCCACTCCCGAAGGATACCTATCAGGAGCTGCCGCAGGAGCCACCAAATCCTTTGCGCGGGAATTCCCCAAGAGCCTCGTGAGAGCGCTCGATCTTCATCCCGACTTCAGCCCGACCGAGGGTGCCCGATTTGTGGCCCGCAGTCTCAAGCAGAGCTTCCCGCTGGAGACCGGAGTCGCGGCGGACGGGTCGCTGCGCGCGATCGGGCTCATCCCCATGATGGCGTCTCACGAAGAAGCCACGCCGGCGCGTGGGGAGGTAATTCTGTGCAGCGGAGGCGCGCGGGGCATCACTGCTTCGTGCCTGGCGCATCTTGCAGAGCAAGGCGCCCTCACGTTTGTGATCTTTGGCAGGACCGCCCTATCAGACAGGGCAGAACGAATGGCGCAATTCGGCCCCGAGCAATGGCAAGAAGAAAAGGCCCACCTCATAGATCGCATGAAACGAGAGGGCGCCACGCCGACTCCGGTTGCGGTTGAACGGGAGCTTTCCCGGCTCCAGTCCGAAGCCGAGGTTTTTCGCACTTTGATCGAGCTGCGCAGAGCGGGTTCTGAAGTGATTTACCGGCCCGTGAATATCCGCGACGCGGGTGCTGTGGATAAGGCTGTGCAAGAGATCGCCGAAATCTGCGGTCGGATCGATGTCCTAGTTCACGCAGCAGGCATTGATGTGAGCCGTGCCCTGAAAAGCAAGACATTGGAACAGATCGAAGCCGTGGTGTCGGTCAAGGTGGATGGGATGCGCAATCTGCTGGATGCGCTCACTCGCCACGAAACCTTGCCTCGTCGCATAATCGGCTTTGGAAGCTTAGCAGGCCGCTTCGGTAATTTGGCCCAGGTGGATTATTCCGCGGCCAACGACGCTCTGGCCCATCTGTTGCGAAGGGCTGACCAAGAGTTGGACGCGAAAGTGAGCATCATAGATTGGGCGCCCTGGTCCGAGGTGGGCATGGCCGCAAAAGGGAGCGTTCAGCAGACCCTGGAATCCGCAGGCATCGGTTTCATTCCGCCCGAGACCGGAGCCGCGCTGTTTGCCAAAGAAGTGGTCCGGTCCTCCGGACCTTGCGAAGTGGTCGCGGCAGGGCCCCTTGGACCTTTTGCTCAGGACGCGTTCGAGCTATTTGGTGGGCCGGAGCTTGGCGAAATGCGACTCGCCGGGCACGCGGCGCAGGTTGTGGCTTTTCTGCCGGGCGAATATCTGAAGGTCAAAATCTCTTTGGATCCTTCCGAGCCGCTCCTTGACCACCATCGCATCGACAGGGCCGCGGTATTGCCTGGGGTGGGCGGCATGGAGCTTATGCGCTCCGCTGCTGGGCTCCTGGACGTGAGCGCGCCTACCGCCCGGTTCAGAAACGTGCGATTCCGCAGTCCGCTGAAAATATTCAAGAACGAGCCGTTTGAGGCTGAGATTGAAGTCATGCGCGTCATTGCCGCTGATGCGGCGGCCCCTGTGTACCGGGCAACTATTGCCTCATGGTTCGTGGACAAGAACGGTCGCCGGATGGGCCAGCCCAGGCTCCACCACGAGTGTGAGCTTGTCATGGGCCCCCAGGACCCTACTGATACGGTGGTCCTGGAGCAATGGGCTACTTCCGTTTGCATAACGGACAAGGACCTGTACCGGATCTTCTTCCACGGGCCCGGATTTCGGTTCCTGGAGCATGTCCGTATGGAGGGCAGCGGCAAAGGGGCGCAGTTTACTTTCCAGGACACCCCGCAACGGGAGGGCATGTTTCGCGACCCGTTGCCCGGGGCTGTGGAAGCCGCTTTTCAGGCAGCCGCTGCGTTCGCGGTGGAGAGCCGAGGCATCATGGCGCTGCCTGTGGGGATTCGCGAGGTCATTTTGCACCAGGATGGCCACCCTTCAAGGGGGGAGCTTTTCCTGAAGCGCGAGAGATCGGACGACGAAACCCAGGGCCGAACGATCTTCGCGTTCGACGGCGTAATTGTGGATGGAAGCGGGCGCAAGCTCCTGACATTGAAGCAGATTGAGATGATCGAGTTCGAGCGCACGAACGGGTTTCAAGGAAAGCTCTTTGAGGAATTAGTAACAATTACTGAAACGCGTGCGGATGCAAGCCCCGAGACCGAACGCCTGGCACAAACGGTTCTGACGGATGATGAAGCGCAGGTGTACAAAGAAAAGACAATCCCCAAGCGAGCCGAGGAGTGGCTCATGGGCCGGATTGCCATGAAGCGGTCGGTTCAAAGGCTGCTCGCTCAGGCAGGGAACGGTTCGATCCCCGAGAAGAGCATCCGCATCACGCCTGATGAGAGCGGCAAGCCCACCCCGGAACTTGCCAACCAGCCGGGCGCGCCGCTCTGCCATGTGTCGCTTTCTCATTCAAATGGATTCGCTGTCGCGATGGCGGCTGACCTGACAGCGTTTGACGGCCTTGGCATTGATCTGGAAAAGGTGGAGGAGCGCAGTGAAGCCTGGGCAGGAGATTATTTCACTGACGAAGAACTTCAAGCTGCGGAACAGACCAAAGACAAGTGGGCCACCCTCACCGCGATGTGGGCAGTTAAGGAAGCTGCTCTCAAAGCTCTGGGAACCGGCCTCTCTTTTGATTTGAAGGACGTTTCCGTGCGCGTGCCCGATGTCAACGGTCCCGCGGAACTGCAACTCCACAATGAAGCTGCGCAGTTCCTTGAAAATGCCTTTTCCGGCAAACCCAAAGCCCGCATCGAGACCCGTAACGGGACCGTGACCGCCACGGTGCTGATCCGGCAGTAATAAGCGGCCCCCGGGAACTGACGAGGCATCATTTCCGAAGGCAGATGCGAATTGGTGGGACAGGCGTCTCGCCTGTCGGAGCGTGGCGTGGTCGCTGACCCAGCCCTGCGTGATTTCTTTCTTGCCGCGCTGACTCGGCCCCACGCGTTGTGGGTCCGGATCGGTGGCGCCCTCCCCGTCGTTCGGTGGCAGGATCAACGGCAGCGTTCATTCAGCGCAAGGTAAGCCGAGCCGCGTCTTTCCAAGACGAATTGCGGAAATAGTAAGGATCAGGCCGTCCGTTCCACTGACAACGGCTTTTCGGTTTCTTCGATCAGCTTGCCTCCTCGGAGTCGGAAGCGCCGTTGGCCGATCCAGAGGGCTTCGTAGCTGTGCGTAGCCATAATCAGGGTGGCGCGAAAATCTACGCAGATCCCGTCGATAAGCTCCAGGATGCCGTTGCTCGTCTCCAGATCGAGGTTCCCGGTGGGCTCGTCCGCGAGGATGAGCTTTGGGTCCTTCACCAGCGCGCGGGCAATCGCTACCCGCTGCTGTTCGCCGCCGGAGAGCTGTTCGGGGAACTTGTCCCAGGCCTGTCCCAAACCCACCGCATCGAGCATGGTTTGAGCCTTTGCTCGGTCCGCGGCTCCAAGCAACTCTAAAGGCAGCATCACGTTCTCACCCACGGTGAGCGTTGAGAAGAGATTGAAAGATTGGAAGATGAACCCTACGTCACGCCTGCGATACTGTGCAAGCTCCTCCGCGGAGAGCGCAGAAATATCACGGCCATTGACGAATATTCGGCCGCTGGTGGGGAGGTCAACGCCGCCTACCATATTGAGAAACGTGGATTTGCCTGAGCCGCTCTTGCCCAGCAAAATGATCCGTTCGCCCTCCGCGATTTCCAGATTCACGTCACGAAGCGGGCAGACCTCGGACGATCCTCCGGTCAGATAACATTTCGTGACTTGTTCCAGCCGTATGAGGGGAGGCATGACACCGCTTCGCATTCAGAGAGGTAAGAATCGGGGAGGATCTTCTTGTAAGAAGGTCCTCCCCGACCCCCTCCCCAAGAAGTTCCATCATTTCTCGGAATGCTCATTTCCCCAATGGAGAAATGAGCATTCCGAAAACCGTGGGAATTTCTTGCCGGAGCCGTGGAGTACCTCTCTCACAAAGAAGACCTCTCCGATCTTGCCTCTTTGAATGCGCGCCCATATAACCCAGTCGGTCTCGGAAAATACGGCATGACACTCGTCTACTTCCCTCCCAGCCTCAGCCCTGGACGCGCACGGAAACATAGGAGTTTTTGGTGGAGGGGTCCGGGGAGCTAGAGTTTCGCCATTTTTGTATGGCAATGGGTCGGGCCTCTCCAAAAACTGTTGAAAAATAAAGGCGTTCCAGCCATACCCGTTTTTGCCAAAAAAAGATGGGAAGGGGGAACGCCATGAACAAGAACGCTATACCAGAACCCTTTTCGATTGACGAGCTT
>VGSG01000002.1 GCA_016875095.1 Deltaproteobacteria bacterium
CAGGACCTCAGGCAAGCATTGGCTCGACGATTCAACCGCTTCCAGGGAAACCCCGCTTCTCTCAGAAGCGCTATCCCCCATTTCGCTTAAGCGCTAATGTCAATGCAGAGATCTATAGCAGAGAAGAAGCCCCCCAACAATAAAGAATTGCTGGAGCCTCCAAGAGAGAACTTCGTATCGACGGTCACCATTGATCTAGGCAGCCTGCTGACTGAGAGTGTGACCTCTTCTGGGAGCTTCGATCTCAGACGATTCCGAATAACCACCTTCGCTAGGTTGCTTGAAGCTCTGCCCATTCCCACATTGTTGATTAACCCGTTGGGTTCCGTGATTTTCGGGAATCAAGCGTGCGGGAAGATCAGTTTGGATCATGAGAAAATGCGGGGTATCCCCTTTTCTACGCTCCTTCCGGATCGTGCCTCAGGCAAGAGGGTCCAGTCCATGATGGACAAAGTTTTTGCCGACCGGAAACCCCGGGTAAGTGAGGCCTTGCTGGGGAAGGGAAAGGGCAAGACATGGGCTCGGATGAACTTCCGGGCCATAAGGATAGGGAAGGAAAGAGCAATCCTCCTTCTTATTGAGGACTTGACCCTTGAAAAGAAGCAACTCCAGTTCAAACAAAGGCATAGTGAGCAGCTCGTGGGCGAAATTGCCAAACGAACGCGAACGGCACAGCTACTGAGGAAGAGCGAGGAGCGACTTCGTCTGGCTTGGGAAACGTGCCCCGACGCGTTTAGCGTCAGCAGGTTGGACAATGGTACCTACGTTGACGTAAACACAGGTTATCTTGAGCTCACCGGATATGATCGGGAAGAGCTCGTCGGCAAATCGGCTCTGCATTTGCCCTTCTGGCACAATCCCGCTGACCGGGCGCGTTTGGTTTCAGGCCTGGCGAAAGACGGATACGTGAAAGACCTGGAGACCAAGATGCGTCGCAAAGATGGGGAGGTTAGGACGGTCCTCATATCCGCGGGGGTGATGACTCTCGACGGAGAAGCACACATTCTGGCGCTCACAAAGGATGTTGAGGACATTAAGAAGGCTGCCGAAGCTATTAGACGGAGTGAACAGAGCTATCGGCAACTTGTTGAAAGCGCCACTGACATCATATACCGAACCGATTCCAACGGGTGCTTCACATTCGTTAATCCGATCGCAATACGTTTGACAGGGTATTCTGAAGATGAAATCATTGGCCGGAATTACCTGGAGGTAGTCCATCCCGAGCGAAGAAAGGAGGTGGCAAGGTTCTACGGAATCCAATTTGTGAAGAAGTTGGCGGATTCCTACTATGAACTACCTCTGCTGTCCAAGAAGGGGGAGACGATCTGGGTGGGACAGCACGTTCAGTTACTGCTTGAGAACGACGCTCCCGTTGGATTTCAGGCCATTGCGCGAGACATAACAGACCGAAAACTTGCAGAATGTGCCCTGGATCAGGAGAGGCTCAGGTTCCACACCCTGGCAGAGCAGGCCCCTTACGCGATCGCCATGCTCTCCGCGGACGGTCGTTTTCTCTACACAAATCCTAGGTTCCAGGAAATGTTCGGTTATGACCTCCGTGAAATCCCTACGGGGCGAGACTGGTTTCGGAAGGCCTATCCTGATGATGAATACAGGCATCAGGTGATTGCTGCATGGCTGGAAGATCTTGCCGGGTCAGGCGTTGGAGAACAACGTCCCCGGGTTTTTACGGTAACCTGCAAAGATGGTCTCAAGAAGATCGTGCATTTCCGTCCTGTGCAGCTTCAGACAGGTGAGCACTTGATGACTTGTGAAGACATTACGGATCGAGTCTACGCCGAGAGGATTCTCGCTGAACACGTGTGGATGCTTGAAAATATTTTGGACAAGGCTGCCGACGGGATCTGCGTTTGCCATAATATAGAAGAATTCCCCTACGTTCGATTCACTCATTGGAATCCCCGGATGACCGAAATCACGGGTTACAACATGGCGGAAATCAACCAAGAGGGTTGGTATCAGACCATGTATCCCGATCCGGCTACGCGGCAAGCCGCAGCGGAGAGGATGGCTCGGATGCGCGATGGAGAAGACATTCGAGCCGAGGAGTGGGTGATAGCCACAAAGGATGGAACACCTAAACCGCTTTCGATCTCTACTTCGGTGGTCAAGGAAGAAGATGGGCAGATTCATGTTCTTGCGATTATGCAGGACATAACTAAACGAAAGAAAGATGAAGCTGCCTTGCGGGAAAGCGAGGACCGCTTTCGATCCACTTTTGAACAAGCTGCTGTTGGGATTTGCCATGTGTCTCCCGACGGTCGATTTCTGAGGGTGAATCAGAAACTGTGCGATATTCTGGGCTACAACATTAATGAACTTCTCTCCCTGACCTTTCAAGAGATTACCCACCCCGATGACTTAGAGTCAGACGTTGAATATGTGAGGCAGATTCTCGCAGACAAGGTCCAGACATACTCGATGGAGAAACGCTACATCCGCAAGGACGGATCACCCCTGTGGGCGAACTTGACTGTTTCGCTCACCCGAGAACTTTCTGGCGCACCGAGGTATTTCATTTCTGTGGTGGAGGATATCTCGTACCGGAAAACGGCCGAACAGGCGCTGTTGGATAGCGAGGAGAGATATCGAGCTCTCGTGGAAGAGAGCTTCGACGGGATCTATGCGCAGAAGAGCGGTAAGATCGTATTCGCCAACTCTCAGCTGAGTCAAATGCTTGGTTACAGCGGGTCCGAACTCGTGGGGATGGACCATTGGCGGATTTACCACCCCGATTACCATGAGGTAACGAGTTCGTGGGCTCAAGCGTACATGAGAGGTGAATCGGTCCCGTCAAGATATGAGGTGAAGCTGCAAAGATCAAATGGAGCCTCCTTTGACGCTGAAATCAGCGCGAAGGCCGTGATGGTTGAAGGCCAACCAGGTATACAAGTTTGGATAAGAGACATAACGGAAAGAAAGAAGGCCGAGGAGTCTTTGCGAGAAAGTGAAGAACGTTACCGGGAGCTTTTTCATAATTCGGCAGATCTCATTTACACTCACGACTTAGATGGCAACTTCACTTCAGTGAACAGGGCTGTTGAAGGACTCCTGGGATACGCCCACGAAGAATTTATGAAGCTTAACATTTGGCAGGTTATCGATCCTGAGCACCTTAACGCAACAGCGGAAAACCTCAGGATGAAAGTCAACGCGCATTTCGATAGAACGGGACCATACGAGGTCTTGGGACGCACCAAAAGTGGTCAACCGGTGTGGTTGGAGGTGAATAGCCGAGCTCTCATTCATGAGGGACAGCTCATAGGCATTCACGGCACGGCTCGGGACATTAGCGACCGTAAACTGGCCCAGGAACAACTAAGAAAACTTCTTGTCGCTGTAGAACAGGCCGGAGAAACAATCGTCGTCACCGATCCTACGGGGAAGATTGAATACGTTAACCCGTCCTTTGAATCAACCACCGGCTACTCCGTCGAAGAAGCCATAGGACAGAATCCCAGAATAGTGAAGAGTGGAAGGCACGATAGGGCCTTTTACCGAGAGATGTGGGAGACTATTGCTGAAGGTAGGGTTTGGCGAGGTCGCCTTACGAACAGGAGGAGGGACGGAACCCTATACGAAGAGACGGCAACGATTTCTCCAGTCAAGGACGAGAAGGGAGCAATAATTAACTATATTGCCGTAAAGAGAGATGTTACCTCCGAGGTGTCGCTTCAGAAGCAACTGCTCCAAGCCCAGAAGATGGAAGCGCTTGGAACTCTTGCAGGAGGTATGGCCCACGACTTCAATAACCTGCTCCAGGCCATTTTAGGCTATTCAGACATCCTCCTTATGAAGAAATCGTCCACGGACCCTGACCGCAAGAAATTAGAGGTGATTCAGCAGGCCGCGCTGGACGGAGCTGATCTCGTCTCAAGAATACTGGCGTTCAGCAGGAAGGCCGAGACCAAAGTTCGCCCAATTGAATTAAATGAAGAGATTAGAAGAGTTGATGCGCTTCTCCGACGAATACTCCCGAAGATGATTCAGATCGACCTTGTGCTCGCTGAAGATCTGAGCATCATTAATGCTAATCCGGCGCAAATCGAGCAAGTGTTGCTCAATCTTGGAATCAACGCGCAGCATGCAATGCCAGATGGTGGACAACTTCTCATAGAAACAAGCAATGTGTCTATCAGTGATGAATATCTCCAGACTCATCTAGGGTCAAAACCAGGACGTTACGTCCTCTTAACCGTGTCAGACACAGGCGTGGGGATAGAACCGGCCGTGCTGGACCGCATATTTGAACCGTTCTTCACTACAAAGACAAACGGAGAGGGCACAGGCCTTGGCTTATCTATGGTACACGGCATCATCATCCAGCACGGGGGGTTTATCCGATGCTACAGTGAACCGGGCAGAGGGACTTCGTTTAAAATCTACTTCCCCGTAGCCGACAAGGGGCTTGCCTCAAATCTTGCGGTGACCCGGGAAATGGCTGCGTTTGGTACTGAGACCGTCCTTCTGGTGGACGACGATGACCGCATTCGCGAGATGGGACGACAAATGATCGAGATGGGCGGATATCGGGTGATTGCCGCTGGCAGCGGAGAAGAGGCCCTAGAAGTGTACTCCGCGCGCAAAGAGGAAATCTCGCTCATCATCCTTGACCTTATCATGCCTGGGATGGGTGGCGGACGTTGCCTCCAAGAGCTGTTGCGTATTGATCCGGATGCCAGAGTCCTCGTTGCGAGTGGATACTCTGGAAACGGTCTTGTTGTTGGCGAAAAGGGAAAGGGAGCGAGAGGATTCGTCAGCAAGCCTTATGACTCCAAGGACATTTTCATAGCTATCAGGAAGGTTTTGGATAAAGGGTATTTGTGAAAATCCGAAAAAAGGAAGTGATGCGTAAGGCAAGCCGCGGTTTGCTCGACTGAGGATTGGATAATGGTCCCCGGCGCGCAGATTGACACGAGCTCCGACTATAGGCAGCGGCCCTGTGGGGGGCTGACCTTCGCTCAGTCTCTGCTGAAGAAGTTGTTTTCCGCAGCGCCGCCCGTTCAGCCATGGCGCCGCGGGCTCTGTCCTTCGCCCTGCCTCCAAGAAACCTCTTGACTGCAAAAGGAAGAGAGTGGTACGCTGCGCCGCAATATTCAGAGTTGTTGCTATGACAATGCGGGAGATATTGCCGAAGAGCCTTTATCGGCAGCGATATTATGGACCGTTACGCCGTTGGATCCTAATCAGACAACCGATGAATTACGCTGAGACGCCCGAAGCGGGGCCAAGCTGAATTATTGCGACTCGTGGCGAAGATTCGAAACTATTAACCTGCGTAATGAACCTTTGAGGTTTGCGGGTGATGATTTCGTTCACCGGCCTGTTTGTCGTCTGCCGACTGAGGAGTCCGAGACCAAGATCGGTTCTTCTGTTCCTTCTCAGCTTCTTATTGCTCGTGGGAAGCTTCTCCTTTGCCGAAGCGACCGATCCATCCATCCACGGTCTGCGGCTGGGCATAAGCGTCGATGACACCCGCGCCCTATTTCAGATGAGCGGAATTGAGCTTACTGATAAGGGCGATAACGAATTCAGCGCGCGGGCTACGCCTGAGCCACTGGACGCGGTCAAGGAGGTCCGGCTGACATTCGTCGAAACGCGGCTACGCAAGATAGTGATTTCTTTCCAAATACCACCTTACGATGCGACCGCGGAGACCTTAGTGAAACTTTTTGAAACGGAAAAACAGCGACTTATCAGCATGTTCCAATCCCCCGGGCTCAATGTGGTGGTGGAGCCGCCGTCCCCTCAGGACCGGTATGAATGGATCAGGCGCGGCCGAGCCTACTATCGAACGACGTGGGAGTCGAAAGGGCGCTGGAAGGCTGCCTTGTGGTTATTCGGCGAAGATGCCGGGATCGTGCTCATGGAAGTGTGCGAAGCGACGGATCAGACGCCGCGGCGTTGAGTTTACATGCGTGCGGATTGCTGAAGCGGCGATTGATTCTCGGGAAATCTGACTCAGCGAGAGAGGAGTGATGGAAAAGATGGAAAGAAGACTGCTCAAGACTGCGGGTTTGTTCCTTCTCTGCGTGCTGGCTGCCCTGTGGCTCTGTGCCTGCGATCGAGGAAAGCCTCTGTCCGAGATGGGTCCCGCCAAGTACGTCGGCTCTGAAAAATGTGCGGAATGCCACAGCCGCATCTCGGTGACGTTCAGAAACACCCTACACTCGAAAGCCATGCAGGATGCGAAGAAGAATCCCAAGGCGATCCAGGGCGACTTTGTGAATCCAAACCCTCTGGTGGACTTCCAAAAGTCGGACGTTTTGCTCACTCACGGAATCCAGTGGAAACAGCGTTACATAGATAAGGACTGGAGGATTCGAGTCGCGCAGTGGAATTTCGAGACAGAGAACTGGTCGCCGTACAATCCCCAGAACTGGGAGAAAGTGGACTGGCGGCAGAGTTGCGGCTACTGTCACGTGGTGGGGTTCGATAAGGACAAACTCACGTGGAGCGAGCTGAGCGTTGGTTGCGAAGCTTGCCACGGAGCCGCAAGCAACCACATTGACGCAAGGCTCGAAGACAAGTTCAAGACTATAGTGAATCCCGCGACGCTCCCGTTCAGGGCCGCGTCGGACGTCTGCGGGCAATGTCATACCCGCGGCAAGAGCCCGGACAAAAAGTGGGATTTTCCGATCAACTTCACAGTGGGTGACTTTCTCGGGCCGCAGCACTTCCGTATCGTAGACAAATCGGACAAATCCGCATGGTGGCCCAGCGGTCATGTCAAACAGCATCGGCAGCAGTATCCTGAATGGAAAGAAAGCGCGCACGCCAAGGCCGGTATTGGATGCGCCACGTGTCACACCGTGCATGAGGCGAGAACCAAGTTCGCCACGACGATGAATCCGAACAATCTGTGCCTCAGTTGTCACGGAAACGTGAGCACCGATCCTATCAGAGGCCACGCTCCCATGGCAGGGGCCCCTCAGCACGCGGATTGTATCGGCTGCCACATGCCACCCACAGGGCAAAGCGCAACTCGCGGGGACGAACGGTCGCACCGGTTCAGGACCATCTCTCCCAAAGTGACGATGGAATTGGGGGAAGGTGACCCCGGCAAACAGCCGAACTCATGCAATCATTGCCACTCCCACCGCAAGCAGAAACCTGAAGACCTTCAAAAGGCTCTGGATGACGGCAAGAAACTCTTGCTCAAGGTGAGCGCAGTAGGCGCGTCGCCTCAATGAGAGGGAGCACCTCATGGCATTGGCAAAGACTTTTACGGTTGTCATTATCGTCGGAGTCTTGATTTTCATCGGCGCGGTTACTCTCGGCGGGATGGCGGTCTATTCCAAGCAGTCAAGCTTCTGCGCGAGCTGCAAGATCATGCAAACGCGATACGTGGGCTGGGAAAGATCAACTCATGCCCGATCCGTTCACCAAAAAGCCGATTGCATCGACTGCCATTCAGAGCCGGGGCTCATCGGGGAATTCAAGGCTCACCTCAATGGAGCGCGGTACGTCTTTGTGCGTGTGACCGGAGGCCACGGAGGCGCGATCCTCAGAGGCAAAGTCTATACGCAAGCTTGCGTGGAATGTCATAAGGTGAGCGACATCAGAGTCAAGAACGCGGGCCACGAGGTCAACCATAGGGCTCACCTCGACCATAAATTGGAATGTTTCCAGTGTCACCAGGACCTGGCTCACGGGACTTTGCTTGGAGACTCCGGGAGGCATCCGATGCAAACGTGCGTAGCCTGTCATCGGCAGCAACAATACCAGATGGCTACATGCGTTCGGTGTCACCCGCAAGTAATGATCAACAACCTTTACCTTGCGGCGAAACCCCTGAAAGCCCCGATGTAGCCGGGCCAATCTTGGTAGGCGGCTATCAGGGATCTCATAACTAAGAACTCATTGTAGCGCACACAATTCGGTGTCTTGACCGTGGATCGCACACGGTCACGACACCGATGATCCTTGCGGAAAACAAGATGGTGGGCATGGAGATGCTCCATTTGTCAAAGCGCGTCTCCGATCTCGACACACGGAAGCTCCTATTCGAAACCGTTCCCGCGTCAGGGCCGCAATAGTAGGTAGTACACGGTCAGTCGTGAGACGCCCGAGAGAGCAATGAATCCATGGCGATTGAAGAACATGAACGAGTGGTCTTGAAGGCGCCCATTCCGAGCGAAGGTCATGAAGCGGGAGACGTGGGCGCTGTCGTGCAGGTGTACGCCGATGGATCGGCGTACGAGGTGGAATTTACGTCCCTGGATGGCCACACTGCGGCTGTAGTGACTGTCGAAGCCGATCTGGCGCGCCCTGTTTCAAGGCAGGACATGTCCCACGCTCGAACAATGTCCCACGGATGAACGCCGCAGGGTCTTGTCGCTTCGAAAATCCCCCTGTATCCCCCTTTAGAAAAGGGGGAAAAGCGCCACATACCCCATTTTCTAAAGGGGGGCAGGGTGGATTTCATATGGGATAGCGTAAAGCAAGCTCATTGGAAGGATTTCGCACGGTATGCTGAGGCTCCCCGATTCTTACTCCTGCCTGCCGATCACTTCCCCGTTGCTGATCGCTTCAAGCTTCACCGAAAAGCGGCGTGGCATTTTGCCCAGAGCCTGGAGCTGGACCGCGACCGGTATGTAGTTGCTGGTTCGGGCTTTGACAAGGCCGAAGCAAGCGTCGGCTTCGGATTCCACGACTGCTTCCAGGGTTTGCCCCAAGAATCGCTCATAGAAAGCTTGGCGGAGGTTCGCGGAGAGGCTTCTTAGCTCATCCACGCGGCTTTGTGCGATGGATGCGGGAACGCGGGGCTTGTAAGACGCTGCAGGCGTTCCGGGTCGTGGAGAAAAGGGAAAGACGTGGAGATACGCGGGCTTCAGGTCCTCGATCAGGCGTCCGGTCTTGCGGAAAGATTCGTCATCCTCGCCGGGAAAGCCCACCATAACATCCAGGCCGATGCACACATCGGGAATCGTGTCGTGAATCCTCCGGACAAGCTGATCCATAAGAGATGCGCTGTACGGTCGGCCCATGCGTTGCAGGATCGCGTCATCACCGCTCTGGAGCGGAATATGGAAATGACGGCAAATCCGAGGCCGTGCAGCGATCAGCGCAAGCAACTCGTCCGTGATTTCTTGCGGCTCCATTGAGCTGAGCCTGAATCGAGCTTCGGAGGTTTCTTCAAGGAGTCGCTCCAGCAGCCGCTCCAGGGATATCGCAGGAGACAAATCTCGGCCGTACATTCCCAAATGCACGCCGGTGAGGACGATCTCCACAAATCCTGAAGCTTCCAAGCTCCTAGCGTGTTCAACCACCTTTTCTTCGGCCAGGCTGCGGGATGGGCCTCTGGCTCGTGGGACAATGCAGTACGTGCAGCGCTGGGAACAGCCGTCCTGGATCTTGAGGAAAGCCCTGGCACGGCCCGGAATCGCGGCAGGGCCGAGATCGCCGAATTCCGCGGATTTCGTAGCGCGTGTTCGAGTCTCGTTCTCGACGGGATGCGCCGTGGGTTCGATGAATTCCCGGAAATGATCCTTCTCGTATGCGCCCATCACAAGGCGGTCTTGCGAGAGTCCTTTAACCACGGATGGATCGACCTCCGCGAGGCATCCTGTAACCACGAGCCGGGCACACGGAAATTGCCGAGCCAATCGATTGATCATGCGCCGAGATTTGGCTTCAGCACGGGAGGTCACGCAGCAAGTATTCACAAGAACCAGGTCAGGCGCGGTCGCGGTTCCATCCACCAGGTAGCCTCGCTCTTCAAGGATGCGTCCCATGGCCGCGGCTTCAGCCTGGTTGACCTTGCATCCGAGCACGTATACGGCTGCTCTTTTTCTTGAATCGGTTTCTGAAAATTTCATGGCCTTTTGACACTTTGCCGCAATCATGCTAACAATCCGGGCATCTGACGTCAATCGGCAGAGTTTTAGAAGATCGGCTGGGGAGGCCCTTTTTGGCAAAAAGGGCCTCCCCAGGCCCCTCCCCAAAAACTCTCCGTATGTGGAAGCGCTTCCAACGCTTCCGAGGACTATTTCGGGCAAGATCCCGGCAGTTTGGCGTAGTTCGCTGGCCGGCGAATAACGCATATCTACTGAACCGGGATTCAAGAGGTTATGTGTTGACTACCCAAAACAATGGTTGCCAACTTTCTTCGTCATTTGTCGGACCCTTGCAGTTACGTCTGCTAAGCGGCCTCGTTCTTGCCCTGCTCCTAGCCATTCTACTGTGTGGCTTGTCGGCGCACGCTCAGGAAGAGGAAATCACGATCCCGAAGCAGCCCGTGCCCCCGGTGGACCCTGCGGATCGGTTTTTCGATATCACGATACCGCCGGGATTCGAGCCGATTCAGTCGGACGACGCGGGCATTCTCAAATGGCGGAAGGGCCCGGCTGAGATCTACCTGGTGGTGGGGGACAATCTGTCCAGGTCGTCCAAGAAGGTCTATGACGAGCTTTTCCAGGCTGCCAAGAACAACAAGAAAATCGAAAAGGTGGAAGCCATCCGGGTCCGTGGCGGAAAGGCGTTCTTATTCAAAGAACAGCCCCCTGGAGAGGAGAGCAGAACTCGCTTGTGGCGACTCTTCGTTATCACGGATCAGAAGATCATCAATGTGGACTTCGTCGCGCCTCGAAAGGATTTTGAAACGTATTCCCGCGATTTTGACGCCACCCTCAAGTCATTTAAGCTGAAAGACTCCTGATACGGAGAAGCTCCGCATGGCGCGCTCCCCACAAGAGTTGATGCGAGCAATCCCATCGGTTGACCGTGTGTTGAGTGACAAGGCTATTGCGCGGCTCCGAGCGCGATACAGCGAGGACTTGATCAAACGCATGGTCAGGCTGGGGCTTGAGAAGCTCCGTGAGGAGCTTCGAAACGGCGCCGCGGGAAAGGCGGACTGCGCCATGAAAGCGGTTGCGGAGCGTGTGGCTCGCCTCCTTGAGGAAAGGGTAGGGCCCAGGCTGCGCACCGTAATCAATGCCACCGGCGTTATCGTACACACCAATCTGGGCCGGTCGCCGCTTTCCAAGCGGGTTGCCGACCGTATCGCAGAAATCGCCTGCTCCTATTCCAACCTGGAATACAATCTGGAAGAAGGCCGCCGAGGCGAACGCAATGCGCATTTGCGTAAGCTTATGCAGGAGCTGACCGGCTCGGAAGATGCGATTGCCGTGAACAACAACGCGGCCGCGGTGCTGTTGGCGCTGTCAAGCCTGGCCCAGGCCCGGGAAGTGGTGGTTTCCCGCGGTGAACTGATCGAGATCGGCGGATCATTCCGCATTCCGGACGTGATGGCGCGATCCGGGGCTATTCTGCGTGAAGTGGGCACTACCAATCGCACTCATCCAAGGGATTACATCAACGCGATCAACGAAAACACCGCGCTCATCCTCAAGGTCCACCCAAGCAATTACCGGATAGAGGGCTTTACCAGAGAAGTGGAGCTGGAGGAGCTCGTCGCAATAGGCCGCGATCGAGGCGTGCCCACCATGATGGATCTGGGGAGCGGCTGCCTGGTGGATCTGTCGCCGTTTGGCCTGGAAAGGGAAACTACGGTCCAGAGAGTGATTGCCGCTGATGTGGATGTGGTCAGCTTCAGCGGCGACAAGCTCCTGGGCGGTCCGCAGGCGGGAATCCTCGCAGGCCGAGCGGAGCTGATCGAGAAGATGCGCGCCAACCCGCTCGCGAGAGCGCTCCGCATGGACAAGCTCACGCTTGCCGCGTTGGAAGCCACGCTGCTGGAATACACCAGTCCAAAAGGGCCGGTCGACGGCGTCCCGACGCTGGCCATGATCATGAAGCCTCGCGAAGAGCTTGAAGCCATCGCGGAAACCATTGCCGCAGAGCTGGAATCCGCGCTGAAAAAACGAGCCGACATTAGCATCGTGGTTGGTGTGGGCCGGGTAGGGGGTGGAGCGCTTCCTCTGGAAGATCTTCCTGGCCCGAGGGTCTCTGTTCAGCCTCGCAACGTGTCCGCAGGCCGCCTGGAACAGGCCTTGAGAGCCGGTGATCCTCCCATGATCGTTCTGGTCAAAGACGATGCGATTCTTATTGACCCGCGAACCTTGCTGCCAGGCCAACCGGACGCGGTTCCAGCGCTTGTGAACGCGGCCGTGGATCGAGCTGAAACCATCTGAGGCACCGACTAGAAGCGGCTGCAAGACCGAAAAACTTTTGGAAGACTAGCCGGGGAGGCCCTTTTTGTGTAAAAAGGGCCTCCCCGGACCCCTCCCCCAAAACTCCCAGCTCTTGGAGCCGCTTGTGATCGCTCCTGTGGCCGCCTGTTTGGGACAAGAACGCGTGAGCAGAGGATCGCAAGTACAGGGTTCGTTCCCCATTTGCCCAAAGAGGAGCGCTCGTTGTGGATCAAACAGTGAACAAAGAGAGCGGCAAGTCTAGATCGAGAGTTGTTCTAGGTCTTGGAGTGGCATTCTTTGTCCTGGTTCTGATCATTCTCATTGTCATTGAGGCATTAGTAGTTGCCCCCGGCCCGGCGTCCACGCCACCTCCATGGCCGTGATCTGCCTGGAATTTGTTGCAGAACATCCTTCGCTCGAAAAGGCGGGTTCGGCATATTGAGCAGGCATGCGGCGAACCTGAAAGATAAGTCGAAAGCGGATTTGACACACGTTAATGAACTCCTTTGACCAAATATGTCCATGAATCATCCCAAAACCACCTCTGCAATTCCCCAGAACGCCACTCCAGACAGAGCAGATCGGCTCCTGGCCGAGCTTCTGAAGGAGACATTCAGTCGGTCAGGTGTGGCACGCCTCATCCGACTGGGCCGCATCCGCTTGTTCGGCAAAGCTATCCGGCCTTCAACAATCTTGAAGCCTGGAGATGTGGTGGAGATCGATCTTGCAGACCACGAGCCGGTCCTTGATTTGGCCGAGCCTGCGCCTTCGGTCGATATTCTCTTTGAAGATGAAGATCTGATTGTGGTCAACAAACCTCCGGGACTGGTTGTGCATCCGGGCGCGGGCCGGCCGGTCACGACGCTCGTGGATGCGCTGGTACGTTCGAGACCGGAGATGGTCGGAGTCGGCCAGCCTGGTCGCTGGGGTGTGGTGCATCGCTTGGACAAAGACACTTCCGGTGTGATGGTGGTCGCCAAGCGCGACAAGGCGTATGGGGCGCTTTCAACCGCGTTCAAAGAGCACTCGATTCATCGGGTGTACCTGGCGCTCGTCAGAGGCGAACCATCAATAGACGAAGGAGTGGTAGATAGGCCGTTGGGCCGTCATGCCAAAGATCGCAAGAGGATCTCCACAACCACCACAAAGCCCAGGCCGGCTATTACTCGTTGGAAGGCGCTGCAAAAGCTCGGTGGAATAACGCTCATGGAAGTTGCCCCCAAGACCGGCCGAACGCATCAGATCCGGGTCCACCTCGCGGCTATCGGGCTGCCTGTGGCCGGAGATCCTGTGTACGGCCGATTGCGCAAGAAAACAACCGTGAGAGATGCTGCGCTGCGCCGCGGCCTGGAAAGCCTCAAAAGGCAGGCTTTGCACGCGGCCGTGCTGGGTTTCACGCATCCCCGTTCGGGAGAATACCTGGAATTCTCGGCTCCAATGCCTGAAGACATGGCAGCCGTGGTTTCGATGATGCGTAGCGGATGTAAAGCTTAGGAGTTTCTTGAAGAGTAGCCGGGGAGGCCCTTCTTGCAAGAAGGGCCTCCCCGGACCCCTCCCCAAGAACTCCTATATTTCCAGCCACTTCCAATCCGCGTTAGGATGTGGTGACCTCGCCGGACGCGGGGTCACCGCATCCTACTCGCTGGGGAAGCTCTTTGCCGCCATAGGCGCTAAAATAGGGTCACGTTGTTTGGCTTTGGCACGCCCCCAAAGGGGCAGCAGGAAGTAGCCCGGCGATTCATCGCCGGGAAAAGGCGCCAAAATCTCTTGTCTTGAGAGTCCCGGGGGACGACAGGTGTAGGTCGGATTGAGTTCCGCGTTCTGTGCGGGACGAAATCCGACATGGTGTCAAAGCCAATGGTGTCGGGTTTCGCCGGGCTCAACCCGACCTACAAAGTGCCGTCCCTCCGGGACTCAGAGACCTTATTCGTTGACTGTTCACCTTACCCGGCAATGAATTACCGGGCTACTATCTTGGTGTCCCTGTGGGACACCCAAGATTTGGGAGCGTAAGTGGGGAGTTACTTGAGCGCCTATGCCCCGTGCCCTCCCTCGCCGCGTCCCTCAAAAGCTCGGTGGTTTTGCGGACACGTCCAGGATTTTCACCGGACGGTCAAAGGTCTTCCAGCCGTGTCGTTTGCCTGCGGGCAGAAAGTAGCATTGATTGGGCCCTAGCTTCTTTCGGTCGTCCTCCACAAACATCTCGATTTGGCCGTCAAGGACGATGCCGCACTGGTCAAAGGGGTGCTCGTGACCTGTGTCTTCCTTGCCTGCGGCAATCTCCATGCAGACCATGATGAGGTTGGCGCCGATTTCCGCCTTACTCATGATCCCCGGGCGAAATTCCGCCAATTGCGCGTCTTTGAGATCCCAAAATGCCATTGTCTCTCTCCTGCCTTTTCCCTTGACTCTCGCAATCAACTGCTAGTAAAGTCAATAAGTTTATCAATCCATCGGGTTCCCAAATCCTCGTCCCGTGAGTCAGAATGAAAGGAGGATCATCCTTGAAATCACTGGTCTGTCTAAAACAGGTCCCTGACACGGAAACGCAGATAAAAGTCAATCCCGAGGGGACTGGGATTGTCACGGAAGGGATCAAGCACATCATCAATCCCTATGATGAGTTCAGCGTGGAAGAAGCCCTGCGCCTCAAAGAGAAATTCAAGGAAGGCGAGGTGGTCATTCTGGCTATCGGTCCTGACCGAGCCACGGAGTCGATCCGAACGGCCCTTGCAATGGGCGCGGACCGGGGTATCCATGTGAACGATCCCGCGGTCAATACGGCCGATCCGTTTGCCGTGGCGCAAGCGTTGGCCGCGGCCGCCAAGGACGTCCAATACGACGTGATCTTTTGCGGCCATCGGGCCATTGACGACGACTTCTGCGAAGTCGGCGCAATGCTCGCAGAATTCCTCGGGCTGCCTCAAGTGACGCTCGTCACCAAAGTTGAGGTGGCCGCAGATAAGAAGAGCGCAATCCTGGAGCGAGACATCGAGGGCGGCAAGGAAACCGTGGAAGTTCCCCTGCCTTGCGTGGTCACGTCTCAGAAGGGTCTCAATGAGCCGAGGTATGCTTCGCTACCGGGGATCATGAAGGCCAAGAAGAAGCCGATTGATGCCAAGAACGCGGCTGCGCTGGGAGTCTCTGTGGAGGCGAAACTTCAGTCCAAGGAGTACTCCATGCCTCCCGAGCGGAAGGCCGGCAAAAAGATTGAAGGGTTGGAGCCTCCGGACGCGGCCAAACAGGTGGTGCAGGCGCTGCGCAACGAGGCAAAGATTATCTGATCGTGATCGGAAAGCGTGAATCGGAGGGCAAGTAAACAATGTCGAAAGTGCTCATATACGGAGAAATCAAGGCGGGTAAGCTGAAGAAAACCGCATTGGAACTCACCAGCGAAGGTAGAAAGATCGCCGACGGTCTTGGAGCGGACGCGGGTGTGGTCCTCATGGGTCCTCACGCGGAGCAATTCGCTCCGGATGTGGCCAAGTACGGCGCGGATAAGGTCTACATCGTAGAAGCGCCGCAACTGGAATCGTATAACTCGGAATACTTTGCGCAGGCGCTCGCTCAGGTGGCGAAGGAAAAAGGGGCTGAGGTCCTGCTGATCAGCCATTCGATCCACGGAAAGGACCTTGCGCCACGCGCCGCGGCGAAGCTCGGGGTCGCAGTCGTCGCGGACTGCATTTCCTTCGAGCTGGACGGAGGCAAGCTTGTGGGCAGGCGCCCGATGTACGCGGGCAAATGCTACGCGAAGTGGGTGAGCTTGAGTTCGCCACAGATGGCCACTGCTCGACCCAACGTCCTGGAAGTGCGTGAAAATCCTAAAGCGGGCGCGGTGGAAAAGATATCGTTCAGCCCGGACACCAGCCGAGCGACCTATACCACCAAAGACCTGAACCTGGATACGAGCGGCAAAGTGGACCTTACCGAGGCCGAGATCATCATATCCGGCGGCCGAGGCATGGGAGGCCCTGATTATGCGCTCTTGGAAGAAGCAGCCGGAATATTCGGTTCAAGGGCTACTGTAGGCGCTTCCCGAGCCGCGGTGGACGCGGGGTGGCGTCCCCATTCGGACCAGGTGGGCCAGACTGGAAAGACGGTTACACCGAATCTGTACATAGCCTGCGGCATATCCGGCTCAATCCAGCACCTGGCCGGGATGGGCTCGTCAAAGGTGATCGTTGCGATCAACAAAGACCCTGAGGCTCCTATTTTCACAAAGGCCGATTACGGCATTGTGGGCGATCTGTTCAAGGTGCTGCCGGAATTTAACAAGGAGCTCAAGAGCCTCCTGGCGGAATAGGAGCAGTTGCAGAGTCTGTAACTTCTTATAGATGTTGGAGGAGAGCTCTAGGAGCCTGTGCCTCGACAGGCTCCTAGAGTTTGAAACTGCTTTTCTCCAGCGGTGGCTTCCACGGCCGTCCGGGGTAGTTGATCTCAAAACGGAACAACGGGAATTGTTTCGGCAGACGCATGATATTGAATACCATAACGCCGATTGACAACCGATCAAGCCACGAAGAGAGCGGCCAGCCGAAGTGAATTATTACGTCACGGTCTTTCACATCAATTCGCTTTCCGACAGGTAATACCCTGTTCTTGGCGCGACTGTCCCGCGAGGCCCGGGGTTGCTCCTCGTTCCCGTGCCGGCAGGGGCGCCGGTCCCTACCAAAATAAGAACCAAGCAATGAATATCGATTGGGCCGGCAAAAGTCCTGTAGCGGCCGGCGTCCCTGCCGGCCACATCTTCAGCTTTCCGACAGTTGCGGCCATTACCACTGTCACTTCTTTGACCGCGCATTTGTAATAGTATTGCGCCTATGTCCCTATTTCCCCCCAATTTCTTAGGCCCTAGCGGTTGGCGGCTTTCCTGGTGAGTCTCGAGGTTTCTCGCTCCAGGCGGACGCGAGCGGCTGGGTCGGTCTCTTGCTTGAGCGCTGTCTTGTACCAGGTGAGGGCTTTGGACAAGTCGCCTTTCTGGCCGTACACGAATGCGAGGTGTTTGATCGCCTTCTGGTCATTGGGATCCAGGGCTATTATTTCGGTAAGGTCCTTGACGGCTTCGTCGTAACGCCCCATCTGGCCCAAGACATATGCCCTGTTGCCCAGGGCCGCGGTCATGCGTGGCTGAGTCTTAATAATGAGGCTCAGGTCTTCAAGCGCGCTCTCGGGGGCGCCGGCGTCCAGGAGCAGCGCAGCTCGATTCATTCGGGCCTTGATGTTTGAAGGCTCCAAATCAAGCGCGCGACCAAAATCTTTGAGAGCTTTTTCGAAATCCCCGTGACGTCGGTGGGCTACGCCGCGGGCGATGTAGGCGTCCGCAGACTTGGCGTCGAGCTTGAGGGCTCGGTCCAGGTCCTTGAGCGCGGATTCGATGTCCCCGCCCGCGAGGAAGGTTTTTCCTCGGTTCAGGTGTGCAAAGCTATTCTTTTCCCACGCATTGATGCTCTCCGCAAAAAGACTCATCGCAGCGTTCAGATCCCCCGCGTTGGCCTTCACGATGGCCGCGCGAGCCTTTTGCATTGAACGATCCGGGTCATCAGCGGCCGCGGCTCGAGCAACGACGGACAAACTCAGCAGCAGGGCGACCGTCAACAGAGAAGCTCTGCGGAGAATCGAAGTAAATGATCGGTTCATTGTGTACGACGTTTCGCCGCCGGATTACGCTTGGTCAGCGACCTCACGGGAGCGCTCCCCGAAGCCTTGGAAAAGAAGACAAAGAAATCCTTGGTGTATCCGTTCTCGTACCTTTCAAGGGTGTACTTGCCCTGTTCCGGTGAGAGCCTGAGCTTGCGCAGAAGATTGCCGGTGGAATCTCGAAGATAGAGGTTCCCCACGATGTTGGCGGGATTCGCGTCCGCATGAATGGCTCGCTCACAGCCGGCCAGGACGAGCGCTTTGGCCATGTCCTTGGTTCCCACGTGGTGGCCGATGGCAAAGACCAGGTTGCCGTCATCCCTGATGCCGAACGCGCTCCGATGGGCAACGTACCAGGCGTGCTCCCCTTCCACGCTCTTTGCTCCGTGCCCGAGGAGAAAGCCCAGGCCGATTTCCGAATCCTCAAGACGATCCTTTCTCACCACTGCGCGAACCACGAGTCCGTTCTTGACGATGAGGTGTCGGAGCTGCCGAGCGTCAATGACGAGGTGTTGCGGTATATCGGAACTCCACTCCTGAATGTCCACTGAGCCGTCCTTGAAAATGATCAGCGTAGCCATACCATCCACCATGGGGTACAGAACTCTTCCGCGGAAGATGGCGCCTGCGCCCTGGGAGTGCCGCTGCATCCACATAGCGTTCGTAACGGCCATGATCCTGGGCAAGAGCTGCGGTTCCACCCGTGAGAGGGCGGCGTTAGCCGCCGGCTCCTGAGAGCCTACGTAGTACCGCATCGCCACCTTGCTCATGTCGATCACCATCATGTACACGATGGCGTTCGGGAACTGCACGCTCGATCGATAGAACGTCTTGTACACGATGGGTTCGCCCAAGACGTCCCGGGGGCTGCTCGCGGATTCCCATATCCCTTCGCCTTCCAAGGGCGGGTCCATGTAGAGTGGCTTGATGTTTTCCAGGCGCAGTAGGCGCAGAGGATCGCGGGCGAGAAGGTCCACTTCTTCCGCGTCCTCGTAAACTACGCCTTCGGCGGCACCTACCGGCGTTCCGGACGATTGCGTTTGATTACGTGAAGGGCTCGATATCGTCGATCCGCCGGCGTCACCGACTCGTTCCGGAGCTTTGGTAATCCGGTCGCGCGATACGGAGAGGTTCGTGTTTCCAGTCGACGACTGAGCCACAGGCACGGTCTTGGAAGCCTCGTTAAGCTGACACGAGCCTTTCGCCGGAAACAGAACAAACCACAGGACAGCTAACCCGAACGACACTCCTTTGAGCACGCTCACAACCCTCGTCATACGTCCCGAACTACATTAGACACGCGGCTCTGAAAGCCACGACAACGGTTGGAAGGCGGAAACCGCCCACCGTCCGGTCCCGAGACCATCTATCCCCGCTTCGTCGCATCCGTCAGCGTTCGGCCCAAATCTTAAGGAATTTGTCGATTCCCCGCAGTCGACCAGGAGCGACTTATCCCCGCGGATGATGAAACTCGTATCCAGACCGATGTACTATACCTGAAAAAGCGATAAATTTCAATGAGGAATAAACTTGACCGCTACCAGACCTGCGTTCGTGAGCACTCCGCAGCCGAGGTTCGTTGGCTCAATTTGGTCGATTAAATTCCATAAGTATGGCTTCCAGAACTCCTCCCCCAATGGCTCTGGCTTTCTCGGATATGGTGAAACAATGGGTTCTGTCCGCCCGCGGATCCACGTCCCCAAGCTTCATATTCCTGAACACATGCGCGCCGGGGCGTATGAGTCCTCTGAGCACCCCGTCAAGAGCGGCCTTCACCGCAAGGCCCGCGACCTCTCCCACCGTTTCTCCTTTTTCAATGGGTTCACCAATGGCGCGATCCGACAGAAATACGCCGTCTCCGGGGGATCGGAGCACTCTCCGGACACTCTCCCCCGCGATCTCTCCGGGGGCGCCGGTATCAGGCTCAGGCGGACCGTGAGATATGACCTTTCCCAGGTTGTGGCCGCGGTTGGTCTCTATCACGTATTTAACGTCTTGCCCGGCAAAGAAGCCTGGGCCAAGGCCAATGACCAACGGAGCGTCGTCGATGGCTGTTCCGGTGTTTCTCTTGGCGAGGATGGCGTCTATGACGATGTGGGGCTGGACAATGGTCACCGCCATCTTGTCCGGATCAACGAAAACCGGAATGCGGGAGGAAGCCCAGACTCGATCGACTTCGTCGACGGACGAGATACGCACCGCGGTGATCCCTTCAACAGTCTGGGTCCCTTCGTAAACGGCTTCGCTGAAACTGACCGCGCGTCTCACAGCGAGAGGGGAAGGAATTTCCAAGAGGAGGAGGCTTCCGAATCCGGCCCGATGGAGACGGCAGGCCGTGCCGGTGGCCATTTCTCCCGCTCCTCGGATGACGATCTTCAATTGCCGGAGAGAGCAAGACATGATGCGGGCCCGGCCACTAGGCCCCGAATTCCTCGAGGGCTCGAATAATGGTGTCCTTTGATACCACGCCCTGGAAATGATTCTTTATCTCGCCATCTTTGATGATGAAGATGGCGGGCACCCGTTGAACTCCAAATCTGCGCGCAATAAGGTTCCGGTCGGAATCCACCTTGCCGATCACCGCGCGCCCGGCTTTCTCTCTGGCCACCTCCTCGAGGATCGGATCCAGGAAACGGCAGGGGAGGCACCAGTCCGCGTAAAAATCCACCAATATGGGACGGTGGCGAGAAGCTTCCACCACTTCTTTCTCGAAATTCTCGTCCGTTAACTGGATAACTCCCAACGCCTTTGGGGTCGAGACAGGCCGCTGCTGCTGAGACCACAGGACGATGAGCGCTCCCGTAACTACAAACGCAGCTACCGTAACAATTATTATGGTCGTGCTCTTCATGAGGTTGCGCCTTTCCGTTCTCGTATTATGCACGTGAAACAAGCAGAGAGCAAACAAAAGCTGTGAAACCGACCGGACCGTCCTCACGCGCGCCGTAGCAACAATGTGAAATCGCATTGAAAACGGTGATAGACACTCGCTCGGTCTAAAATTCACGTGTGAGATGCGCCGGGATGTGGGCGTAATTTACAGCGCCTGATGAATTCACAACATGTCCACAGGATCCACGTCGACCACTATTTTGAGACCATGGGCCTTGAGCCGCCCCTCGGCCTGAACCGCTCCTACAAGGTCTCGGAGCGGCCCTCTGTTTGCAGCCTTGAGCAGAAGCTGCCATCTGTGCCGACCGACCATTTTCCGTCGAGGGGATGGGGCAGGCCCCAGGATGGTCACGTCCCGCGCCCCACCTTTGAATCGTCTTGCGGCTCTTCCTATGGCGACCGCGTTGTCCTCAACGCGCCTCTGGCTGGTTCCCTCCACGCGTATCAGGACCAGGTAGCCAAAAGGGGGGTAGAGAAGCTCCTGTCGCATCACGCTTTCCTGGTCGAAGAACTGCTCGTACGCCTGCTTCGCCGCGAACTGGATGGCTTCGTGGCCCGGATCGAAGGTCTGCAAGATCACACGTCCAGGGTCCGGGCCTCTACCTGTGCGGCCCGCGACCTGCGCGATGAGCTGGAAAGTCCGTTCCGAGGCTCGAAAGTCCGGAAAGTGAAGCGACAGGTCTCCGCAGAGCACACCGACCAACGACACCCCGGGAAAGTCGTGGCCCTTCACGATCATTTGGGTTCCGGTGAGGATATCCACCTCTTTCCTTCGGAATCGCTCCAGGATCTGTTCGAGAGCGTTTCGGCGACTGATTGCATCCCGATCCAATCGTTCGATCCGGGCGTCGGGGAACAGAGCGGCCAGCTCCTCTTCCACTTTCTGCGTGCCGACTCCTCCAAAGAAGAGCTTGCTTCCGGCGCATTCGGGGCATAAAGGCGGAGCTGCCCGCGAGAAGCCGCAGATGTGGCACCTCAGATCGCGGGCCCTCTTGTGGTGGGCCAGGCTGATATCGCAGTTGGGGCATTTGAAAACGTGGCCGCACGATCGGCACTGGGCAAAGGTGTCAAAGCCTCTCCGATTGAGGAAGAGCACAATCTGCTCCTGTCGTTCCAGAACGTCTGCAATGGCCCTGAGCAACGGCGGAGTGAGGAACGCTCGCTTTTGGTCGCTCTTGACCGCGGTCTTCAGGTCCACCAGCTCCACGTTAGGCAGAGCCCCGCCGTGATACCTGCCGGGTAGATCCAGCCGAGTGATTTTCCCGCGTTGGGCGTTGACGAATGTCTCAAACGAAGGCGTGGCGCTGCCCAGAATCACACACGCGGCGCCGAGCTTAGCCCTCGCGATGGCCATATCCCTCGCGTTATAAGGGCAACTATCTTCTTGCTTGTACGAAGGATCATGCTCCTCGTCCACAACGATCAGCCCCAACCGCTCCAGCGGCGCGAAGACGGCTGAACGGGCGCCGATCACCACATTCACCTGACCTGACCTGATGCGACGCCATTCGTCCAGTCGTTGAGCTCTGGTCAAGCCGCTGTGAAAGAGCGCGACTCCTCCGCCCAGACGTCTCAAGAAACGGCGAGCCAACTGGGGAGTCAACGCAATCTCGGGGACCAGAACAAGCGCCCGTTTACCTTGCGCAAGGGTCTCTTGGATTGCCCGAAGGTACACTTCGGTCTTGCCCGATCCTGTAACGCCGAAGAGGAGAAAAGGTTCGAAGCCGCCGACTCGCGCCGCGGCCTGAATCGCGTGGAACGCGGTCTGCTGGTCCGCGGTTAATTCAGGCGCTTCGCCTGCTCGGCCGACTCTCGACCGAACGGGATTCAGAAGCTCCGGCAATCGTCGCCTGCCCAGACCGACCCGAGGTCGGGCAATACGCTCCTCGATCCGTGCCCAACCCTGGTCCAGAGCCGTTTCGACCCACTCGGAGCCTACGGTTCGCTCCAGCTCCCGACGGAGCATCACTCCCGAGCGAAGCAGCTTGGGCGGCAAAGAGACCGATTGATGGTCAGGTGAGCGAGCCATCAGCTCACGCGCCTCGGCGGTGAGTATGACCCAAGGTTGGGAGCGTCTATCGGAACCCGGAGGGAGCGCAGTCCGCAAAACCAACCCGTCAGGAACCAGGTAGTAGTCCGCGACCCAGCGAATAAAATCCCAGAGCTCCGCTGTCAGGTACGGAGGCTCGTCCGGGATGTCCGCCACATCCTTGAGATCGTCCGGAGCGCGTGGCGAGTTCCCCACGCCGACCACGAAGCCGGCCCTTATCTTGTTTCTGAAGGGAACCAACACGCGGGAACCCACCTGGATGCGTTCCGAGAGCCCCTCGGGGACCCTGTAGGTGAAGGGTCCGTCAATAGGCAGCGGCACAGCCACATCTATGAGATGCTCGCGATGGCTCACAACGGCTCTGTCCATGGCCCGGATTACACACTGAATCCCGGCGTAACTTGGTTCCATTAGCCGGGACGCTCCGCCGCAGAGAATTAGCAGACGCCCCCCGGGTTGGCAAGGTGGTTGAGGGCAGCTTTGGAAGCCAACCATGATGCTGATTGCCCCCAGCGGCGATATCCGTTGACTTCGCGTCGGATGAGCGAGTAGATGTGAGCGGTGAGTCTGCATCCGAGGGCCCGCGTCTTCGGCCGGGGCCTTGAGGAACTCCTTCCCATGCAACGAATCACCGTCCCGCACATGCTCCTCGGGTTGTGCTGCCTGGTCGTAGCGATCCCTTTCCTCGCGGTTACGTTTCCTCCAATAACCGACTTGCCGCAACAAGCCGCGCAGATACGGCTTTTTCTGGAAACAGTGAAGGATCCGGAGCAGGGCCCCTACGTGATACAGTGGTTCACGCCGTACAGCCTGTCATACGCTCTTCTGGGAGCGAGCTGGGTGGTTTTCGGCCCACTTAGCGCGGGTCGCATGGCAATGCTGACCATAGCGCTCCTCTGGGTAATCGCCATACACGGCCTGGCAAGCGCACGGAGCCGTTCTCCGGAATCCGCGACGGTCGCGTCGCTTTTCGTTTTCAATCACGTGCTGTACTGGGGCTTCTACAGCTTCGCTCTGGGGTGGCCCGCCTTTATGCTCTGGTTCCTCTTGGTGGATCGAACTCGCGCCACCGCGTGGTCCGTGGGGCAGGCGCTCCTGTGGATGGGCGCCGCGGTTCTCCTCTATGTCTGCCACGTGTTGTGGCTGATGGCAGGGGTCTGCTGGCTTGTTTTGAGCAGCCTGCTCTTCCGTGTTTCTTTCAAAGAAGCCGCCATTCGAGGTCTTTGTGCGGCGCCGGCGCTGGCGCTTGCCGCCGTGTGGTACCCGGAGTTTGCCACTTCGGATATGGCCACTCCTTTGCTGTGGGCCACCCCTTTTCTCGAGCGATTGAGCTTCTTCCGATTTACCGACGCGGCCCTGGGCGGGCTCCAAGGATTTGCGGATGAGTTGATTCTTTTGCTCGTGCTCGGCTGGATCCTGCTGGCAGTGTTACAGAACCGGAACGACCTCAAAGACCGCATGAACCGGCCCCTGCTCGCCGCGGGTCTGATGTTCCTTGTCTTTGCGATAGCGTTGCCTGACAAGTACATGAACACAATCCGATTCGGGCAAAGGTGGATGCCGTTTGCCATGATAATGCTGCTCCTGGCGTTGCCTGCGCCGAGCCTGACACCGCTCATTCGACGGGCTGCGGCCGTCACGCTCGTCCTCGCTTTGTCCGGGTTGACCACCGCGGCCTGGATCATGTTCGAGACCAAGGAATTGTCGGGCCTGAGAGGCGCCTTGGCCGCGCTGCCGGAATATTCAAGTCTCATGGGACTGGATTTCGTCAAGAAAAGCGAGTTCATCAAAGGTCGGCCGTTCATCCAGATTTTCGCGTACGGACAGGTTCTGAAGGCTGCGAGGCTGAATTTCTCTTTCGCGGAGTTCTCGCCGTGTCTGGTCGTGTACAAGGGTCGATTTCTCAAACCCTGGACGAGTGGGCTGGAATGGCGCCCGGAGTGGGTCAAGCCCTCGGACCTGGATTACTTCGAACACGTGCTCGTGAATGGCGACGACCGAATTCAGGATATCGTCCGCTCCGAGCCAAAGCTCGAACCCGTGACCGAACATGGCCGATGGCGTTTGTATCGGGTAAAGGAATCGCCTCGGGATAGCCTTCCTGAGACGACACGTTGACTCGGGCACAACCGCGGAGCGGGCCACCGAATGCCTGATGGACGCGCGCAGATGGCTGACTCATAGCTCACGACGGGCAACGAACCATTCCATACGGACGTCCTCGCCTTGCAACACAGCCGCGACAGATTGGCACGAGAGACCATATCCGGACGAGAACCCATAGTTCTCCATCGACCAAGCGGCATTCACTGAACTCACCGTCACTTCTAGTTTCCCACATACCAGTCGGATCTTTCCCGGTTCCCCTATCTCGTGAACCTCGCAGTTCGGCCACAAATGCAGTCGAATCTCTTTCGCACTGTTGCTTTCGCACTCGTCCACGACCTTGATGCGAGTGGATTCGATTTGAATTGTGCGTCGGTGCGGGGCTCCGAAGCCCACGTGTTCGCCAATGAACAGATCATGTCCTGCCTCGATGACCCGACCGCGAGCACGGTTGGGTAGTCGAAAAGCCCCGGATAAACCAGGTAGCAGCGGGTTTTGTTCTTTTCCGGGAATGCTCAGGGTGTTGTGCATCGCAGTGGATCTGAACAAATTTCGACGTTCTAAAGAACACGTGTAGCAGTACGTTCCAGAATCTATAAGGATCGGCACGCCATCTATCGCGAGTTCAATGGAGAGCTGATCGTTGTGAGCATGACCGCCCCGGCCGTCATGGCCCTGGCCTCCGCAGCGAACCGCCAGATAAAGCCGATTGGATTTGTACACATAGAGCCCGAAATCCGGGTATGCGAACAGGCGCAGGCCGGCTCGCAATCCTGATTCCGTGGCTTGAGACTCTGTGTTGTTGGGCCCTCTTGGCGAGTGGAGAGCTACAGCCGGAAAGTTGACTCTCTTATCGCGGGCGAGGGCGCGCATAACCCGAGTTTCGATAGACTCGGCATCGGAGTCCTCGCGCTGCCTAGGTCGCCTCACAAGGCCATCCCAGGCTTCCCGCAGGTGGCGATGGTCCAGGTGATCCTCATCCCAGTGCGTTTGGTCATCAGCAAGGCCGTTATAGTCCTTCAGGTTCAGATACAAGTCCTTGGCTTGCGCCACTGTCAGCGCTCGGCGCCTGGGCCTAATCTTGAAAAAGCGCCCGTTATCGTTATCCCCGATTTGTGGCGCCCGGCCGTCAGGTCTGGTGATGCGCTCCGAGAACTCGACCATCTTTGCCAGGCGCTCAAACCATCCGGGCGGGAAGGGTGACAGAGGCCCGTTTCCCGGCAAGGGAAAGAAGCTCATGGGGCCCGGTTTGAGAGGAGGTCTCACTTTATGCCGGCGGTAATCGTATTCGAGGAGCGCTTGCCGCTTCTCTTCGGGAAGGCCCAGAGTGATCCCTGTTCCGTAAAGCGCCATCTCCGCGACCAGGCGATGGTAACTTGTGGATGCCTCAAAATGGGCCCCATCGGGCAGAAATTGGCGCTCGGTCTCGGATATAAGCTCCTGGATTGCAAACGCGAGCCATGCGTCGATTTCGGGTGTTCGAGGGAGGTACGCGGCCACAAAGAGAAGGCCCACAATATCAGCAAGGTAGTGGTTCGCGCGGAATTCGGCTGAGTGCTCAAGGTTGTTCACGATGTGGCAGCCGTGCTCGCACAGGCTGCGAACAAAGACCGCTTCAAAGGCTGGGTCCAAGCTCGCGCCGAAAGAGGCGAAAAGGTCGTGGGCCAGCAGCCAATTCGCGGCGCGTATGGCAACATCCATGCTCGAATGCCAATTGACGCCGAATCGAGGAGGATTAACGGCAATAAAGTCCAAGACCTGATTGCGGAATTCGGCCAAAAAGCGATCTGCAAGACCCGGCGCGGCCTGCGCATCGGAGCCCTCGTCGGACACGACCAGCCCATACGCCCAGCCCATTTGCATGAGATGCTGCATCCGCGACAGCTCCCACGGAACTTTGACGTCCGCGCCCGGGGAATGGCCGTATGAGATATCCCGGTACCACGTGCGCTCTGACCACCGGAATCCGGACTTGAAATCAAGGCTCCAGTCAATCGGCTGATAATCAGGCCCAATGAGCCGCCAGATGCGCCGCGCCTCGACCACATTGGCGGGATTGAGCAGCTTTTGGAGCCACACGCCTTCCTTGTCCGCCGCGGGAGGCGGCGTACTGAAATAGACGTGGCCCTCCATTCCGTCGCACTTCATGCCGCGCTTTACCTGGACCCAGCCGGACCCGAGTAAATCGAACCGGCGCTCGATGAAGAGACGAGCCACGTCTAGAATTTCTTCGCGCTCGGATTCAGACATCGAAACGCCGATGTGGTTGAGATAGCGAACCAGGCTCAAGTGGGGCAAAGGAGCGTCGATAGCATAGGTGCAATTCAGGATGTCTTCTTTGCGTTGACCGCGGTTTCGCACGCCTGTGATCAGCCGCTCCACGCCTGCGCCCACAAGCTTGTGCGGCGGAAGTGAGCAAAGCAGATACCAGTAATGCTGAAGCCTGGGAATAAGACTCATACAGCAGCCCTAAGCACTGAGAAAAAGATGGCCTCTCGGTTAGCTCGATCGCGCGGCCTTCGATCGTGGCGTCGCGCGTACACCAGTACGATGCGCCGAAAATCGAACAAGGCTTTGTTCTTTGTGGGACAGGCATCCCGCCTGTCTATCCCCGCCGCCGCACATCTCCCCAGGGCGTGACAGGCGGGACGCCTGTCCCACCAAAGCCCGTTGCACGGTTGCTGCCTGAAATACATCAGCTCACTTGGCAAATCGAGCGCTAAATCACGGTCGCTTCCAAACCAGGGTCAGGCCGTCGCCAATCGGCGCCAGACTCAGATCGATACGCTTGTCCTGGAGCAGCTTCCTATTCAGCGCGTTTATCGCAAGCGTGGCTTCATCTCCGGGATCGGGCGCGGTCACACGGCCGTCCCAAAGCGTATTGTCAATAGCAATCAAACCGCCGGGACGCAAGAGCGCCAGGCAGCGCTCGTAGTAGGCGTCGTAATTCTCCTTATCCGCGTCGATAAAAGCGAAATCAAAGGCGCCCGAGCGGCCCTCGGCCAGCAACTCGTCCAAAGCGTCCAGAGCCGGTCCGAGGCGCAGATCGATTTTTTCTTGGATGCCTGCTTCCTTCCAATATCGCCTGGCCACGTCGGTCCATTGCTTATTGATATCGCACGCGATCATTCTTCCGTTGGAAGGGAGAGCCAGCGCAGTCCAAAGGCTGCTGTAACCTGTGTACACTCCGATCTCAATGGTCTGCCCGGCGCCCATCAGACGAAGGAGTAAGGCCATGAACTGGCCTTGTTCGGGCGAGATCTGCATGCGGTGATCGGGATCGCGCTTCGTCTCTTCCCTGAGCCGGCGGAGCACATCAGGCTCTCTCAACGAGGTCGAGAGTATGTAGCGGTATATGTCGTCGGTAACCATGATAGTTCTGTTGCTCATGACAGGTCTCCCGAAATTGCACGCTCTCTGAGGTATAATAAGTCCGAATCGTCCTGAAGAAAGCGCAACCGCGAGAATATAAGACCTGGAGCGCCTTGAGCGAGGGTCGGTGATCACTTCATGGATCAGACGATACTTCAGAAGATTGCTGCGGAGCTTGACGAACTGCTGAGAGGCGGGTTCATCAATAAGATACATCAGCCCCTGCCTCGGGAGATCGTCCTTCGCGTGCGCACCCGCGCCGCGGGTGAAAAGAAGCTCATGATGAGCGCGGATCCTCTCCTTGGACGTATCCACCTCACGGACCTCAAGATACCTAATCCGCCTACGCCGCCTCGATTTTGCGCTTTCCTACGGGCTCACGTCCAGGGCGCCAGAATAGCGGGTGTGAGCGCTGCCGTGGCCGACCGAGTGGTGTTCGTCACCACCACGAGAGGGCCCGCGGACTCGGCCGAAGAACGGGACATCGTGCTGGAGTTTCTTGGGCGCGATTCAAACATATTGCTGGTGGATCGATGGTCCAATCGGATCATGGATTGCTTGCACCGGATACCGGAGAAGGAGACCGCCACCAGAATTGTATTGCCGGGCATGACGTATCAACCGCCGCCTCCTCGTGGGAAACCCGGCGCCGAGCCGCTCGCGAACATTGCTCCCGAACAGATGCGGCCCGGCGTTACGCAAGATGCAAAGGGTCGCCGAAGGCTCACGCTGACAGCGACACCGGAATCGGATCAGGTCTTTGAATCCATGAATGCAGCAGCAGAAGCCTTTTTTTGGCCAAGGCTGGAATCTCTCTTGCTGGAAGCTCTGCGTCGGGAAATAGCTTCGCCCATTCGAGCACGGATTCGCGGCTTGGAACGGCGTTGCGCCAAGATCGAAGAAGATATTCAGAAGCTGGAGTCCTTCGCCGAACGCCAGCACGAAGGGGACCTGCTCAAGGTAAACCTGCGCCTCGCGCGAAAAGGCTTGGAGAGCCTCACTGTTTCGGACTGGGTCACAGGCGCTCCTCATGCCATCAAGCTCAATCCTGCTCTCGGGCCGGTGGAGAATATGGAGTTGATCTTCAAGAAAGCCGCGAAGGGCAAACGGGGGAAGAACATTGCGGACAAGCGTCTGGAGGCTACCCGTGATGAGAAGGCAGCTCTGGAAGATCTGCTCTACTATGTGGAGAGCGCCGAGACAGTTGAGGAGCTGGAGCGGCTTGCAGCAGACGTTCCCCTATCCAAAGCGCCTGCTCAGACGAAGAAATCCCCTATTGACAAGAAACCGGAAAGACCCGGCGGATCTGCGATGTTTCGCGAATTCCGCAGCCCGGGTGGGCTGACGGTCCTGGTGGGAAAGAGCGGTCGAGGCAACGACTTTCTGTTCAAGCATAAAGCTCGAAAGGGTGATCTCTGGTTTCACGTGAAAGGACGCGCGGGGGCTCACGTCTTACTCCCCCGCCGCGCAGGCGGAGAACCCTCAGACGAAGACAAGGCTTTCGCAGCCGGCCTGGCAGTCCACTTTTCTCTGGCAAGAGGGAAGGGAAAAACCGAAGTGATCGTGGCTGATGTGAACGATCTCAGTCGGCCCAAGGGGGCTCTGCCAGGCCAAGTAATTGTGCGGCGTTTCACGACCATGATCGCGGAATCCCAGACCCCGGCTGAATCTGCGGAGCGGTTCCGCGCTGAACGCGGGATCGAAAAGACCGGATTCCGGCTTCCCCCGGAATGACGGACGAAAGAATGGGGCAGCCTTGGGTTAGCGCCTGTGCTTCTGGGGAGAGGGGTTCAAAGAGGGGCGCGGGGCAGACGCAAAAGGCTCAAGCGTAACGCGCCACAAAAGGCAATTTTGTATAGGACTGGAGCATGCGCGCATAATTCTCCGGCCTCATAGCGACCCTCGGGAAAGTCACGATCCGCGGCGAAGCGTCTGCCGCGACATGTCTTCACGGGCGGCAATTCCGGAATAGACCATCTAACGAAAAAGCGCTTGACGGATCTTTACAGTCGAGTCAGAATTAGACTGACTAGTCAACAAAGGAAAAGGAAATCATGGGATCGAGAGGACAAGCCACAAGGGAAAAGATCATTGGCGCGGCGCGGCATCTCTTTAAGTACCAAGGGTACAAGAACACCACTATCGATGATATATGCGAGGCTTCCCGCGTGAAGAGGGGAAACCTGTACTTCTATTTCAGGAGCAAGGAAGAGCTGGCTCTGGTCGCCATCGATGACGCCTTGAAAAGAGAGTTCCCGTTCCTCGAGAGAATCATGGCCGGAGAGTTCGACCCCCTGACAAAGATAGATCTGATGATTGACGGCATGGTGGATTACATTATTGCTCGGGATTGCCGCGGAGGATGATTCTTCGGGAATTTCGCCCTGGAGTTGGGCGATACGCATAGAGATCTGGCTCAGGCGGCCCACCGCTTCTTCATCGAGTGGAACGGGTTGCTGAAGAGGCTTTTCGAAGAAGCAAAGAAGGTGGGCAAGCTGCGACCGGACGTGGACTGCGAAGCTGTGAGCAGACTCATCATGAGCACGGTCGAGGGAGCTATCCTGATCTGCAAGGCGTCCAAGGATCAGGAATCATTAACTAAAACCATTGACACGTTGAAATCGGTCATCAAGGGATTCAGGGTCTGACATTTCCGGATAAATAGACTAGATAGTCAGGTCAGATACGGCGAGCGTCTTCGGTTGTTCCGTAAAGGGGAGGGATACATGAATCAAGCACAGAATCGGGCCGGCGCAGGGGTAATAGGATGGATGTGCGGGTACGTGCCGGAGGAAATCATCCTTGCAGCGGGACTTGAGTCCGTGCGTATTCGAGGCGCGGTCCCAAGTCTCAAGCAAGCGGATTCCTACCTGTTCCCCAACTTCTGCCCCTACGTGAAGAACGTTTTCGATTCAGGCTTGAGAGGCGAATATGGGAATCTCAGTGGAATCATCTTCACCAACTCTTGCGATGCCATGCGCCGGCTCAGGGACCTGTGGGATTCCCACGTGAAGACTCCTTTCTCCTTCATGTTGGAGGTTCCCAGAAACCGGGATGAGGACGCCGTAACATACTTCTCGGAGCAGTTGGCGGCTCTTCAAACGCAGTTGGAAAATTTCATCGGCGCCAAGATTTCTCGTGACTCTCTGCAAGAATCCATTCGCGTCATGAACGAGCAACGAGCGTTGATGGCCCAGCTTCTTGAGAGGCAAAAGGCAAAGACCGCAGCCTTGGAGGGCAGCGAACTCCTGGCCTTTTGCCTTGAGGCCATGACTTCTCCGAAAGAGGCCTTCACGAAGAAGCTCGAGAAAATCCTTGCTCAATCACCATCCGTAAATTCCGGTTTGAACCAACAGCCTCGAGTGCTTGTTGTGGGGAGCGTCATGGACAGGTTGGATCTGCTGGAAAAAGTGGAGGCCGCCGGCGCATCTGTGGTGGCTTTTGATACCTGCGCGGGTTTGAGGCATTGGTCAGGGCTTGTGCAGGAAGGAGAAAATGCCGTTCATAGCCTGGCTCGAAGGTATTTGCTCAAGCCCCCGTGCCCTAGGATGCCTGGTTTTGAGAGAAGAATCGAGCAGATAATCCAATTCGTGCGAGACTATTCAGTTGACGGAGTAATCTACAGCGCTGTTAAGTTTTGTGATTACGGGCTGTTCGAGGCGCCCGTCATTGAGGCGGAGTTACGGAATCAGCATGTTCCTTTCATGATGATTGAAAACGACTATGTCTTCGGGGACATGGGACGCATTGGGGTCCGGCTGGAAGCATTTGTCGAGATGATGAAGGGAGATGTCGATTGATTCAATGCCATGTTCGAAGAGTGATGACGTGAAATGGCCTAACAAACGGGTTACGTGCTCTATCAGTCTTTCTTGGGTACCGGGAGGAGGTTCGTCGCTTGAAGGAGGTGGCGCCAATGAGAGCTTATCTTGAAAGCATTGTGGCATTCACGGAGAAAAAGTTGGAGCAAAAGCCAAGTGGCTGGCACAAGTTGATCAAGGAAATTGCCTCAACATTTAGCAGAGCATTCGACGAGAATGCCAAGGTGGTCTGGGTGTCATCCTATGCTTTCCCAATGGAGCTCTTGTGGGCGTTTGATGTGACGCCTTTTGATTTTGAACTCGCGTGCAACATCATTCCTCCCGCGGTCAGTGGAAACGGGTCCTCAATTATGGTGGCTGCCGAGAATCAAGGATATTCAAGGGATATCTGTTCGTTTTACCGGCTGGCCTTGGGAGCCCACGTCCAGGGTATGGTACCGAGGGGGGATCTATTCTTAACGTCGAGTTATTACTGCAACGGAAAAGCAAAGACAAACGAGACTGTCGCGCGTGCGCAAGAGAAAGAAAGCATCCTTTTTGATGTGCCCAACGAGATCAGCAGGTCATCAATCGAATATGTGGGTTCTCAACTAAAGGGAATTGCATCCCGCTTGGAGGCCCTCACAGGAAAACGGCTGGATACGGATAGGCTGAAGGAAACGATCCGTTGGTCCAATACGGCCGGGGCTTCATTTCGACAGGTCAACGAACTGATGAAGGCAAAGCCGAGCCCTTGGGATGGGACGAAGGCCTGTTTTCTGGGCATAGCGGGCTCGCTTTTTTGGGGGTCGGCGTTCCGCCACGAAATCAACGTCATGCTCATCCACGAGATGGAGTCTCGGATACAAGCCGGGAAAACATTCCCGGAGACTTACAGGGTTCTCTGGTTTCCGTGGCCGCCTGTTCAGCAGACCAACATATTCGCGACATTGAAAGAACACCAGGTCAGCGTTGCGACGGCTGAAAGCGCGCGAGTCTACTGGTCGGAGATCGACGAGAGCGATCCTTTTGAAGGCCTTGCGCTAAAAGCTCTCAACGACCCTCATGTGGGAAGCTCCCAAAGAAGAGTCAAGGCAATCGTCGAGCTGGCAAAAGATTATCAAGTTGATGGAGCGATCCATTTTTCCACTCCTGCTTGTCGCCACGAGAACGGCTCGTTCCGCCTGATCGGCGACGCTCTCAGGGACGAGGGCTTGCCTGTGGTAAACTTGGAGGCTGATATGACGGACGAGCGGAACTACTTTGCGGATAAGACGAGGACTAATCTGCTGACATTCTTTGAGATTCTGAAGACTTCAAAGACCCGCTAGCGCCGTCGGGTCTAGCTCCAAGCTCTCGGAGTAAGGACATGTTTACGATAGATAGCGGAAAGCGCGATACGATGAGGGATTACGGCCTGATCATCTATTCTTCGTCTTCTCGATAATTTCTTTGGCTTCCTTTTCGAGCCCAGCGTTGGGAAACTCGTCCAGGACCCGCTGGGCCGCCAATCGCGCGGCCTTGTACCTGCTCATGCTCCACATCGTGCGTGCCTTGTACAACTCTTTTTCAGCCAGATGCTTGCGGCATTCCTGGTACTTTTCTTCCGCCTTCTTTTTCCACTGATCTGATTCTGCTTGGTCAATCACCTTCTTGAACGCGCCTTCCGCGCGTTTCACCATGGAGTCGTCCAGGTCAAGTTTTTTAATCTGATTGAAAAAGCTCATGCCTATCATGTACTTGGCCCGATCGCTCTCCCGGTGTTTCGGATAAAGCTCCAGAAACTGGAAGTAGCGGGCCGCCGCGTTCTCGTAGTTCAGGTCCTTGAGGTACGCGTCCGCGATCTTGAGATAGACCTCGGGGATTTTCTCGAACTCAGGATGGCCGGATTTCAGGCGTTCGTAAACCTCGATAGCTTCTTTGTAGTTGGCTTTGGCAAACAGATCCTCTGCCTTCTGGTACAGGTCTTGGGCCGATTCCTGGGCCGTGGGAGTCTTGGTTTGCCATATGGACGGGCAACCTGCCGCCGCGCAGGCAATCATGATGACGAGTGCGGCGCAGGAGAGACGTTCCTTCATAGGGCACCTTTGGGTGGTTTGTGCACTTGCGCTCTACCAGCGGCAGGGTGTGCTGTCAAGGGGTTGCGCAGGTGCGGGTCGATTTTTCGAGCCTGGTATCAATACATCCGACTCAGGATCTTCTGCGCCAGTTTCACCAATGCCTGTTTTTCGTCGGAATCGGGAAAGATCTCCAACCGCCGTGTCGCTTTGCGCAAATATATCTCGCTCCTGCGCAAGCTTTCATCTATGCTTCCGCCGCGGGCGAGGAAATCCCTAACCCATGCCAAGTCGCCGTCAGCCATACTTCGTGTTTGGATCAGCGACGCAACCCGAGATCGCTCCTCCGAATCCGCTGTCTTGAGTGCGAGAATAAGCGGTAAGGTCAGCTTTCCCTCTTCGATGTCCTTGCCCGGATCCTTGCCCATGACAGCCTTCTCCGAGCGATAGTCGATCACGTCGTCGGTCATCTGGAACGCAATGCCCAGATTGAAGCCGAACTGGGCCAGCGCTTCCTCCTTTTCGGGGTCGAGGTTGCCAAGAATTGCTCCACCTCGACACGCGGCTTCCATCAGGACCGCGGTCTTGTCAACGATAATCTGGAGATATTCGTCTTCCGTGAGGTCGATATTCCCGATGTTGGCCATTTGGAACAGCTCGCCCTCGCTGAGACGTTGCGTCGTGTCGGAGACTATCCTCAAGATCCTGAGATTTCCGATCGATGTCAGGGCCGAAAACGCGCGGGCGAGGACAAAATCACCGCCGAGCACGCACATCTCGTTGGACCAGAGTGTATTGGCCGCGGGCAGACCGCGTCTGGTATCCGCGTGGTCGACCACATCATCGTGCAGCAGGGTGGCCGTATGTATGGCCTCAATCGCTCCTGCCAACTTGATGGCGTCAGGACCGTGATAGCCCCCCATGCGCGCGGAGATGATTGCAAGCTGGGCCCGTATTCTCTTGCCTCCGCTGTTCACCAGATGGGCCCCGATCTCGAAGGCCACGTTCACTCGGCTCCTGAGCTGCTGAATCAGTTCTTCTTCCAGTTGCCGCATATGAGACTGTATCGAATCGAGCAGGTCCACTGCTGCGCCTCCTTGGCAATCAGACGAAGCGGAGAGCCTCGGAGAAAATCCGGTAAAGACGTTTCTTCAGGGGTTACTCTTCATTTTCCGAGGATCGTATGATATTAATATCATGATGGCAGGTATTCAATCTTTTTCCAAGTGTGCGGTTTTGGGGGCAATCCCGATCCTTGTGGTCGCGCTGTTCCTGTGCGTGGGCGAAGCGAGCGCTGCTGAAACGGGCATCTCCAAGGGGATCGCGCTGCGAATGGCAGGTAAGCCGGGAGAAGCGCTCGAAGCCTTCAAGGAAGCGCTCGAGCGATCGCCGGAGAATGTGGCCGCGCTCGTTCAGATGGGCGCGTGTCAAGAAGATTTGGGCAAGTGGCGAGAGGCCGAGCAGACCTACCTGCGCGCCCTGGAGGTTCAACCCGAGAACCCGACGGCCCGACGGAATCTCGAACAGCTTCTCGCCGCGAGAGAGATTAACACCCCGCCGTCCCCCCAGAATCCCACCGCGGAAGTGCTGCTCAGACGTGGACTAGCCGCGGCGGAAGCCAAGCAGTATGACGCGGCTCTCAATGATTTCCAAACGGTGCGGGGTCTCTCGCCGCAGGATCCCAGACCGTTGTTCTATTCAGCGCTGCTGTGGGAGCGCCAGGGAGAGCAGACCCGGGCCGCGGATCTTTATAGGAAGACCATCGAGCTGTTTCCCGAGTACGCGCCGGCGCGGATCAATCTCATCATCGTTCTCATGGAATCCGGCGCCCGCGAGGCAGCCGTCGCGACCGCGAAACTGGCCAACGAGAGGCTGCCTCGGGATCAACGAATTAGCTACCTGACCCATCTCTTGGGAGGAGAACTGAGGGCTTATAGCTACTGATGAGATGGGCCCGGCCTGCAAGCGCCGCGCCAAGAGCCGGTCTGCGAGGCCCTGCGCCTTGATATACGCTTCACGTGATTTGATTGCAGCGCCGCTCCGGGGTGAGGATGCGACGGGAATGAGAGATCTGCTCCGCATACTGGCGCCCTGTCTGATTCTTCCGGTCCTGCTCTTCGCGCTGCTGGCCTATCCACGGCTCTCCGCGGACATTGAGCGGCGCTCGGGTCTCCTCTCCATCTACGATATTTCCAAGCAGTTCTCCGATGAAATCGATAACGCAAACCTTGGTCCGCAAGGCGTTCCACCGAGGTATGGATCGCTGATCGCCGACTACGAGCGAGTAACGGAAAGGCCTGACTTTCGGGAATGGGAGCGTGTGTCAGCCTCCGGGCATCCCTTTTCGTACCCTGAACGACTGCTGGCCCGCGCCATCCTGTGGCGTCGCAATCTCCCGTCTCAGTTGCTGGAAGGCGACCCTGCGGGAGAGTTGGCGCGCAACCTGGAAAAGCTCCGCGCCAAGGAAGCCGGACTTGTTCGTGAACGACAGGAACTGGTGGACGCAAGCGTCCTCCAATATCTGAAATATCCCGCGCCGCGACCGGGGCAACCTGTGCCGCTCAAGAAAGGCTTGCCTCCGAATATCCTTGAGAGCGGCCTCGTGTTTTGCGGCGAGCGTATCCCTCTGGATCGGGAGGATGTGAGAAACAGAATCGAGTATCAAATCGAGTACCTTCTGACGGACCTCCGCTATACGACCGGTTTGTGGCTCAAGCGGCAGGACCGGTACTCGGATCTGGTGGAAAAGATACTTCAGGCGGAAGGCGTGCCCAGGGAGTTCGCTCTCTTGCCTGCGTTGGAATCGGGCTATAGCGGCGCCGTAGTCTCCCCTTCGATGGCCAAGGGGTGGTGGCAATTCGTCCGGGTAACCGCGGTCACGTCACGGGCTCAAGATCCCGATTTGAACTGGCGCCTTCGAGTGGACAAATGGCTGGATCAGCGCAGTGACCTCGTGGTCTCCACGAGAGCCGCCGCCCGGCACCTGAAGTGGCTGCGCTCTCGTTTAAGCGGCTCTTCCAAGTCGGCCGGTTGGCTCACCGTCGCCGCGGCGTACAATGCCGGTCTCACTGAGATCGGCTATCGGACCGGCGCATACCGGACGAATGAGTACTGGGACATGAAGCTGCCTGTTGAAACGGAAGACTATGTCCCGCGATGGATTGCATTTGCGCTCATAAACGCAAATCGACAGCGCTACGACCTTTCGGTCGCTCCCGTGGCGGCGCTCCAAATTGATACCCTGGAGGACCTGTGGCTCAAGCAGGATCTCCCTTTGAGCGTGATCGCGGGACTCACCGGCGCGTCCGTGCGTTTCCTCAAGGAGATCAACGGGGCCCTTCCCCGGAACCAGACCGTGTTCAAGGCATCCACCGAGACCGGCTACGCGTATACTATCCATGTCCCGCGTGGATGGAAGGTGAAGGTCCTGCAAGAGCTGGAAGAACGCGCTTACGTGAAAGGGTCGAAACCTCCCGAAAATCAGACCCAACCGAAAAGGAGCCACGCGCCGTCGGATAGTGGACACTCTGTCCGGAGACTCCCCGCATGATCCGCATAGCGCTCGTTACGGCCGCAGGCGAAGGAAGACGCATGGGGAAGCTTGTGCCGAAGCAGTATCTCCATCTCAAGGGGATCCCCGTGCTGGGTCGGACCCTCATTCTTTTCCAACGCCACGCTCTGATCGATCGCATAACCGTCGTAGTCCCTCCCGATGACGAAGAGTTCTGCGCTGAAACCATCATTCGGCCTTACGGCCTGGAAAAAGTAGCCCATCTGGTCGCGGGAGGACCGACCCGCCAAGCGTCGGTCTACAACGGACTGACGACTGTGGAGGATGGAGGTTTGGTAGCGATTCACGATGGCGTGCGGCCGTTGGTCTCGCCGGAAGTCATAACCCGGACCCTGGAAGTCGCGGGCCGGACAGGAGCCGCGGTCGCCTGCGCTCGAGTAAAAGAAACGGTTAAGAAAAGATCTGATGAATACCTTGAGACGATTCCGCGATCCGACCTCTGGCTCGCGCACACTCCGCAGACCTTCGCGGTCGAACTCATACGGGAGGCTCACAAGCGGGCGCTCAAAGACGGATTCGAAGGAACGGACGACGCCTCTTTGGTGGAACGGTTGGGGCACCCCGTCTCAATCGTCGAGGACTCGGACGAAAACCTGAAAATCACCACCCAGAGCGACCTGGAACTAGCATCATTTCTCATCGAGCGCGCGCGATCGCCGGAGCGCTGACAGGCCGGAGCTTCGAAACTCCCGCTCACGATGCGGCGTCCAACCGAGTCCCTGTCAGATCGCCTGGACCGCGCGGTTCGTTGCGGGTTCGAGGCAGGTCTTAGTGAATGTGTCTGTCATAAGAACCGGGTACTTGCCGGTGAAACACGCCGCGCAGAAGTGTTTGTGCGGTAAGGGCATGGCCTTGAACATGCCTTCAAGACTCAGGTAAGCCAGTGAATCCGCGCCGATGAAGCGGCAGATATCCTCCACCGTGTTGCTGCACGCGATCAGCTCACCTCGGCTGGCAAAATCGATCCCATAGAAGCATGGGTATCGGATGGGAGGACAGGATATACGCATATGTATCTCACGAGCGCCCGCTTCTCGTAAGGCTCGTGTTCGCAATTTGCTGGTGGTTCCCCTGACGATTGAATCATCCACTACAACGACGCTCCTACCCTTGAGTATGGTGCTCACCGGATTGAGTTTTAATCGCACCCCAAGGTCTCTGACCGCGGGCAAGGGCTGAATGAAGGTCCGACCCACGTAGTGGTTCCGGATCACGCCGTACTCGTAAGGGAGGCCGCTTCCCTGCGCAAAGCCCAGGGCCGCATAGTTGCCCGACGCGGGCATGGGAACAACGATGTCGGCCCCGTCCGAGGGGTTCTCCAGCGCCGCCTGAAGACCGAGTTGCTTGCGAACGTTGTACACACCGTGGCCGAAAATCATGGAATCAGGCCGCGAAAAATAGATATATTCGAAAATACACATTGCAGAGCGGGATTTCCGCTCTCCACGCAGCGACTTGAGTCCCTGGCGATTTGCGATGACGATTTCCCCGGGCTCCACGTCTCGCACGTAATCGGCTTCAATGATGTCCAGCGCGCATGTCTCCGACGCAAAAACGATCGCATCACCTTTGCGCCCTATGCAGAGCGGCCTGAAACCGTGAGGATCCCGCGCGGCGAGCACGCTGTCCGGCGTGAGCATAACAACCGACCACGCGCCTTTTAGTTCGCTGAAAACCTTGAGCAGCCTCTCTTCCAGCGAGCCCTTCTTGTGAACGAGAAGATGCGCGATCAGTTCCGAGTCCGTGGAGGTTTGAAAAATCGCGCCTCTGGATTCCAATTTTCTCCGCAGGCTCTCCACGTTCACAATATTCCCGTTGTGGCCAAGCGCAAAGATCCTATCGATCTGCTCCACAAGAAAGGGCTGGGCGTTGCGGAGCATGGAACTCCCCGTTGTCGAGTACCGCACGTGTCCGATGCCCAATGTGCCCTTCATGGATTGCAGCGTCTGCTCTTTGAAGACATCCGAGACGAGTCCCATGCCCTTATGGGTGGAGACCGCGGCGCCGTCGCTGACTACAATCCCGGCGGATTCCTGGCCGCGGTGCTGAAGCGCATAAAGCCCCAGATATATCAGACGCGCAGGATCATCCACGCCGTAGATGCCGAAAATGCCGCAGGCTTCTTTCTTGGAAGGAGAATCAAGCATCGGATTTCCTCGGTGAGATCAGGCGCGAAAAATCCAAATCACACGGAAGTGGGGCTGCGCCGATGCCCGTAACATCAACGGGATACCACCCCGTCACATATTCCAAAAGAGATCTGAGGGGATTTCAGGGTCCCTCCCCGCAAGCGCTTCAAAGCCCTTGATTTTCACGTCGCTCGTATCGTCGGCGATAAACGAACGAGCTCGGTTCTCTCATCCGACGCCGCGTCACTCCGCAACCGGCGCCCTGGGCCCTCGATCCACTGCCGGGCCCCACCCGGAGCGAGGATCTTGTCCCTTGGGCACCTGAACGGGACTGGGCATCGCGATGGAGGCGCCGCTCGAATCTGCGGCGCTCGGGGAAGGAGCAATGCGTCCGGCGTCAGGCTTGCGTTCCGTTTGCGCTCGACCCGGCGTTCGAGGGGCGGCCGGCTGGCGCTGTGGCTGAACAGCGGCCTGGTCGGGTTGTCCCATGCCGGGAGGCGGCGGATAGTATTCGACCCTGGTGCCTTGAGGGGTAATGGTTGTAATCTTCACCGCTCCTGACGGAAGCGCATCATCCTGCGGAATCTGCGCTCCGGGATCTTGGCCTCGTCCCGGCGCCGGGCGAGCCGCAGCTCTGGGCGCAGGCTGGGCGGGTCGGGCAGCCCCTACTTGAGGAGGAGCGGGCGCCGGCGTCTGCGCCGGAGCAGGACCATACTCAACCGGGGGCCCGGGAACCTGTGTGTACGGTTGCTGTTGTTGCTGCTGGGTGTACCAATCCGGGTGCATCGCGCCGGGAGAAGGGTACGGGCCGGTCTCTCCATACCCTGGCTGAGGGTAATACGGGGCCGGTTGTTGATATCCCATCTGGGGCTGATATCCCATCTGCGGCTGTTGTCCGGGCCACTGGCCGTAGCCCTGCTGAGCAGGGTCCGGCGCGCCGTAGAATCCGGGGGAGTTGTACTGCTGCACGGATTGCTGCTCGTATCCGCCGCCCCAGAGTCCCAGGCCGCTCGGCCCGAATATGGAATCCAGGAAGCCGCCCTGGCCGAAAGCCGGCCCGGAGAGCGCGACCGCGATTGCCAATGTGAAGGCCACCATGCGGATCATGATAAACTCCTTTTGTGCGCCTGGAGCGGATAAGAACCGCGTTACCTTCAACACTTCTAAGATTTCACATAAATCCGTTCGTATTTTATAGTAATGATTCCGAATATGTCAAGACCACGCTGAATTTTTGCTTGTAAAGGCAAAAGGCCCTCTTCGCACAAGCTCTGAGGCATGCCGGGCGGCCCTCCGCACCGACCAACCGATCCCTGGCCTCACCGACTCCATCTTAGCCCATTGACCATCTGTCAGCAACATCGTGAACGAGTATTTTATATTGCTGCGCGTTGCGCTTGACCCTTCTGTGCTTGCCCTACGCGGCCTTCTTCCTCGTTCCTCCCGCCGGGAGAAGAGAATGACTTCCCCTCTCCGTATGGGAGAGGAGAGGGGAAATGAGATCCGGTCGCTATCAATGGGTGGCTGCATTGCGCGACGGTCGCCCTTTCGCTCAAGGCGCCGGAATCGAAAACCCTCCGCTAATACGCGAAGGGCTGGTCGACGAAGTGGATGCCGCTTTCCAAATCGGACAAAAGCTTTTCCATGATGAGATTCCCAGCTCTTCCGGAAGGCATGCAGGCACAGCACGATGTTGGAATATCGGCCTTACCGAGTGCGGTGGCCAATTGCTCGACTGCCGTTTTGACCACTGAACCGAAAGCCAGTTCGGGGCGCGCGAAGCGTGGTTCAACGGCGAGGTCGCAGAGACCGATTGTCCCAAACGGGCTGATCGCCGGTCGCAAGAGTCCTATTCTACATGTAGCCGCCTGCCGCGCTAAGGGCGCGTCGTCATTAGCTAGAACTGTAAGTTCATCGGAGAAATTCACATTCATTCGCCCATAGCGTCCCGCGCAGAAGTGAGAGCGTACCCTCTTTAGTTGCGCAACCACTAACGCAAGCTCCGCCTCCGCAAAAGGACGCGTGATGCGGACCGCGTCATTACGCAAGTCTAAAAAATCGACACCGAGGCGATGAGCATAACTCGCCACCGCTTCAATTTGGTGCGCATTGTGCGGTTGAAGCACGAACCCAATTCCTACACGTACCTTGCCTCTCCTCATTGAGCGATACTTCATTAGTAGGGAAAGGTGCTCTGTAACAGTCCGGAATGCCTGTGTTTTGTCAGGCTTCCCGACGATGGTTTGATAGATCTCGGGGTCCGTTGAGTGAATGCTGAAGCGAATCTGGTCCATTGCGATAGCCTCGTCCCAATCACCTCTCGAAAGACGACCGAAACCGAGGCCATTAGTGTACATATGGCGTCGGAGGCCGAGAGAACGCGCCTTGCCTACTAGAGCGAAAATGGATGGATTAAGAAGCGGCTCTCCCCCACCAGAGAAGATTACTGTTCGAGAGCCTAATTTAGATGCCTGCTCTAATACTTTTCCCCATACGTCCGCGTCCAAGGGGCCCGGAGACGCCCATTCCGGTTCCTCGCTGTTGAAAGGGCTCTTCCTGGACCATAAGCACATGATACAGTTCAGCTCACATGATGCCATTGTCGCGTGAATCTCAAGTGTGCGCGACAACGCCATATTGCCTCTTAAGAGTCGGCGAATGTAATCCGGATCCGCGATACAGTCGGACACAATAGTTCGGCCGGTCTGGTACAAGAGTCGATGGGAATAGTAAGGTGATTTGACAAAGCCGCGCAAAGCTCGATCTCTGCGCATGAGCCTGTACATCTCCGCAACGTCCTCGAAACTCAGGCCGGTTCGGTGTGCTAGCTCCGTAGCAGGCGTGCTCGGGTCGCTGAGATGAATCTCAATCGCTTCGCGTTGTCTCGGCTGCAAATCGACACCGCAGAGCTGACTCCCGTTGCCAGGACTGCGGTAAGTAGACGATCTACCCATTCCATTCATGCGTCAAGACCCTCAAACATTGAGCGCAAAGCCGGTCTGTCTCTTCCGGGAAGAGCAATGTCATGTGTGACGTGCGTCTGTCGTACAGTAGATCAATCCCAGTGGAATGGCGAACCATTCTGAATCGAAGCGGGTTCGCCGCCACTCCTAGGGCCAGCGCTGAGATCCGTTCGGTGTTAAGTTCGCTGTTCAAAAGGTCGATCTGGGACAACTCACGGACAGGAACCCATTCAGCTATTGAAGCTGCTTCTTGATCGCCTCCTAACAGGACCGCCGTTTCTGATCTTCGATGTCCTTGTGTCTCGATTTGGAACTTATGCGCAGCTTCCAACTCGCGGGGTAGTTGTCGCGCGTTACCGGAACGGTAGATCTCGTCAACGCGATCAAACAAAGTTCTCGCGTGATGGTCGTAGAGATTGCCGACGACGGCATTCCCTACGGTCTCACGTCCCCACGAAGCGCAGGTCAGTCGCACGTCACCATTAGGACGGACGATGGTGTAAATATTTTTGGTCTGTTCACTGAACTGTATCAGTGTCATTGTTCTCGGATTATACTTCTGGGCTAGGCCACGCTCGCCCGTCGCAGGCCAGAACGAATTGAACGTAACGTATAATCCCTGGCGTCTAAGGTCTGGAAATCGGTCATCAATACTCTCCTGAATGGCATAGAACTGAGTCAATCGTAACCCTAGCTCATCATACTTGTCCTTGGCTATTCCGGAGAAGGAGGGCGCACACAGGTGATGCTGATCGGCGAGATGCTCTCTGGCCAGGAATTCCGATAATTCAATAAGATGACTGAAGTTGTCTTGATGCGCAACCGAAATTACGGTCACGGGTTTTCCGGTATCCGACAATCGGCGCAGGCCATTCATCGCATTCCTGAAGGAGCGCCCACGTCGCGATTCATGGATTGCCGCTTCGGACCCGTCGAGGCTCGCGCAAATACGGGCAAGGCGGGATGCGGCAATCGCACGCACTATTCTTGGTGTCAGGAGAGTCGCGTTCGTAATGAGCGTGACGCTGGTGCGCTCGAAGATGTCCGTGGCTGCGAGGATAGCGAAAAAATCTGGATGGAGCATTACTTCTCCCCCAGTAAGGGTCACCTCAAGGATGCAGACCTCTTCTGCAGTTCTGAACACATCGGATATCAGATTGATCGGAAGCCTCTCGCCGGTCCAGCCAAAGTTCGGATGGCAGTAGTCACACCTTAAGTTGCATGTATCGATCGTATCGACCACTATTCGAGTAGTCTGTATACCTGTGGGCACACACTCAATTCCATATGGAAAAACCACTTTGGCTGACTGTCCCATCGGGGGTGACGATGAACTGTCCTTCATGGGGGTCTCTTGCAGTACGGCGATCTCCCCATTCCTAAGATGAAGAGATCTAATAGGGGCCGAGCCCCGATCCTATTTCCGGCAATGATCACCGGATGTTCAAGTAACCGCCCTGTGTCCCAATGACTAGCCCAACCGTAAGCGCCAACGCTGTCCGTAACTTGTTATACAGTTACGCATTGAAACCGACCGGATCTCACCCTCCCTTGTCCCCTCCCATCAAGGGAGGGGACAAGGGAGGGGAGGGCATAGGCGCTAACTTTAGGCTGAGTTTGTGGGCCGAAGTTATCCCCTCACCCTGCCCTCTCCCGCCAGGGGAGAGGGTTTCCAGAACTCCCTGCCTCGATGGGAGGCGGAAGGGGGACGGTGATAACCGGCTGATATTATTAGGCCAGGTTCCATGAAGTTAGCGCCAATGGGAGGGGAGGGTAGAACACGCAAAAAAGGCTCAAGCTCAGCGCAGGATTACGGAGTTCCAAACTCGGGGCGACCTCACCGCCCACGATGCGCCAGAGCCCGCTTGCCATATCCTGGACCGCTGCAAGCTCTGCCTAAGCGGAGTCGCGCTTTGCCGGCTGATTTCTGTCCGCCCACTCGTCCCAGACTGCTGCTCGCAATTCATCAGAATCGATTGGCGTAAGTGTCCGATCTTCAGAGATCATTTCATTGTAAACTTGTCTCTGCTCTTCTGATAGTCCTTCTAAGATACGGCGTCGTTCTCTTTCAGGAAGGTAACGGCACACGATGGCCAACCGACCCTTGCATTGATGCCTCCACATCAAAGATCCTCTTTCCTTCGGTTGCGGTAGAGGATGCCACGCCCTCGCTTCCGGCGCGTAGCTAACGCGCCAACCCTCTAGGCGCGCCTTATAGGCCAATTCCACATCGTCATAGTATGCGAATTGTTCACTGTCGGGAAGGCCGACACTCTTCAGCATCGCTACAGACCAGAGCGCTGCGGCAAAGCAAGTCGCAAACGGTTCAAACCCTTCTCGCGAGGAGAGCGAACCTTTCTCGCCGGCTTCGAGGTTCCGATCGATGTCCAAGAAGGCTGCGTCTTGCCGTCTCATCCAGTGGCCTGACGAGCTAATTCTACTTGTTAATGGGTCATAAATCGGCCCGCCGAACATACCGACTTTCATTCCTCGCGGATGAGTAGAAGTCGCAGCGCTTACCAGATTTTTCAACCAGTCTTCATCCGCTGTGGCATCGTCGTTTAGGGTAGCAAGCCATCGACAACTCGTATGGGCCATCAAGTGTCGGAGGACGACGTTCTGAGCCGCAACGAACCCGAAGTTCGCCGGCAGCCAATGCACGTCTTCGGCTCTCACTCTGCCTACCGAAACGGCATCGCCAATAATGGTCGCCGTGATATCTGAAGAAGCGTTGTCAACAACCACAGGGCGTATTTTGAAGCCGAGTGGTGGTCGGAACCGCTGAACCGCATCCAACCAACGCACGAGCTTCTGCCCCGAATTCCAGGATACCACGATCACAGGGACATCGTTCCTGTCCATAACCCTTCGCCCGCCCAAATGCAACCTCCACCGGGAACTTACAATAGGGACGGTGGGCATTAAATGCACTATATAGTGGCGGGCGTCAATTTTTTTCGTATCAAGAGCCGATTAAACGGTGATTCTTAGAGTGGGCCACCACGTCTCTGCCCGACTGACAGAAGGCCGCGACGGACTCCCAAGAGAGGCTACAAGTGGTTGCAAAACCTCTGATTAGCGTTTAGCGCGCGAAATCGCGTACGAATTAAGCCTGAATCTTGCGTTTGATTCGAGAATTGATCGGCTGTGAGAGTATGGGTCTTTTCGAAGTCCCGTGATTCTGGTACGTTCCGGTCTGCAAGGAACGGGAAGCAACCAGAATCGAGGGGGACTTCGGAAGTATGAGTAAGAGAAACAGAGTGCGAGGTCAAGAAGGAATAGTGATCGTGCCCAGCAGTCGGTTTTCGGAGAAACGCCTGACCGGTCGTGCGGGGTTGATCCTGGTTGCTCGGTTTGCCAGGAAACTTGGTCTGGGAAGGCTCATTGATGAGAAGGTCCATTTGGAGCGGGGCGCGAATGTTCGCTACTCCCTGGGGAAGATTTTGACAGGGATTACGCTTGGAGTTGTCTCGGGATGCCGCCACATTTCCCACCTGTGCGAGTTGACCGCCGATGAGGTCTTTATGAAGACTCAAGGGTGGAAGAGCTTTCCGGTGGTTTCGGCGATTACGCGAGTGTTGGAGCGATTTCGCATGGTGCATTGCGTTGAGCTTGCCGAGGTCCAGCGCATGCTCGGGCAGAAGGTATGGAACAAGAGATGGTTCGGCGTGGTGCACCTCGACCTGGACTCCTCCTCCAAGAGCGCCTACGGGCATCAGCAGGGTGTCGCAAGGGGGCACAATACGGAGAGGCCGCACAAACCGATGCTCAATCCTCTCTTTGCCTTCATTGCCCAGACAGGAGAGTGCCTGAACTGCTGGCTGCGGCCGGGTAATACGCACAGCGCCAATGGGAGCGTGGCATTTCTCAGGGAGACCCTGGCACGGCTCCCCAAGAGGGTGTGGAAGGTACTGGTCCGGGCGGACTCTGCCTTTTTCAGCATTGAGTTTCTCTCCGAGCTGCACCGCCGCTGTTGCGGGTATGTCGTGAAGGTTAAGATTCGTGGGTGGAAGGAGATCTGTGCGGCTTAGGTCTGGCAAAAGGCCCACGGTCAGGAGGGGGTCTGGACGGCTGAGTTCACTCACAAGCTCCCTGGTTGGGAAACGCCTCGGCGCTTCGTCGCCGTGCGCAGGCTGGTGGGCATGGAAACCGAGGGAACCCTCTTTCCGATTCCGGTGTACAGCTATGGTTTGTGGGTGACGAACCTGTCTCTGACACCTCTGCAGATCGAGCGATTCTACAACAAGCGATCCATTGCGGAAAACCTTATCGGAGCGGGCAAGAACCAGATGGCTTTCGGCTCGATGCTCGTAGAAGAATTTTGGGCCAATCATGCTCTGCTCCAGGTGGCCGTCCTCGCGCATAACCTGCTGATCTGGTTTCAGCGAATGATTGCCGACTCGCACCGTTGGAAGGAGCGGCCGAACACCGTGAGGGTATGGCTCATCTACGTTGCAGCGCGGCTGCTGTTCACGAACAACTCTTGGGTGCTGACGCTGAGTGCCTCGTACCCGTATCAACAAGAATGGAGACGCATGCAAGACCGGCTGGCCGTCCTGAATCTGTAAAGCAGGAGTCGGATTCGGATAACCAAGGCAAACATGGTGGGGCTGGACGGGTCCGCCCGAAAGAGTGCCCACCCAGGTCAAAAACCTAGAAACTCATCGCTTTCTCCGCGACACAAGCGCCTTGACCCACAAGATACCTGTATGCCGAACAAGCCGAACCCCATAAACCACTCAGATCGGATCGCATCCAGCCGCCACGAAGGATCAAAAAAACCAAACGCAAAATCGAGGTTAAAGAATTCAAGGGGTCTTTTCGTAACTCTCCCAGAGCGTCCCGCGCTTGTCGTGCGCGTCAAAGGCATGGTAGGGTGCCGGGAGGCGGATCCGGGGTTCCGACATAGGGACCCGCTCAGAAGACTCCTCAGGCGAAACGCTTATGCCCGAACAAGTCGAAACAATGCTTACGGTAATCGTTGTGAATTGGAACACCGCCGATTTGCTGAGCCAGTGCTTAGAGCACGTTTTCGCGTCCAAGGTGGACCGGATCCCGGAAGTGATAGTGGTGGACAACGGCTCGACGGATGATTCGGTCAAGCGTGTAAAGTCGCAATTCCCCGGCGTGAGGGTGATAGAAACGGGAAAAAACCTCGGTTTTGCCGCAGCCAACAATAGAGGTATGGCCGAGGCAAAGGGAAAATACCTGTTGCTCGTGAATACGGACGCGATGTTGGCGCCGGATTGCGTCCAAAGACTCGTTGAATGCATGGATTTGAATCCGAGCGCAGGAATGGTAGGGCCTCAACTGTTGAATATAGACGGAACCAGGCAGACTTCGTACGAGGCGGTCCCCACGCTCGCGACGGAGATTCTGAACCGCAGCCTTCTTAAACGCATTTTCCCGAAGAGATATCCGAGCAAACGCCGCATCTTCGAGGGGCCTGAACCTGTGGAAGCGCTTATCGGCGCGGTCATGATGATCAGGAGAGAGGCGGCCGAACAGCTCGGGGGATTCAGTGAAGACTATTTCTTTTTTCTTGAAGAAACGGATCTTGCTGTTCGAATGCGCAGAGCCGGTTGGAAGGTGATCCATATTCCGAGCGCCCGAGCGGTCCATCTTCAAGGCGCATCCGCCAATGAGCACGGGGCGGCTTCCCGTATAGAGTTCTACCGCTCAAGATACATCTTTTTCAAGAAACACTATGGGCCCGTTTCCGCGGGAATCCTCAAATGCGCGCTGATCGCCAACCTCACAATGAACGTGGCGCTCCTTGGATTGCTTAACGCGTTGACTTTGGGACAATCTCAGCGATCGGTTTCGCGATTCCGTCGGCAATTCGCCCTGTGGAAGTGGCATTTGCTTGGACAACCTGCAGGAAACGGCCTACCCCGAGGTTGACACTCCGTAAGCATCCGGTTACGCAGGGCGAAAGAAGAGCGCCGCTGGGTCTTGTCACTTTGGAAATCCCCCTGTATCCCCCCCGGATCGCGGTCCGGGGCAGGCTTTCCGCCGGAATAAGGGACGAAAGAGCAGCGCGTCCTGCCTACAGTTGCACGAGTTCATATTCTCTCGATCCTAAGCCGATTTCTTGCGCGTACGCGAGTTGATGGGACCAGTCGATTGCCGGATAGAGCGCTCGAAATTTGTCCTCCCCGGGCGCCAGGGCAGTCTTGAGCTCGGACACCGGATTACCGGGCGCCCCGTTGACCAGGTCCGCCGCGGCCTGATCCATGGCAACCGGGTCGGTTGACGCGAGGATGCCCAAGTTGGGCACGATGGGTCGGTCCGAGAAAGGCGTGCAATCGCACATGGGTGATACGTCGGTGACAAAGCTCATGAAGAGCGCGTTGCCCTTTTTTTCTTCCAGGACCGCGGCCGCGTACTCCACCATTTTCTCCATGAACACGGGAATGGACTGATTCCACTGAATCTGGATCGCGGCCTGAGGACAGGTTAGAATGCACTCCGCGCAACCGACGCATCGTTCGGGGTCGATCCGGGACTTGGTTCCTTTCTCGGTTTCGTAGAGACTCAGGGCGCCGCCCTTGCACCAGATCACGCATTCACCGCATCCGATGCAGCGTTTTTCGCTCACTTTGGGCGAGATGTTCGAATGCTGTTCCAGCTTCCCTTCTCGTGAGGCGCATCCCATACCCACGTTCTTGATTGCGCCGCCGAAGCCGGAAAGTTCGTGGCCTTTGAAGTGGGTCAGCACGACTAAGGCGTCCGCGTTGTGTATGTCGGCCGCGATGTGGGCTTCAGGCACATGCTTTCCGGTGCGCGGCACGATAACGGCGTTATTGCCTCGCAAGCCGTCGGCGATAATCACGGGCGCGCCTGTGACTTCACGGGTGAAACCATTGTTGAAAGCGGTGATGAGGTGCGAACACGCTTCAGTTCTCGATCCGACGTATAAGGTATTGGTGTCCGTGAGGAACGGCCTGGTCTCGAGTTCCAGAAGCTTGTCGATTACCTTTCGGACGAATTGGGGGCGGACAAAGCCCGTATTGCCCTCTTCACCGAAGTGGAGCTTGACCGCGACCAGGTCTTTCCGGCGCAGCACGGTTTCGGGTTTCAGTCGTTCAAAGAGGTCGGAGACCTTTCCGGCGACGCTCTTCTTCCAACCGGCGGACAGATCGGATATAAATACTGTGGAGGCCAACGTCGGTGCTCCTTAAGGGTGGTGATTGAGAAGGCGATCATTATGGCCTTCAAGGACGCGAGTCACAAGAATATTTTTTTTGAAAAAGCCGTGTTTACAGGGTAATATAAGAACCGAAGCTGAAGTAATGAGCCTGCCTTACCCGGGGCTTGGCAAGGACAACTGCGGAACAATAGGGCCATGAAAGAAACAATCGGGCAAATGCTCCTCAAAGCCGGACTTATCGACGAAGAGCAACTCCAGAAATGCGTCGATTACCAGCGGACCAACGGCGGACGCATATATGGCGCCTTGGTCAAGCTCGAATACATGGCCGAAGAGGACTTGGTGGAGTTTCTTGCTCGGCAGACGCGCCTGCCCACGGTCTCCCTGGAAGAGTTGGACGTGGACCAGGTGGTGGTCAAGCTCATCGACTCGGAAAAAGCGCAGAAATTCCTGGCAATCCCCTATCAGAAGATTAATTCGACCCTCCATGTGGCTATGGCCGATCCCACCGACCTGGATGCCGTTCGAGACATCCAGTTTGCCACCGGGATGTCGGTTGAAGTGAGCATTGCCGCGGAGTCCGAGATCAGGAAGGCCCTGGACCTTTTCTACGACACGGGGGGGGAGATGCAGGACGTTCTGGATGAATTCCAGGACGACGACCTGCAGGCCATCGGCGATGAAATGACGGACTTGGACGTCAGCGACATGGCCAAGATGGCGCAAGACGCCCCGGTCATTAAGCTTGTGAATTACATTATGATGCAGGCAATTCAGCGGCGAGCCAGCGATATCCACGTCGAGCCGTACGAAAAGATCTTCCGAGTCAGGCTTCGCGTAGACGGGTCTCTGTACGAGCTCATGCAGCCCCCGTACCGGCTACGGAACGCGGTGGTGAGCCGCCTCAAGATCATGTCTCGGCTCGACATTGCGGAACGGAGGCTGCCTCAGGACGGCCGCATCAAGCTGAAGCTGCCCAAGGGTAGGGACATGGACTTCCGTGTCTCTGTGCTGCCCACCCTCTTTGGGGAGAAGGTGGTCATGCGGCTTCTGGACAAATCAACGCTCCAGTTAGACATGACCAAGCTCGGTTTTGAGGAGAAACCGCTCCAGCATTTCAAAGAGGCCATCCATAAGCCTTTCGGCATGGTTCTGGTTACAGGCCCCACGGGGTCGGGCAAGACCACAACCCTGTACAGCGCGCTCTCGGAACTGAACAAGAGCACCGAGAACATCTCCACAGCGGAAGATCCCGTCGAGTTTAACCTTATGGGCATCAATCAGGTGCAGATGCATGAAGAGATCGGCCTGACCTTTGCCGCCTCTCTCCGTTCATTCCTCCGCCAAGACCCGGACATCATCATGGTCGGCGAGATCCGGGACTACGAGACTGCTGAGATCGCGGTGAAGGCCGCTCTTACCGGACACCTCGTGCTTTCCACTCTGCATACCAATGACGCGCCCCAGACGATCAACCGGCTTCTCAACATGGGTGTCGAGCCTTTTCTGGTCGCGAGTTCGGTGAATCTTATCCTGGCCCAACGGCTCGCCCGACGTCTCTGCCCCGACTGCAAGAAAGAAGTTGATCCGCCGGCTGAGGCGCTTCGAGACATCGGAGTGAAGATGGAAGAGATTGGAACCTTTCCGGTCTACGAGACCAAGGGGTGCGGGAATTGCAGCGGGACAGGATTCAGAGGCCGGGTGGCGCTCTACGAGGTTATGCCCATCACCGATGAGATCAAAGAGCTGGTCCTGGCGGGCGCGTCCGCCATGGAAATCAAGCGAGAAGCCATTCGACTGGGTATGCTCACTCTGCGCATGGCCGGCATCAACAAACTGAAAGAAGGGGTCACCAGCATCCAGGAAGTGGCCCGAGTTACGATGGCGGACTAGGCGCGTGTCCAAATTCAGTGAGGTTCGGAAGCCCCGAGAGGTGAGAGGTCGCCCTGAGCGTCGTCGCGAGCGGCCATTGTCGGCCCTCGAAGTTACTGTGCAAGTGGAGAGAGCAATTGGCAGGCTTACATGACTTTCTCAAGGAGATGGTGGAACGGGGCGCCTCCGATCTGCACATCACCCCTGGTGTTCCGCCGATGATCCGGGTGAGAGGCGAGCTGATGCCGCTCGATCACCCACCATTGAAACCCCAGGACACGAGGCAGCTTTGTTACAGCGTTCTCACGGACGTGCAGAAGCAGCGCTTCGAGGAGACGCATGAACTGGACCTCTCCTTCGGCGTTCGGGGTCTCGCGCGGTTTAGAGCGAACATCTTTATGCAGCGCGGCGCCTTGGCCGGGGCATTCAGGCTCATACCGTTTCAGGTGCGCTCCTTCCAGGAGCTCGGTCTCCCCGCGATCGTGAACGACCTCTGTCGGAAGCCGCGCGGTCTCATTCTAGTCACAGGGCCCACGGGCTCCGGGAAATCCACCACGCTTGCCGCGATGTTGGACAAAATCAATACCGAGCGGCGAGAACATATTATAACTATTGAAGATCCAATAGAATTTACCCATCAGCACAAGAACTGCATTGTGAACCAGCGGGAGGTTCACTCCGACACCAACGGCTTTCATTCAGCCCTTCGATCGGTGCTTAGGCAAGATCCGGACGTAGTGTTGATCGGCGAGATGCGGGACCTTGAGACCATTGAGGCGGCGCTGACAGTCTCTGAAACCGGCCATCTCACCTTCGGCACCCTCCACACCAACTCTGCCCTTCAGACAATCAACCGTGTCATAGATGTCTTTCCGGCCCACCAACAGCCGCAAGTTCGCGCGCAACTCAGTTTTGTGCTCGAAGGGGTCCTCTGCCAGATGCTCATCCCCACCATGGACGGAAAGGGTCGAGCTCTCTGCTTGGAGATCATGGCGCCGGACATGGCGATTCGAAACCTGATCCGGGAGGACAAGGTCCACCAAATCTATTCCCAAATTCAGGTCGGGCAGGCAAAGTCGGGGATGCAAACCATGAATCAGTCACTGTTCCTGCTCTACCAGAGGAGAGTGATCTCATTTGACGACGCGATGTCCCGCTCCCCCATACCGGACGAACTCAAGCAGATGATCGAGAACGCCGCGAGGTCTGCGAAGAGGGCATGACGAGGAACATGTTGAGGTCGCTTCAAAGCACGGGTGACACACAGGAGATGGACAAATGACCGAGTATGTATGGAAAGCGAGAACAACCGCCGGAAACATACTCTCGGGGGAAATGGAAGAAGTGAACGAAGCGGTCGTGATGACCAAGCTTCGTCGCATGAACTACGCGGATATCAAGATCAAGAAGAAGCCGAAGGATCTTTTCGAGAACATCCAGTGGCTCCAACCGCGAGTCAAGACCAAGGATGTGGTGATCTTCACCCGGCAGTTTGCGACCATGATCGATGCCGGTCTGCCGCTCGTGCAATGCTTAGAGATCCTTGCGAGCCAACAGGAGAATAAGACCTTCAAGAAGGTCCTCCTCTCCATAAAGGGCCAGGTCGAAGGAGGGAGCACTTTTGCCGAAGCGCTCAAGCAGCATCCCAAGGTCTTCGACGAGCTCTTTGTCAACCTGGTGCACGCGGGTGAAACCGGCGGTATTCTGGACACCATCTTGAGGCGGCTTGCCGCGTTCATGGAAAAAGCCGAACAACTCAAGAGAAAGGTCAAGGGCGCCATGGTATATCCCGCGGTAGTCCTCGCCATCGCGGTGGGTGTGGTGGCTCTGCTCCTGGTTTTCGTCATACCTGTTTTCGGCTCCATGTTCGAAGGCCAGGGGGCGTCCCTTCCCGGGCCCACTGTCTTTGTGATGAACATGAGCGATTTCATGAGGTCGTACATTATTCACATAATAGTGGTGATCGGGCTTCTGGTCTTCGCATTCCGTAAGTTTTACCAGACTCCCAGGGGAAGGCTCATCGTGGACCGGATCTTTCTGAAACTTCCCGCATTCGGCCTCCTGTTGAAGAAGGTTGCGGTATCGCGGTTCTGCGCCACTCTGGGGACCATGATTTCGAGCGGTGTGCCCATACTCGATGCGCTGGAGATTACTGCCAAGACCGCGGGAAACGTCATCATCGAGAATGCGATCATGGCCACCCGCACCGCAATTGCGGAAGGCCGGACCATTGCGGAACCGCTGATGGAAACGGGTATCTTTCCCGGAATGGTAGTCCGTATGATCGCGGTGGGCGAAGCCACCGGCGCCCTGGACGCGATGCTGGCCAAGATCGCCGAGTTCTATGATGAAGAGGTGGATGCGGCTGTTGAAGCTCTCACCCAGCTCATGGAGCCGATCATGATCGTCTTCCTGGGCGGCACCTGCGGAGGCATGGTCATTGCCATGTACCTCCCGGTCTTCTCTATGGCCGGAGTTATGGCCGGCGGCCAGTGACAGCGCAAGAGTAACGAGGATATTGAAGGGTTCGCCCTGGGCTGCCTCCCTCAAAGACATTGTAGGCGGCGCGTTCGTCGTCCGCGTCGCCGGAACGTCTTACCGCCAAAGCAGGCATAAGCCGTCAGCCTCAGGCCCTTGAAACCATTTTAATACCTTTGGACATAACCGTTTGATCTCCCGCAAAAAGAGGGCCCGCGCGCGCCCTTTGGCTAGGGAAATCAGAGGGTTCACCCTGATTCTATCACCGGGATGACTTGACTTTTCAGGGGGGAAAAGATAAAACCCCGGTCTGATCTAGCGAAAATCCCGGGAGCGTGCGGCGCGTGTCCGAACCGTCTCCAAACGAAAGAAAACTGCACATCTCATCTCTGGTCGAAGCCAGACTCCGCAAGCTCAAAGACCTGGAGGACGCGGGACTAAGCCCCTTCGGCGCCGGCTTCGCGCCGGACCTGACCGCGGCCGCGTTCAGAGAACGATTCTCAACCGTGATCGCGGAAGACCCTCCGGAAGTCTCGGTGAAGATGGCGGGCAGGATTCTGGCGCTGCGCAATATGGGAAGGGCTTCATTCGTTCGGATCCGTGATTCGTCAGGCGATTTTCAGGCATATTTCTCCAGAGATTTGGTGGGTCCGGAGCATTATAACTTACTGAAAAAACTGGATGTTGGGGACATCATTGGCGTTCGTGGCCGTCCGTTTCGCACGCGGACGGGTGAATTGAGCGTAATGGTGGATGATTACACCCTGCTCACCAAGTCGCTCAGGCCCCTACCGGAAAAATGGCATGGCCTCTCGGATGTGGAGATCCGTTATCGTCAGCGTTATCTTGACCTTATCGTGAATCCGGGCGTGCGGGACTTGGTGAGGAAGAGGGTCCAGGTGGTGAACTATCTGAGGCGATTCCTCACGGATCGGGGCTTCCTGGAGGTGGAGACCCCAATGATGCAGCCTATACCGGGTGGGGCGACCGCACGACCCTTCGAGACCTACCATCATGCGTTGGATCGCAACCTGTACCTGCGCGTGGCGCCGGAGCTGTATCTGAAGAGGCTCTTGGTGGGGGGATTTGATCGGGTCTTCGAAATTAACCGGAACTTCCGTAACGAGGGTGTGTCTACACAGCACAATCCCGAGTTCACAATGATCGAATTCTACCAAGCGTACGCCACGTACCAAGACCTCATGCTGTTGACGGAGGAGATGCTTTCGGGACTGGCTCTGGAAGTGGTGGGCAGCTATGAGGTTCCGTACGGCGGTCAAGTTGTTAATCTGAGCCCGCCCTGGCGGCGGCTGACCGTGAAAGAGGCCCTGCAAACGATTGCAGGACTCCGTGCTGAAGAGATTTCCGACCGCAACGCTCTGTTGGCAAAGGCGCGCGCTCTGGGTCTGGATGTGGAGGAGCACGCGCCCCTCGGCAAGCTCTGGATGGCCATATTCGACGAGCAAGTGGAACACCAGCTCTGGGGACCGGTCTTCATTCACGAATATCCGGTGGAGGTCTCACCGCTGGCGCGCAGAAACGAGAAGGACCTCACGGTGGTGGATCGCTTTGAGTTGTACATCGCCGGGCGAGAGATGGCCAACGCGTTCACGGAGCTGACCGATCCGCTGGACCAGCGAGCGCGCTTCGAGGAGCAGGTGGAAGCTCGCGCGGCAGGAGACGAGGAAGCCCACTTTCTCGATGAGGACTTCCTCAGGGCCCTGGAATACGGCATGCCTCCGGCTGCGGGCGAGGGCCTGGGCATCGATCGACTGGTGATGCTCATGACCGACTCCCGGTCCATACGGGAAGTGATCCTTTTCCCGCACATGCGGCCTGAGCACGAGGGGTGATGAGTCTTCCCTTCGAAATAAGCGTAGGCCTCCGGTATATGAGGGCCAAGCGCAAACAGACTTTGATCTCGGTTATTACCGCGTTCAGTGTTCTGGGGGTCATGCTCGGGGTCATGACCCTCATCATCGTTATCGGGGTCATGAACGGCTTCGAAAAAGATCTCAAGGAGAAGATTCTCGGCACGGTCAGCCATCTGGTCATCATGAGCCACTCCACTCGCTCGGTCACGGGGTGGGATCGGCTGATGCGCCGGATAGAGAAGTTTGACGGCGTGGAAGCCACTACCCCTTATATCTTCGGTCAGGCCATGCTCTCGACTCAGGGAAAGGTCCGTGGAGTGGTCGTTCGGGGGATAGACGCAGAGACCGCGGGGAAGGTAATTTCTCTACCCAAGTACCTGATCGATGACGGCCGGATGGCGGATGTGGCAATAGTCAAGGATGGGATTTCGGGAGTGATCATCGGTAAGGAGCTCGCTGTGATCAGCTCGTTACGTGTGGGTGACGTTATCCAGTTGATCTCCCCGCAAGGAAAACGCACCCCGATCGGCGCCATCCCGCGGGTGCAGAATTTCCGGATAGTGGGAATTTTCAAGTCAGGCATGTACGAGTTCGATGCGAACCTGGTGTACATGGGATTGGAACAGGCCCAGAACTTCTTTGAAATGGGCGATGGAGTCACAGGGATCGAAGTGACGGTGGCGGACATCTATTTTGCGCCCAAGCTGGCTGAGCGCATCGAGAAAGCTCTGGGCAGCCCTTTCTGGACTCGCACGTGGAAGGACATGTACCGGAATCTCTTCAGCGCGCTGAAACTCGAAAAGGCCGCCATGTTCATCATTCTCACTTTCATAGTGCTGGTGGCCGCGTTCAACATCATTATTTCGCTGATCATGCTGGTGATGGAGAAGAGCAGAGACATCGCGATCCTCAAGGCCCTGGGCGCCACATCGGAGAAGATCAGACGGATCTTCATCGTCCAGGGAATGGCCATTGGGCTCATCGGCACATTGTTTGGAGCGATCGCCGGTGTGGCTGGAGGGGCCTTGTTGGCCAGGTATAAGATCATCGAACTCCCTGAGGAGATCTACACCATTTCCACCTTACCGGTCTCCATAGACGGGATGGACGTGGTGATTATCTGCGTGGTCGCTCTCACCATTTGCTTTTTCGCCACGATTTATCCGTCCATGCGGGCCGCGCGACTGGAACCGGTGGAGGCCCTTCGGTATGAGTGAGCGCATGCTCTACGAAATCAGTGACCTGTGGAAGAGCTATTCCAACGGGATAAGAACAGTGGAAGTTCTCCGTGGAGTGGACTTCGCAGTGAAATCCGGAGAGACCGTTGCCGTAACGGGTCCATCGGGGGTGGGCAAGAGCACGTTTCTTCATATTCTGGGCCTCTTGGATCGGGCTGGAGGCGGTGTGGTGCGATTGGACGGGAACGATGTGCAGGAAATGAACGATACTCAGCGAGCGCATGTCAGGAATCGGCGCATCGGCTTCGTATTCCAGTTTTTTCAGCTCCTGCCCGAGTTTTCCGCTCTGGAGAATGTGATGATGCCCGGCCTGATCGCGGGGGAAAAACCTGCTAAACTCCGGAACACGGCGAGCGATCTGCTGGAGGCCGTGGGCCTGGCGGGAATGAGCCATCGCAGACCCGGCGAGCTTTCGGGGGGCGAACAGCAGCGGGTGGCCATAGCGCGCGCCCTGATCATGAATCCTGATGTGGTGCTTGCCGATGAACCCACGGGGAACCTGGATCCGGCCACGGGCGAGGAAGTGGAGGAACTCCTACGGGAACTCAATCGCACTCGGAACACCACCCTGATCGTGGTCACTCACAAAGAATCCCTGTCTACGGTTATGGACCGAAGAGTCGGTCTAATGGGAGGAAAACTAAAGGAACTACAATGAGAAGGCTTCTCCCCATCATAACCGCGCTGCTGGTGACCTCCGTGACGGCGACCGCGGCCGAGCAGCCCGCGGGGAGGGTTCTGATGTTCCCCATCAAGGTGGTCGAGAAGGGCGCTAAGACAGAGTTTAGCGACGAGATGGCCGCGGTGCTCGGAGGTGAGCTTACCCGGGAAGGGGACCTCCAGGTGATATCCGGCCGCCCGTACCTATCCGTGATCGAAGACGGCGCCGTGGACCCTGTCCGCATGGCCAGGATAGCCCAGAGAATGGACGCCCAGTCGGTGGTATGGGGCGCCCTGACCAAACGGGACGAAGGCTACGGGCTCGAGGTCTCGGTCATGGGCCAGGATCCGAAGGTCAAACCGCGGCTTTTCTCCGCCTCGGGCAAAGATATGGAACAACTCTTGGGCGGCATAAAGGATCTTGCGGCGCAGATCGGTCGCGTAGTATTCAACCGACCCAAGGTTGGAAAGGTGACGATCCAGGGGAACAAGCGGGTCAGCAATGAAGCCATTTTGAACAAACTGGACCTCAAACCCGGCACGCCGTTCCTCAAGTCCGCGGTGGGGGAAGAGATCCGGGAACTCTACTCCATGGGCTTTTTCGACGACGTGCAAATCCAGGCTGAGGAGGCCGGCGCGGGCGAGGTGGAACTCAAGATAGTGCTCAAGGAACGACCTTCAATCAAAGAAATCATAATCGAAGGAAACTCGGCCTTTTCCAAGGACAAGATACTCGATCGCGTCACCACCAAGTCCTTTACCGTGGCTAATGCGGAGCGGATTCGGGCGGATATCGCCAAGGTCAAGGACATGTACGAAAAGGAAGGCTACTACGAGCCCGAGGTCGATTTCGAGATCAAAGAGCTGTCTCCCAGCGAAGCGAATCTCGTATTCAAGATCAAGGAAGGCCAGAAGAGTTATCTGACGAAAGTAGAATTTGAGGGACGCCAAAAGCTGTCCGAGAGTGAACTGAAAAAGATCTTGACCATTAAGGAAGCGAGCTGGTTCTGGTTTTTCGACGAAAGCGGCGCCTTTACCAAAGAGAAACTTGAAGAGAACCGTTTCCGGATCCTCGCATATTACATGGATAGAGGATTCATCAATGTTCAGGCGGGCGCGCCTAAGATCGACATCAATGACGGCAGGGTGACGGTTACCTACCCGATCCGTGAGGGCGATCGGTTCCAAGTGCGGAAAGTGGATGTGGACGGTGACCTTGTAATGCCGGCCGACAAGCTTCGGGCCGGCCTGGAAACCAAACCGAAGACATGGTTTCAACGATCCCTCATAGGAAACGACATAAAGGCGCTCACAAAGATCTATAACAATATGGGATATGCGTACGCGGACGTCGAACCCAGACAACAGATCAATAGCGACCACAATTTTGTGGACATCACCTACAGGATCAACAAAGGCCAACAGGTGACCCTGGAACGGGTGGACATCAGCGGGAACGAGCGGACCAGAGATAAAGTGATACGAAGAGGTCTGGGCGTGAGCGAAGGGGACCGCTACAACGCCGACGCAATGGACGCCACCAAGAAATACCTTGAATCTACCGAGTTATTCGAAGCGGTGAAGTTGAAGACATCACCCGGGTCTCGGCCGGATTTGATGAATGTCACCGTAGACGTCCTGGAGAAGAAGACGGGGTCGCTCGCAGCCGGACTGGGCTACTCATCCCAGGAAGGGGCGATGGGGAATGTTAACCTGAAAGAAAAGAATCTTTTCGGCCTCGGCATCGTCGCCAACGTCAAGGCAAACATCTCGGGCAGGCGGAGCACCTATGAAGGTTCCGTCTCATATCCGTGGATGTTCGATATCCCGCTAACAGGGACCGTAAAGGCGTACGACACCAACTACAAGGAGCTCAATCACGTTCGTAAAGCCGAAGGGATGGGGATCTACGGCGGTTACCCAATCTACGGAGGCTGGCAGCTTTCCACGGGTGCGATGCGGGACTCCAGCAAGATTTCCGGCATGACGGGCGGCTATAGCAAGTCCACTGTTGAGTATTACAAGAAATACAATCGGACCGCGCAGCAGTACCTCAACACGTCAGAGAACTCCGTCCAGGTAAGCCTCAGCCGCGATACTCGTAACAGCGGGGTGCTGCCCACTATGGGCAGTCAGCTCAGCGTAATTAGTCGGTTTTCCGGCTTCGGTGCGGATCTGGCATATTCCCGACACGATGGGGAAGCGGTTTACTATCAGCCCTTGTTCTGGAAGGCCGTGATGAAAGTTCGCGGCCACGGGTCTCTTCTCGCGGAAGCGAGCGGAGAGCCCATCCCATTCGATCGCCGGCTCCTCCTCGGCGGGATAGCGAGTGTCCGCGGTTATCAGTACGGGGAGATCGGGCCGAAAGATAAACTGGGCTACATTTTCGGCGGCGACAGGGCTGTTTATGCCAATATCGAATGCCTGGTCCCTCTGGTGCAGTCGCTCAACCTCAACGGCGTGGTCTTTTTTGACGCGGGCAATGCTTGGAACGCCGAGGATTCTCCGTTGCCCACAACAGTCAAAGCTGGCTACGGAGCAGGGATTCGCTGGTTGTCTCCCATGGGGCCGATGCGCTTTGAGTACGGCTGGAAAGTTCAGCGCGAACCGTGGGAGGCTCCGGGGGCTATCGCGTTTTCAATGGGACAGCTCTTCTGAGCCGCGGCGAGAAAACCAATGGATCGGAGCGTTATCGGAGAGCGGCTCAGGGGAGAATCCGGGCATCGAGACAGCGCGCGTTGGGCGCGCTCTACGGAAATTAAACAGAGTATGTGAAAACTCTGCGAAAGAAGGAGCGTTCGTATGAAAAAGCACGTGACTGTGATTATCGGCGTTTTATTCGGCATGGTCTTTCTCTTGTCCTCATCGGCGTTCGCACAGGCAAAAGCTTTTGCCTTCGTTGATTTCCAGAAATTCGCCACCGAATCGAAGAAAGCTCAGGTCGAACAAAGCAGATTCGGAGACCTGGTAAGACAGAAGAGAGAAGATCTGGAGAAGAGGAAGAAGGAGATCGATAGGCTTCAGGAGGAGCTCCAGAAGCAAGGGCCGATGCTGAAAGAAGACACCAGGAATCAGAAGATCAAAGAGATCGGCATCAAAGAGATGGAGTTCAAGCTGGCCGAAAGAGATGCCCAGAGTCAGCTCCAAAACGAGCAGCGAGACGCCGAGCAGGTCCTTCAGCAGGACATCAAGAAGATCATTAACGCAATCAGGCAGGAAAAGAACCTTACCATCGTATTTAATTCAATGGCGCTCCTCTCCGCTGACGACGCTCTGGATATCACGGAGGAAGTGATCAAGCGATACGACGCGCTGGCTGGTGGCAAGCCTGCTGCAGCAAAGCCTGCGCCCGCTGCGGGGCCTGCGAAGCCTGCTCCTGCCGCGGCGCCTGCGAAGCCTGCGCCACCCGCGGCCAAACCCACGAGATAGAAACGCTGCGGAACCCAAGGGAGCGCATCCCGCGCGTCATGAAAAGATACACGCTGGAAGAGCTCGCGGTTCATCTGGGCGGAGAGCCCTCGGAACGTCCCGGACCTGAGATCGAGGGGGTTCGGCCCCTGGAGTATGCGGGGAAGACCGACATCACGTACGTGAGTCATGTCGGTTTTCTGGCCAAACTGAACCAGAGCGCGGCTGGAGCAGTCTTGCTACCGTTCGGGCTCGATTCGGGAGACCGCCCGTTCATTCGCGCGAAAAACCCGGAGGTCGCGTTTGCGCGGCTCACCGAACTCTATTACGGATACCCGCGCCCTCCTCATGGGGTCTCCCCTCGCGCCGACGTGCACCTGGAAGCTTTGTTGGGCGCCGAGGTGTATGTGGGCCCGTTTGCGGTTGTCGGACGCGGGGCTCGTATCGGAGACCGATCCGTTGTGGCCCCGCATGTGGTCATTGGCGAAGATGTTCAAATAGGGGCCGGGACGTGGATCTTTCCGCACGTGACCATCTATCCGGGCGTGACGATCGGGGAGCGGGTCATAATCCATGCGGGCTCGGTGATCGGCGCGGATGGATTTGGCTTTGTCAGAGATTCTTCCGAGTCCGGGACGGTGATGAACGTTAAGAAGTATCACAGTGGCGCCGTGGAGATCGGTAATGACGTGGAAATAGGGGCTCTTTGCGCAATCGACCGGGCCTTGGCGGGGATAACGAGACTGGGTGACGGCGTGAAATTGGACAACCAGGTGCAGATCGCGCACAGCGTGCAGATTGGTGAGGGAACCGTCATTGCGGCCCAGGTGGGGATCGCGGGGAGTTCTTCGGTTGGACGCCTGGGAGTGATCGCGGGCCAGGTGGGAATAGCCGATCATCTCAAGGTGGGCAATCACGTCATGTTGGCCGCGCAGGCGGGCGTGTATCGGGACGTGCCTGACGGCTCGATCTTATCGGGCGCGATACCGGCGATGCCGGTGAACCAATTCCGCCGGGTCCAGAGCTGGTTCAAGAAGCTCCCGGAGCTTGTGGAACGTATACGGAAACTGGAACGACTGGTCCAACCCAGCAGCAAGGAAAGCTGAATGATACATCCCACCGCGGTTATTCATCCGGAGGCCAGCCTCGGGAGCAACGTTTCGGTCGGCCCTTACTCTGTTATCGGCCCCCATGTGGTCTTGGAGGACGGCTGTGAGATCGGCCCGCACGTAACCATCGAGGGTGAGACGCGGGTTGGGGCCGAATCGATCATTTATCAGTTCGCCAGTGTGGGCGCTGCTCCTCAAGACTTTACGTACAAAGGGGAGCTTACCCGCGTGGATATCGGCAAACGGGTGCGGGTAAGGGAGTACGTCACCATCCACCGCGGGACGGCCAAAGGATTGGGCGCAACGATTATCGGGGATGAGTGTTATCTTATGGCGTATTGTCATGTAGCGCACGACTGCATATTGGGTTCAGGGGTAATCATGGCGAATTCCGCGCACCTGGGCGGCCATATCGAGCTTGGGGAAAAAGCCATACTTGGTGGCGTGGTCGCGGTGCATCAGTTCGTGCGAGTGGGAGAGTACGCGTTGGTCGGCGGGGTATCGGGAGTCGCGAAGGACATTCCGCCGTACACGCTCGCGTCGGGCGCGAGGGCCGTCGTATACGGTCTCAACGAAGTGGGTTTGAGGCGTCAGGGATTCTCACGTGAAACGATTTCCACTCTAAAGCGGGCGTTCAAATTGGCTTTTCGATCCGGGATGCGAATTGTGGAAGCAGTGGAAGCCATTCGCTCGGAACTGTCCCATTCACCCGAAGCGCTCAAGTTCGCTGAATTTCTGGCCACCTCTCGTCGAGGCGCGGCGCGGGTGTCTCTTACGCGGCATCAATTCAGAAGGGCATAATGGTCGAGGAGGTGGCGATCATAGCCGGGACAGGTGATTTGCCCCTGAAAGTGGCGGGGGAAGTTCGCGAAAAGGGGCATCCTATCGTTGCAATTGCAATTCTCGGCATGACCAATCCGGCTATAGAGAGAGTAGCCCAGCAAACCTTCTGGATGAAGCTGGGCCATTTGCAGAAAGCCATTAGCCTACTGAAGTCCCGGGGGGTCAAGCGCCTCGTCATGGCGGGCAAGATCGAAAAGAGCGTACTCATGCGCCCCTGGAAAATCGGCCTCGATAGGCGGGCCCTCAGAATGATCTGGTCCCTCAAGGACTGGCGAGACGACACGGTGCTCAAAGGCATCGCAGCCGAATTCCAGATGGACGGAATCGTCGTCGATGAGATAACCGCGTGGGCCGCCAAGCTGATGGCCCCGCGCGGCGTTCTAACCCGACGGAAGCCCAACCAGCGCGAATGGAAAGACATCGAATTCGGCCGGGATATGGCCAGAGAGATGGGACGTCTGGATGTGGGGCAAACGGTGATCATCAGGAATAGAGCGGTGATCGCGGTCGAAGCCATAGAGGGCACGGACAGGGCCATCAGACGAGTGGCCGACCTTGACATTAGCGACGCGGTGGTGGTCAAAATGGCCAAGCCGCATCAAGACATGAGGTTCGATGTGCCCGGCATCGGGCCTTCCACGATCGACAGTATGGTGGCGGCACGAGCCAGAGTGCTGGCCGTAGAGGCGGGGAAGACCATGATTGCCGACTATGAGGGAGCTGTGGAACAGGCCGATCGGGCAAAGATCTCCATCGTGGGCATCCTCGCCGAAGGACCACCGGAAGATGGATAGCCAGCCCACTGCGAATGATGCGCATCACGCACAGGGAATCCTTCCGCGCCGGGAGCGAAGCTTCTTCGTTTATCGACGATTGCTTCAGTATCTGAAGCCGTACCGCGGAAGACTCCTGCTCGCGGGTGTTTGCATGGTCGGAGTGGCCGGCCTCACCGCAACACTCGCCTACTTGGTGAAACCCGCTCTGGACGAGATCTTTTTCGAAAAGAACCTCCGAATGCTGTATATCATCCCGGGGGTGGTGGCTCTGGTTTACCTCCTTAAGGGCGTGTTCGATTTCGCGCAATATTACCTCATGGCGTACGTGGGCCAGAGCGTCATTCGCGATCTCCGGGACGAGCTATACGAACACATGGAACAGATGTCGCTCGCATTCTTTGTGCGGCGATCCACCGGCGAACTCATATCCAGAATGAACAATGACGTGGCCCTGGTCCAGGGCGCCATGACCAGCGCTATTACCGGTGTCGTGCGGGATGTGGTCACCGTGGCGGCGCTGGTCTTCGTTGTCTTCTACCGGGATTTCTGGCTCGCGCTCATCGCAATGAGTGTCTTCCCTCTCGCGATTTACCCTTTGCTTCAGTTTGGGAAGAGGCTCAAGCGCTATTCCCGAAGGATGCTCGTTTCTCTGGAAGACATCACCGCGCGGCTGACCGAGACCATCGCCGGGATTCGTATCGTGAAAGCGTTCGCGATGGAAGATTACGAGCGAGAACGATTCCGGCAAGTGAACCGGAAGCTCTTCAACTCGTTCATGCGCCGATTCAAGGTGCGTGCCCTCTCAAACCCCGTGATGGAAACACTCGGAGGCTTAGGGGTCTGCGCCATCCTCTTCTACGGCGGCTATCAGGTCATTACCGGGCAATCCACCCAGGGGACGTTCTTCTCTTTCATGGCTGCCCTTTTGCTCCTGTACGAGCCCATCAAACGCATCAATGAGGTGAATATAACGATTCAGGAGGGCGTGAGCGCGGGAGAACGAATTTTCGAGCTGCTCGACACTCCGCCTGACGTTGAGGATAGACCCGGCGCGGGGGCGCTCCCGCCTGTTGAGCGGGAAATAGCGTACAACGGCGTATGCTTCACGTATGACGAACAACCGGTGCTTCGGGACATAAACTTTACCGCGACCGTGGGTCAGGCCGTGGCGATTGTTGGTGAGAGCGGCTCAGGCAAGAGCACGCTCTTGGATCTTCTGCCGCGTTTTTACGATGTCACTGCCGGAAGCATCCGCATAGACGGCGCGGATGTGCGGGACGTGACCCAGCGATCGCTGCGGGAAAAGATCGGGATCGTCACGCAGCAGACCATCCTTTTTGATGACACGGTCCGTAACAATATCGCCTACGGCCGTCCGGATCTGCCTTTGGAAAAGATCGTCGCGGCGGCGCAGGCTGCTCATGCCCACGGATTCATCACGTCGCTCCCGAACGGGTACGATACGATGATCGGCGAGAACGGCATCAGGCTCTCAGGCGGGGAGCGTCAACGGGTCGCTATAGCCAGGGCGATCTTGAAGGACCCGCCTATTCTCATCCTGGATGAAGCCACTTCCAATTTGGACTCGGATTCGGAACAGGCGGTCCAGAAAGCCCTCGAAGCGCTCATGGAAGGCCGGACCACGCTGGTGGTCGCTCACAGGCTCTCCACCATCAGAAATGTGGACCGGATCTATGTCCTGGCCGGGGGACGCATTGTGGAACAGGGGAGTCATGATGACCTTCTGGCCACTGACGGCGAATTCGCCAGGTTGTATAACCTGCAGTTCGCAGCCGACGCAACCACCGAAGCCCAGACCTCAACAGCTCTTTTTCGCGCTCCGATCTGACGATGTCATTGTTGGTCTCGTTGGCGAAACCATTTCTTACTCTGCCGGCTGCCGGATACTTCGCGGTTCAAAAGACCAGAGAGATTTTATACCGGCGAGGCATCTTCATCGCGGTTCCGGCCCCGATTCCGGTGCTCTCGGTGGGCAACGTTCTCATGGGAGGAAGCGGCAAGACCCCCTTTGTTATATATCTGGCCGGGCTGCTCCACGCCCGGGGCTTCAAAGTGGCGGTGGTGAGCCGCGGCTACCGTGGAAGTAACAGGGCCCCATACCTCGTGGTCGGGGATGGTATATCCGGAAAGCCTCTTGCGCCACCGCATGTGGCGGGCGATGAACCCTTTCTCATCGCTGAACGACTGCCCCTGGTCCCGGTCCTCGTGGGTCGTCGAAGGATCCATCCGGTGACCGCGGCGCATCAGCTCTTTGGCGTGGATGCGGTCATACTCGACGATGGCTTTCAGCGCCTGTCGCTCCGGCGGAACCTGGATATGGTGATCGTCAATGGCTCGGAAGACGCCATGTTCCCTCTCGGCAGGCTCAGAGAGCCCATTTCCGCGCTTTCCCGAGCCGATGCGGTCATTATGACGGGGAATGCCGCAAGTCTCCCCCACAAGATCAGCCGATTCCTGGAAGGTAAACCCCTGTTTCGGGTGACGGCCGTTGCAATCGGACTCGTGGGTCTGCCCGGAATGAACGCCCCGGAAGACTTGGCGGGCCGCGAGGTGATCCTGGTTTCCGGGATTGCCAATCCCGAGCGCTTCGGCGATCTTGCCCAGGAATCGGGCTGGAAGGTGGTCCGCCATCTCCGTTTCCCCGACCATCACACGTATAGGGAAGCCGAATTGAACCTGATTCTTGCCCAAGCGGGAAACCTGCCCGTGGTCTTCACCGAAAAGGATTGGGTCAAGCTCCCTTCGTCTATCAAACAAACGGGCAAGGTAGGGGCGCTCCGTATCGGAACGGTCGCTGAAAAGGAAGAAGACCTGCTCAAAATGGCAAGCAGGGCGATCAAAGAAACGCGACTGTGAATATGCCTCGGCGAGCAGCATCGATGGATCTTGACGGCAAACGGGTGCTCATCGTCAAGCCCAGCTCTCTGGGCGATGTGGTTCACACTGTGCCGCTGGTCCACGCTATCAAACGCTGCCGGCCCGACTGCGTCATCGGATGGATTGTTCAGCAGTCGTTTCGGCCGGTCATTCAGCACGATCCCGCGGTGGATGAGATCATTCCAATCTCAATTCCTTCGACGAGCGAGCCCGCGGCCAGCGGTTCCTCATGGCTCGCAGCTCTTGTAGCCACCATTCGCACCGTTCGGACATTGAGAACTCGTTTCAAGGCGGTTCCCTACGATCTGGCGCTGGATCTTCACGCATCGTTCCGAAGCGGACTGCTCGCTCTGGCAAACCCCTCGGGCCGACGAATAGGTTTTGCCGACGCAAAGGAACTGAACACGTGGTTCCAACACACCACGCTCAGCGCCGACGCGAAGAAGCCTCACGCGGTGGACAAGAATATGGCGTTTGCCGATTTCCTTGGGTGCCCCCCTAAGCCCGAAGACTACCGGCTTGTTACCGGCAGGGAGGCCCAACAGAAGGTGGCGGAGTTCTTGAAAGCGGAGGGAATCAACGAATCGGACCGTCTGGTGTACGCCAACCCTGCCGCGAGGTGGAAGACCAAACTCTGGACGATCCATGCGTGGGCTGAGCTGGCCGATCTTTTGACTCAACGCGTGGGAGCGCTGGTGATCTTCGGGGGTGGTCCCGGAGACCGCGCATTGATTCGAGAGATTACCGGCGGAATGAAGCAACTCTCCATCCCGGCCGCGGGAAGGCTTGCGCTCGACGAGGCCATAGCCCTGATCGAACGGTGCGGTGTCTATGTGGGGGTGGATTCAGGCCCCATGCACGTGGCCGCGTTTGCGGGGACGCCTGTGGTGGCCCTCTTTGGCCCTACCGATCCGGCAAAGGTGGGCCCTTACGGAGACGGTCATCGAGTCATCAGACTCGAAGAGCTCGACTGCCTCGCATGTCGCAAGCGCTCATGCTTGGAACGTCGTTGCTTGGAAGACCTGCCCGCGAGCAGGGTATTTGAAGAGACCGTAGATCTGATGGGATGGTGATGGACAATGTACCGCACGCCTTGAAAGCGACCCGATCTCACCTTCCCCTGTCACCTCCCATCAAGTGAGAGGAACCCTAACCCCTTCCCTGGCGGGAGAGGGAAGGGAGAGGGGGATTCTAGCCTTAGCCAAAGGCGCAGATCTCAACGCAGCCTTCTATACTTGTCCGGGAACATGCCCCGATTCTTGCCCTTCCGGAGGGAAACAGCCATCACGCCAGCTTCTGGCCGCATTCGGAGCAGAATTTCGTCCCGGCCTTGACCTTAGCCTTGCACTGAGGGCACGCGGTTTCCTGAGGCGCGCCGCATTCGGAGCAGAACTTTGCATTCTCGGGTGTAAGTTCTCCGCATTGAACACAGGCTCTCTTCCGCTCGGGGGGGATCGTTGTGGGGGCCGGCTGAGCCTGTGAAGTCTCCGTGGGGCTGAAGCTTGCGGCCATGGACTGCGCCATGCGCTGGCCCATGGCGATCCCTGCGCCCATACCCATGAATTCGCCCGCGCCGCCGGACCGGGCCGCCTCGGGAATGGACGCGGCCGTCTGGAACTGAGTAAAACGACCCATGTCTCCCACAATGCCCATCTGAGACCGGATATCCAGCATCTTTTCCACTTCCGGCGGAAGCGAAATATTCTCGATGACGAATGAGGTGATGGTAAGCCCGTATGATTGTATGTCCGGGTTCATGGCCTCCCGCGAACTGTCACCCATTGTGCGATAGTTTGCGGCAAGATCGAGCGTCGCGATCTTCGACTTGGCCAACATGCCGCTGAAGGCCGAAACGATCATGCTGCGCAGTTGGCCTTCGATCTCATCCGTGGTAAAGCAGCCGTCCGTCCCTACCACCTGCCTCATGAATGCAGCCGGATCGGTCACACGGATTCCATAGGTCCCGAATGCCCGAAGCCGAACCGCTCCCAACTCGGGATCCCTCATCATGATCGGATTCTGGGTTCCCCACTTCCGATCGAGGAAATTCCGAGTGTTCACGAAATAGACATCTGCCTTGAAGGGCGACTCAAAGCCGTATTTCCACGATCGAAGCGTGGTGAGCACCGGCAAATTCTGGGTATTGAGCGTGTAAAGCCCGGGGCTGAAAACATCGGCTATCTGTCCCTCATTTAGGAAGACTACAGCCTGTCCCTCCCTCACGGTCAGCTTGGCGCCCATCTTGATGTCGTGGTTCTGATCGGGAAAACGCCAAACCAGGATATCTCCCGAATCATCGGTCCATTCTATTATGTCGATCAGTTCGTTCTTTATGAAGGAGAGGATGCCCATTTCTTCCTCCTGTGTCGGCCCATGCGTCGGATCAGGGCAGCCGGCGTGAGCCGCGACCCTTATTTCATCCTAGCATACGACGCCGACACGGGGCAAAGAAAAGCAGGCATAGCTGGGATCGAGAAAGTTAGCCGCGGCGAGCCCGACACCGCGATCAGAGGAGCCGAATCCTTCTCCAGAGAAGAGTTGAGCGCTCCGGAGGAGTCGGATGGGCCCGTGGAGGCCCATCCTGAAGAGAGACTATTCTGCGATCTTGGCGATGCACTTACCCTGAGGATCGCGGTCAAAGGATAGGTCGCCCTTGACAAACTTCGACTTCAGACCCGCTTTCTGCAAAATGTTCTGAGCCATCTCGGCCCGGATACCGGTGGCACAGTGAATCACGATCTCTTTGTCTTTCGGCAGGTCGGCCAGTCGCCCTTCGAGTTGGTCGAGCGGGATGTGGATTGCCCCGGCAATCGCGCACTCCTTGTTTTCGTCGGCGTTGCGCACATCAAGAACCGCCTTATCCTTGCTTTCACCACTGGCCAGCTTCTGAAACACCGGCAAATCAACTTCGCCGGGCGCAAGCTTTTTCACATACGCGATTTTGGTCTGAGCGGGCCCGGTTGCAACCTGTTTCCCAGCCTTTTGCCAGGCGTCGAAACCGCCATCCAGGATGCTCACCTGGTTATAACCCCAGCCTGAGATCATCTTGTACGCATCCAGAGCGGCAGCCACGTTGCCCTCTTTATTGTACAGGATGGTCACCGCTCGCTTGAATTTCGGGAACTGGTCCTTGAGCGCATTTACGTCGCCCCCGGGAGCGGCGACCGCCTTGGGAATATGCCCTTTTTCTATTTCGTCTTTGGAGCGAAAATCCACGAGGATGTACGAACCGTCCGTCTTGTTCAGATTTTCAATGTTCGCGACGTTGGAAACCACCGGCTGGCCGGCCTTCTTCCACGCGGGCAAACCTGCGTGAAACACCTTAACGTTCTTGTAGCCGAGCGCTTCCGCCTTCCTGGCGGACATGGGGCTGAGCACTCAGGTGTAACCTGCGCAGTAATAGATCTGAAGGATGTCCTTATCCTTGGGCAGGACCTTTTCCATCAAATTGTCAAACGCAAAGTGCGGAAATGACTTGGCCGTGGGGATGTAGCCCTGGTCGTAGTTGTCCGTAGGGCGACTGTCCAGGAGCACGTACTTGCCTTTCTCAGGTCCCTGAGCAACCAACTTGGCAAGCTCCTCGGCTTCCATCAGCTTTTCTTTCGCTACCTGGAGGCCCTTCTTGACCTCAACCTCTTTCGCGTAGCTCTTGCCGTCTCTCTTGACGTAGGTGATCCGGACCGCCTCATTCTTGTCGATCTTTTTGTACTCGGGCGCGTTCTTGAGCACGGTGGCGTCGTCGAAGAAGATCACCTCGTTCTCTTTCCCGATTTGTAGCTGCAGCGACTTGCTCTTGGCAGCCACATCCACGAAGCGGCCGGCGAGAAGGTTCGGGGTCTTCTCGTACGCGGGGTGACACTTAAGGCAGCTCGGATCCGATTTGGACGGGAACTGTTCCTCCGCTGCGAGCGCCGCGCCCGGCCACCATACGGCCAGGGCAACAGTTACGACGATTAGGGTGATTGTGCGCTTACTCATTCATTCCTCCTCATCTGTGCTGGTGCTCTCGGGGAGCATTCGGTGGTCATCCGGCGAATCTTCGGGCAGAAAACGCCGGTTGCGTCCTTACTGGGATGATCTCCCCCGTATGCTTGGTTACACAATTTTATTATAATATAGATATAAATGAAGATACAAATCTTTTTGATCGGAATTCCACGTTTTATTTCTGTAGAAATCCGCGCTTGGCCCTCCTATAAATCAAGCCTCCGGCAGCTCTGCCGGCCGTTTTCTTCGGAAAAGCGTTTTCCGGCCCGGGGTAATGTCAACGAGGGAGTTTCTTGAAGAACACCGCTTTTTGAGAGGACAGCTCACCTTCTGAGATCTGCTTCCGAACGGTCTTCAAGTCTACCTTTCGTGCGCCCCCTGCTGTGATCGGCATTTCCCGAGTTTCGAGTCCGGAACGAACCGCGCCTGCGCCAAGCACGACACACAGGGCGAGCAGTCCCACGAAAATGAGATCTTCGGTTCGACCGCGCAGGCGCGCGACGAGCCTGCCCATCATCTTACGCCCCCTGTATCCGCCGGCGCCTTGAACAGGCATCGATTGCATCGGATGCAGTCCACGTCTCCGGGAAAGCTGACCCCAAGGTCGCAGTTGGCTGGCTGGGGAGTGGGCGCCCATCTCCTGAGGAGCCTCACTTTGTTAAAGAGCGCCAGGAACGCGCCCGCCGGGCAAAGGTAACGGCACCAGAAGCGGAAATAGAAGAGAGATACGGCCAGCGCTACCAGGCACAGCGCGAGCGCCCATGTGTCCATATCCCCTCTAAAGAAGTGCTGGAGGGGACTGAACGTGAACCAGACGGTATCTCCCGTCAGAAGGAAGATCGAAAGGATCACGGCCAACAATACGAATTTGAGATACCGGCCCTTGCCTTCCGCATCTACCGAGACCCTTCGCCTCATCGTCCTGAAGCTCAAAAACTCTTGTAATGCCCCGAAAGGACAGAGGAACCCGCAGAATACCTGACCCCACATCGCCGACACAAGCAGAACTCCGGTGAAAAGGACCACTCGCCAGGTCGTATCCGGCGCGGGAAATTGTCCTGTGAGCAGATTCGCGGCGTCCAGCTCGGTAAAGGGCGCATTCAGGAACAGTCCGAGAATTCCCAGTGAGGCGGCGAGACACAAGAGTCGCAGCCTTTCGGTTCGTAGATGGTGCGCGCCGATGAACACAGCGAAGAGCGCTATCACGCTCCAAAGCTTGAGGTCCTTCAAAGCCTTGCTCCAAATGGCGGCAGGCTCAGGCCGTCCAGCCGGACGAGATATCCCGAGAACGGGAGCGGCTATCTCTTCTCCGGTCTTTTCCAGAATCCGGGCAATGGCTGCGCACGTGATGGTTGCGCCGCTGAGCGCGTCAACTCTCTCTTGAAGAGGCTCCAGTATGGAGCGTCCTCTCAGGCCGCGCAGCCACTCGTCCAAACCCTGAATGTACGACGGTGTTTCTCGGGATTCTACGAGCCTCACGCCCTTGACGGCCCCCTGATCCGAGACCGAGACCAGCAGGTTCAACGGGCCGCCGTACCCGCGCGCTTCACTCGCGATGGGAATGGTGCTTAAGCTGACCGTGAATCGCTCGCTTTCCGTGGGAGCGCCCATGTAATGGGGGAATGGCGCTTGCTTGAACTCAAACTTGTTTGAACCGGATATTTCCGCGAGTGTTTCGTTGTCAAAGACTACCGTGTATGCGGTCTTGGGCGGTCCAACCACAAGGTGCAAAGTGAAAGCCCCTGCTACAAGAAAGCAGAGAGTCCACGAGGTTCTCACAAAAGGGAAAGAAAAAGGCCCGGCGGGCCGATATCGATCCAAAATTGCGTCGATCCGACGGAAAGCGACTTCCGCGAGCATGAGGCCGACAGGGAGGAGCACGAGCGCCATCAGAACCAGGCAGGCGTCGCCGATCCCCAGGAGCGGGACAAGCAGGGCGCCTGTGAGCGCTCCGCCGACGGCCGCGCCGTAATGGTCCGCGGCATCCACAAGGCCTGATGTTTGCCCCGGATTCCCGGTCAGCCAAAGGTGCGAGGAGACTGCCAGAGGGAATACCCCGCCGGTCAACATACCTGAGATGAGCGCCAGGCCGAAGAGCACGGCCTCGATAGTTTGTGGCGACTGATTCCCCAGGAGACGAAAGACCGGTGGAGTTGCAATGCAGACCGCGCCCATAAGAAAGAGCATCCCCGCGATGGCGATAGAGACGCTGCCGAAACGGGAAAGCGCGGAGCGCGCGGCCGCGGCGCCCGCTGTCAGTCCGGCCATGAACAGGGCAACGAAGATCCCCACCCGCTCGAAGACGTGACCGAAGAGGCTCTGATAAGCGTACATAAGAACGATTTGCAGGCCCATGGCCGCGGATCCCACTGCAAACATGGCCAGCAAAATTTGAAAGCGGCTCTCTTTCCCGTCGCGCGCGCCCCATCGCGCGCGAAAGATCAGCCTTGCGGAAAAAAAGAAGAACAAGGGGATCAGAAAAAAGGCGAGGCCGCCTCGGCGGATCGTATTGAGGACCTCCATACGCCCCGTTCCGGAGAACCGTCCCCACAGTATGAGAGCGAGAGACGCGGAAATGGGGCTAAAGTCCGTGTTGATCAGGACCGGCGAATTCTCAAGCTCTTTTCGCACGAACGCGGTTCGTTCCGGCGGAAGGAGCGTTTCGAAGCCTTTCGGATCGAACGGCCGGTCCTTGAACCCTCCATATCGGGCGGCCAGCTCAGCGGGATCGAGGCTCAGGGTATCGTGCCTCTTGGAAGCCAGAAAATGGGTTTCATCACCGGGAGTGGCGCCCACGTCCGGAAAGACGCGTTTCAGGGTGTGATAAACCGATCCCGCGTACGAAGCCACCTCCGATCCCCAGAAATTTTCCGCGGAGGTCACCCGAGTGGCGAATACGCCCCCCGGAGCAAGACCGGCTGCTACGGCGCGAAAGAACTCCAGTGTGTAATAACGATTCCAGAACGCGGAAACCGGGTCCGGAGCCGTGACAATGACCATGTCGTAATCGGCGCCGGCCATCTGATTCACATAGAACCTGCCGTCCGCGAAGATCATACGAACGCGGGGATCGCTGATTGCCTCGTTCTCTTCCTGCGGCATGTATTTCCGCGCCAGTTTGAAAGCCCACTGGTCCGGCTCGACCACATCCACGCGGCTCAGGGGGTAGCGAAGCAAAGATCGGACCATGCTCCCCGCGGCGCCTCCGATGAGCAGGACCTTGCGCGTTTCAGGCTTTTGGGTCATCGCCAGCGCGGCCACGCGATCCGTGCTGTGCGGGTCCGGGAATGACGAGATGATCTTGCCGTTGCCGAAGAGCGACACTTGGTTTCCCAGGCGCGCCACCTCCGCAAGCTGGTACGGCGTAGGAGCGTGCTCCAGGAGTTCAAGTCCGGGATGAAGCGCCTGCCATCGCACGCGAGCGGTCCATTCCACGAAACTCCGCCCCAAGGGCGACAACACGAAAAGCGCGCAGGCGGCCATAGCCACGGCAGACCAGAGGGCGTCCGCTTGTTTGACCCGTCGGAGGTAAAGCGCAACCGCGAGAGCCATGAAGAACGCGATGAGAGCGGCGATCCGCAGAGGCGAAAGCAATCGAACCAGCGCAAATGTAAAAGCCGCTCCTCCGATCAGGCTCCCCAGCGATTCAAAGACATACAGTTGCGCGACGCGGCGATCGTCCGCAGCCGGGGTCGCCTTACAACCCAGCGGAAAGAGAAAGCCGGTAAGGAACGCGGTGATGAATGTCCCGATCGGAACCGCCAACAATATGCCGTGCAAAGGCGCCAGTTCGGCGGGCGCGATCCCAAAGAGCCGTGGGCTTGCGCGGATAAGGAGTATTTCCAAGAGAAGAGAAAAACCGAGCGCGACATACGAGTGAAGGAACAGTCTTTGAGGCTCTCCGGACCATTTCTTCGTAACATGCGCGCCCGCGGACGCGCCTAAGCCGATCCCGGCAAGCCATGCTGCGAAAAAGATCCCGATGCACAATTCCGTTCCGTGGAAGACGACAAGGATCTCACGGAGCAGCAGGATCTGCCCAGACAAGGCCGCGAAACCGAAAAGGAAGAACATCCATGACATCTGCGAAGCAAATCTCCTTGCGCGCGCTATAGAAGGCTGCGTTGAGATCTGCGCCTTTGGATGAGGCTGGAATCCCCTTCTTCCTTCCCTCTCCCGCGAGGGGAGAGGGTTTTATGACTCCTCCCTTGATGGGAGGGAAAAGGGGGAGGGTGACCTTTCGCGCAAATCCCAATGCCGTTCACTATAGCCAAAATCTTGGGCGGGTATGCCGTTGCTCAAAGGGATGTTCGCTTGGTTATGAAATAGGCCCGACGACCGACACTGTTCAGACAGGCATTGAAACCGACCCGATCTTACCCTCCGGTGTCCAATCCCCTGACGGGAGAAGCGAGGGGAGAGGGCGTAGGGCGGGCGCTCGGGTCCAGAAGTCCCGTGTCCCTTACCGTTGAAAGCCCACCCGGCGGGACCGGATTCCAGCTTCAGTGGGACCTCCGTCTGCGGCGACATAAATCGGAAAATAACTCCGACAAACGCGCCAGGTGTCTCGGCAGGAACATGAGACCTCAGAGCCTCCGGACTTCAGCACGTTACCATTTACCCTGGGCGCCGCCAAGTGGAGGTGGCGGGGTTTATCACGTATGATTAAGTACGTTACGAAGGCGCACCGGCCGGCAAGTGTCGATCTTGTGGGGAGCGCTCTTCATAAGGCTGGTTGCCCGACATCCGTTTGTCCACGGAACGAGCAATTGGAGGAACGTCTCATGGACTTCAACGATCTTGCGGACTGGATTGAGACAAGGCTATGCGGTGACTGCCAGCAGGGGTACACGTGCGAGCATTTCGACTGCGAGCAGGGCAAGAGAGTGGCGGAGCTGCTCAGGCGCCTGATACCGTTCAAGGGCAAAGACGACCAAGGTCGGGGTGTGAGCGGCTGGCTGCTTCCGTCGTGACCGCGCCATGATCCGCAATTCCGGGCCTTGCGAGCTTTCTCGCGACCGCCTCGGGTTCCGGTTGAAATCCGCAAGGGGAGGCGCGCTCCGACGCCCCGGAAGCTCAGGCATCAGCCTTTCAGCGGAAAAGAGAGCTTTCGCGCAGCCCGATGCGTCGGAGACCCGATTATGAGACTATGCCCAACCGGTCACGTAAAGAGGCACAGGTTGGATTCAAGGGCCAATTGGAGGAACTGCTCGGCGTTGGCGATCTCCACGCCCTCGATGAAATCCTCCCTATCCAGTTCGAACATGCTCGCGGCCATATGGCACCCTATGAGCTTAACCCCTTCCATTTGACACATCTCCAGTAGGTCCGCCAGCTCCGGCAGCGAGGCTTTTTCGATCATCCTTTTCATCATGCCGGTGGCCAATTGGGGCATGCCGGGGATCGCGCCCATTGTGCCGGGGGGATAAAATTTCAGCTTCTTCGCGTACCCCTTCCGGATCACGTTGAGCCCACTGAACGTGTAGTAAATGGTAGCGTCCATGCCCATGCGGACCGCGTTGATCGCAAGGACCGCGGATGGATACGCGCCGTCGAGTGAGTCACGTGAGCAAATGACGGAGAGTCTCTTCTTTCCTTGTGCCTGATGATTCATGGGAAGCCTCCTGGCGGGGTAATTGGTCCTCACGAGAGAGGTGAGGAGCTTGGGGGCCGGTTGGGAATTGGCGCCGGGATAGGTGGGCCGGCGCATATGGCCAGTCAGCTATATTAATATATGAATATATAATTCCATATCGTTCTCTGGATTGCAAGCTTTTTTTGACAAAAAAACTAGGAAAAGACCGCGGGTTATAGACCCCATCCAGAGCTGAGTTCTTGTAACTCGATCGCCGGACAAGCAGCAGGTTCGTTGAAAAAAGAATGCGCGCCGAAGACCGGTTCGCTCGCCGGGGGTTTTCGATCTCACACGCGACCTGAAGGTATGGCGCAGGACGTGCTTGATTTTGACATCTGCCGGTCCTATAGTGGTTTCCGGAGTTTCTTCCACCGAGTATCGGGAAGAGAACGCACGGCTGCGCTTCTCGTGTTCGGGCCTCCGGATGAGGAGCTGTAGCAAGTGCGGCTCGATGCCGTTCATGATGCCGAGGTTGCCGGGTGCCCAAGCGACAGGTATTTGTCTGCGAGCTTTGTCCCAAAGCCTGCCGGATAACAGAGGGGCACAGCGGTGATTGCCGGTCGCGCATCGTGGTGGATGGAGAGCTCCGCGCCGTGACCTATGGGAGGCCTTGCGCAATTCACATCGATCCGGTGGAGAAGAAACCGCTCTATCATTTCCAGCCGGGGAGCCGCATATTTTCCCTTGCCACCGCGGGCTGCAATCTTCACTGCAAATTCTGTCAGAACTGGACTATCTCGCAGCTTGGGCCGCAAGACATTCGCAACATCCGTCTTGAACCGGAAGAGGTGGTGCGGACAGCCATCGCGCAACAATGCGCCTCCATTGCTTATACCTATACGGACCCCGTCATCTACTATGAATACACGATGGACACATCACGACTGGCTCGTGAAAAAGGGCTCAAGAACGTCACGGTGACCGCGGGCTACATCAACCGCAAACCCTTGGAGCTTTTGTGCACGGTAACTGACGGCTCCAACACTGACTTGAAGGCGTTCAGTGACGCATTCTATCGGGACATGTGCGAAGGCAGTCTCAAGCCGGTGCTTGACTGTCTGGTTCTCATGAAAGAGCGGGGCGTTTGGCTTGAAGTCACCAATTTGGTGATCCCCACCCTCAACGACGACCTGGAGATGATACGCCGGATGTGCAAATGGATGCTGGCGAATCTCGGCCCTGACACGCCTTTGCATTTCAGCCGTTTCTATCCCATGTATAAGATACGCAATCTTCCGCCCACGCCCGTTGAGTTACTTATGCAGGCAAGGCAGGAAGCGCTCGAAATCGGTCTGCGCTATGTGTACGTCGGCAACGTGCTGGGCGTGGAGGCTGCGCACACGGTTTGTCCGAAAGATCAGACGCTCTTGATCCGCCGGACGGGCTACTCCATACTTGAGAACAACCTTCGAGACGGAAAATGCCCTACGTGCGGAGAGACCGTACCTGGCGTGTGGAGTTCCTCATGAGCCGCTTTCGTGAATGGTCATCGCGCGCTGCGATCGGGCTGGAACAGTTAGTCGCAGGCTGGACGCGTCCTGCGCGGGGAAACGCGCTCTCCGGACTTTCCTTACGGTCGCGGCGAGGTTTCCGGTTCGAGCTGGATAGAGGATCTCGCGTGGCCCGACGGGAATTCCTGATGAGCCTGGGGGCGCTCTCCGTGGCTTGGCGCGGTCTCTGTGGGGGTTCGGACAGCCGCTTGTGGGGTCTTTCTCGGAGGCGGGCGATGTTTGTCCGCAAGACCGATGCATAGATGGGCGCCGGGAGGTGGGATGAGAGTGCTTGCCTGCGCCGGGCATCGTGAGGCTGCCGTTGTTGGAGGGTTGGTTGCCCTGCTTGCCGCAGGCGCCTTGGGATCCGCACACGCGGCGGCATCCGATTCCCTAAATGTCAGAAAGCCCGCTGTGGCGGGTGTGTTCTATCCGGCCGAGCCCGGGGAGTTACGAAGAGTGGTGGAAACCTCCCTCGCTGAAGCGAAGAAGGAGGAATTCTCGGGCGCGATCAAGGCAATCTTGGCGCCGCACGCCGGGTACGTATTCTGTAGACGCGGCCTTGCCGCTGCGTACAAGCAGATAGAGGGGCCTGCGTTCAAGTATGATACGGTGGCGCTCATAGGGCCCAGCCATCGTTTGGCGACCAAGGCTGCCGCGCTGAGCTCGGCTCACGCTTGGGAGACTCCTCTGGGCCCGGTGCAGGTGGCAACCGACCTCTGCCGGGAGTTGGCCCGGAGCATGGATCGGATCGAGTTTGACGACCGGGCGCACGCGGGTGAGCACTGCTTGGAAGCGCAGCTCCCGTACCTGATTACGGCAGCCAAGGGCAAACCGTTCAAGATAGTGCCCATGCTGATCAGTAGCCCCGATCCCCTTGACCACCAGAGGGCCGCGAATGCTCTCATTGCCATTGCGGCAAAGGGAAGAACATTGATCGTTGTCTCCTCCGACCTGAGTCACTACCCGGACGCCCCAACAGCGGAAAAGGTGGATAAGGCCATTCTGGACGCTGTCAAGTCCCTGAACCCGAGTACCTTGATCCAAGAAAATCAGAAGCTCATGCAGGCGGGGCATAAGGGCTTAGGCTGCGCCATGTGCGGGCTGGACGCCGCGCTCGCCTTGGCGCGCGCGGCCAAAGGTCTGGGGATCAGCGAGGCGGCCGTGGTGAACTATACGCATTCCGGCATGGTCAGCGGAGATAACGGCCGCGTAGTGGGGTACGGCGCAATGATATTCACGGGAACGGGGTTGCCAACCTCGGGATCGCGGCAGGAGGAGGAGTTCTCCTTTAGTCGGGAGAGTAAACGGGAGCTGGTTCGCATGGCTCGGGAGGCAGCCACGGCTGCCGTAAGAGGGGATTGGGTCGATTTTCATCCCAGCGACAACCCCGAACTCCAAATCAAAGCGGGCTGTTTCGTAACCTTGAAACGGAAGAGTGAGCTTCGGGGGTGCGTCGGTCGTTTCTCCGCGGATGATCCGCTCTGGAAAACCGTCCGCGAAATGGCCATTGCGTCAGCCACCCGCGATGTGAGATTCTCGGCTAATCCCGTCAAAGCGGAAGAGATGCTCGATCTGGATGTGGAGATCTCCGTGCTTTCTCCTATGCGGAGGGTTTCCGACCCGCTCAGAGAGATCAAGCTTGGCGCCCACGGGATTGTCATCCAGGGAGAAGGCCGGAGCGGCGCTTTTCTACCGCAGGTGGCTGTTGAAACCGGCTGGACTCTGGAGCAGTTTCTGGGCCATTGCTCGCGAGACAAGGCAATGTTGGGGTGGGAAGGGTGGAAGAGTCCCACTGCGAAAATCTACACATATACTGCAACGGTGGTTCGTGAAGAAGACTAGCCGAATTGCGGGCCATGCATTACTAAGATAAGGAGGGACTGGCGATGGAGCAGCTCATCGTTCAGAGTCTGGTCCAGGCTCCGGGGATAGCGCAATACCATTGGTATACTTCCGGGCAGTTCTGGAACTGGGCCTTTTGGATCGCATTTATTGTCGGCGTCATCGGCGCGGGTATCTTCTTCTTCATGAAGCCCACCGACACTCCGTGAGGGAGGTCAGGCGCGGCGCTCGTGCGGATGGATGCGATGGTTTCGGCTATGAGCAACGAGCGGCGATTGCATATTCCCGGAGATGTGCCGGAGGAATTCGCCCAGGCGGTGGCCACGGTTCTCCTCCTCGGCATAGCCGGCCGCGCTGTGTGGGATCGGATCTACGAATATCCTCCGGATACTTCGCTTGCTTGGATACGGGGCATCCTCGGATCAAACGAGGCTACAGGACTTGCTCGTCCGGACATCCACTGGTGGGAGCATCAACTTCGGGGACACTGAATCGGTAAGGCAAAGGGGGAGGAAGACTGGCATAGGCGTTCAAATAAGGAATAGGCCTCTGTGATAACAAAGCTTTATCACCCTCCGTCTTCCCCCTCCCATCGAGGGAGGGAGTTCTGGAAACCCGCTCCCCTGGCGGGAGAGGGCAGGGTGAAGGGGAATGTCCAGCGCCAGGGGCCAATCCTATTTTAGCGCCTATTGAGGAAGACTGGGGAGTCAAACCGGACACTCTCCTTCGAGTTAGCTCTCGCGATTCAAGGGGGCGTTTCTCTGCAACCCGGCTTGCGCTCACCGCGGCCGCTATTGGTGACCGAGGCATTTGATGGCGCGAAAGCTGCCTATTCGCGAATTCACGAAAGACTACTGCGCCGGGGTCCCTGATCGGGATCTGCTGCTGAAGTACGGCTTGAGCGCGTCTCAACTGGTTAAGGTCGTCAAGAAACTAATCAACGACGGCGCTGTCACCAAGGAACAGTACTTCGACAGGAACCGCAGGATCAAGGAACTCGAAGAAGAGGAGGAGAAGTCGTTCCTTGCCTCCCTCTATCATTGTCCTGTTTGCGGCCATGCGCATCCGACTCCGTTTATTCGATGTCCCGCGTGCGGAAGCGACGTCTCCAAGCTCAAGGATCGGGCAAAGGACGTCAAGGCCGATGGGGCTGCGGACCACGGGGACGAGATTGCCGCTAGGGAGAGCAAAAGCGACGGCGAAGTTGTTGTTCAGGAAGTTCTTGAATCTCAGCAAGTCATGTCACTGGAATCGATTGCGGAAGAGGATGACGTGGCGGAGGTGTCCGCTTCCGAAGCGCCGCTATCCGTCGACGCGACTCGTGTGGGGTTTTCCGAGTCCGTGAAGGGGAAACTCGGGCTTACTCTCACGCAAGTGTCTTTCCTCCCCTGGATCACAGGTTTTGGCGCGCCCGAAGCGTATCAGATTGTCGAAGTGATCGCGGACGCTGCGAAAGCGGTGACGCTCAAAGCGCGGGCCGGGAAAGGCGACGGGCCCGACATTGCGGTGAAGCTTTTCCATGAAGATGTGGTCGGCTCAACCACAATGGATGCCTTCCTGGAGAGAATCATTGAACTCCAGTCCAACATGGAGGACACGAACATTGTCAGGCTCCTGGGCAGCGCATTGCTCGACAGGCAAAAAGCTCTGCTTTACGAATATCTACCGCTTGACATGGAGACCCTTATTCAAGACGCGCCGGAAGGGCTGCCCCTTGATCTTGTCACCCAACTGCTGCCCCAGATTCTGAACGGCGTGGGGTACTCCCACATGCACCGGGGACGTGATAACGTGATCCGACGAGTCGCTCACCTGAACCTCAAGCCCTCCAAAGTAGTTCTCAATGGTGGGAAGACGCTGGCCAAGCTGGACGATTGCGGTGTGTGCAGGGCTCTGACAGAGGCCAGAGGCCACAAGAGGCGCATGTGGGAAGAAGCGGGCGCGGATCTCACCGCGCTGCCCCCCGAAGTGTACGTTTTTGATAGCAGGCTCATCAACCCCATGCTCGCGGATATCTATTCGCTGGGAGTGTTGTTGTACAAAATGGTTACGGGCAAGTCCCCCTTCTACGGGACGACCTCGGAGGAATACCGATTCGCGCATCTGAAGAAATACCCGATCCCCCCCAAAGTCCATAGACACGAATTACCGCTCTGGCTGGACGAAATGATCCTGAAATGCCTGGAAAAGGAACCTGAGCGCCGATGGCGCAGCGCGACGCAGATGGAGCTCTCCATCGGGAAGCAATTGAATGCCTAGGCGCGTTCGCGAGCGCAGGGAAGCCGAGGAGTGAGAGAGGAGGATTGAAATGTTCATACAGCGTCAGGCTGAGGATGCCTTGAGACCCGATCAAGTGAAGGCAATGGCTCACGGGCTCTACCATCTGGCTCAGATCGACGGAATAACGCCCAGAGAGAAAGAGCTTCTGGAGTCGTTCCTGAAGGAAGGTAACGCGGACCTGAGTGTGGATGCTCTGGCAAAGATCCCTTTCTCCCTCGATGAGCTGATTTATGGTCTGGAGGCCACATACCTCCGAAAGACCTTCATGAGAATAGCCTTTGTAGTGGCTCAGGCCGACGGAGCTATCTCCACCGAGGAGATGATGGAACTGAGACGAATGGCTCAGGCGCTCGGCATTACCGAGCCCTTGGAAAACATAGCGGCCGACCTGGAAGGCGCACGGCTCTGATCGTGCTTTGCGGTCGAATAGGGGAGATGGAGAGGCGCCTTCCCAAGAGAAGCGCCGCTCACAATTGCTTGTTTGAAAGCACATTCATGGGAAAGTTGTCGGTATGAGGCGCCCCTGCTTGGGCCTACGTATGGGGTGGTTTGGAGGGGAGATGAGTCTCCTCTCCAAATTATTGCGCAACGATGCGCTCTTGTTGCGGATCTCCGAGGCGAAGCCCCGGAGTCCTCGCCGAAGCTGAAGACTTTCATGATTCGTTGTGGCTTGTTAGCTATGACAGTTCGTACGGAAAGACCATAATGGATTCCTCCCATCCTCTTGAGTGCTTCCGGTGCGGGGCCGAACATCGGTTCGAGCCCCCCTTCTGCCCGGAATGCGGGCAGGTCTCTCCGGGACTGGTCGCGGGTGGCGATCTCTCGGTAATCGTAGAGGACGTGGCTTCGGAGAAACTGCGTGCCCTATTGTTGACCAAAATCAAAGCCTGGTTCAGGCAGGTGGACTCACTGGAAGCCGATCAAAAGCTCAAACGGGGCCGGTGGGTTCTCGTTTCAGGCGTCGAAGAAGAGTCAGGAAACAGGCTTGTGGAAGCGCTCCGCTCGATCAAGATTCCTGCGCGCCTCGGGCGAGAACCGGGATGGCCGCAGGCCCTTTGGAACGGAAGTCTGATTATTTCTGCAATCGCGGGGTTGTTTGCCGCGTTCAGCGGGCCCTTGTGGGCTTTTCTCTTTTTCTTGACCGCGGTTGCCGCGCCGGTGATGGGCGGGATGCGCAAGCTCAGGCAGATGCGCCCTGTTATCGCGGCGCAATTCCGGGACCCGCACGCGAACGAATGGTTCGCGCTTGGGCGATGGTATTCAGACCTCTTGCATCGCTTGGAGCCCGAGGATGCAGCCTTACTCAAGGCGGTCGCCGGCGCGGTATTCGATCTACGCAATCGTCTGTCTCAGCCGACCTTGATTGCCACGGCAGCCGGCGAACGTCACGGCGAACTCTACCAGAAGCTGCACGACACGCTTGCCACCGCGCTGGACATCAGTCGCCGAATTGCGGAGTGCGCGCCCGCGGACCGCGATCCCTTGCGCACAGAACTCGCACAGGCGCTTGATCTGCTTGCGAAGACACAGACCTGGTTCCGCGGGGTGGAGCAAGAAGGGGTCAAGAAAACCGAGAATCTTGTGGAAGACCTTGACCAGATTACTCGCAGCATTGACCGCATTGTCGGAGAGGCCCGAGCGCCGGAAACCAGGTCCGGCCTCCGTGAACCGGATCGAGTGACGTGATCTCTGCTCTCACGAGAAGAGGGTGAGATGCTTGGAGCTATCGCAGGTGACATCATCGGCTCTGTGTATGAGTCCGCTCCCATAAAGCACACCGACTTTCCCCTGTTTCGGAAGGATTGCTTTTTCACTGACGATACGGCGCTCACCGTCGCGGTCGCGGATTGTCTCCTGAGCCGCGCAAACTATGCGGATAAATTCAAAGAATATTTAAGACTGTACCCTTTTACGGGCTATGGTTCAGCGTTCTATACGTGGGCCTCGTCAGCGTCCTGCGAGCCATACGGGAGCTGGGGAAACGGGTCCGCGATGCGGGTCAGTCCCATAGGCATGGCGATGGATTCCCTGGACGAAGCGCTGGAAGAGGCAAGACGGAGCGCGGTTGTTACCCACAACCACCCCGAAGGAATCAAAGGGGCCCAGGCGACGGCCGCAGCCGTGTTCCTCGCTCGTTCAGGCGCAACCAAAGAGGACATCCGACGCTTCGTAGCCACCAAGTTCGGGTACGATCTGTCCGAGCCCCTGGACTCGATCAGGCCACACTACGGATTTGACGTGTCATGCCGGGGAACGGTTCCGCCGGCAATCAGGGCCTTTCTTGAATCCGAGGACTACGAGGACGCGATCCGGAAGGCGATCTCGCTGGGCGGGGACAGCGACACCCTCGCGTGCATTACCGGAGGAATTGCTGAGGCATTCTACGGCGGCGTCCCTCAGCGCATAGCAGCAAGGGTTCGCGAGATCCTGGATGACAGACTCAATGCGATGGTGACGGAGTTCTATGACCGTTATATCGCTTCGCTTTCAGAGAGGTAAGAATCGGGGAGGACCTTCTTGTAAGAAGGTCCTCCCCGACCCCCTCCTCAAGAACTTCCACCATTTTTCGGAATGCTCATTTCCCCGCAGGAAAAATGAGCATTCCGAAAGCCGTGGGAATTTCTTGCCTGAGCCGTGGAGGTACCTCTCTCACAAAGAAGATTTCCCCGATCTTGCCTCTTTGAATGCGCATCAGTATCAATGTAGCTGAGATCGTAGGTAGATGCTGGGGATAATGTCTGCCAGGGCAGAAGCGTACTACCGAATTCAATGGGTCAATCAAGATAGGTGACCCTAGTCGGACGCGGAGCGGGTGCTAAGCAAGGGCTCCCTACTCCAGGCTTGACTTGTCCTGTTCAGCCTCCGCATCCTCTCGACGCGCACGGTCATCCCAATCTCTTGCTATGTTGTGCAAAACCTTAGCCATCCGCGGCCACCTCGCGCACGCCCGGCCCCACGTATGGTACTGGCTTGCCAACGTTCGTTCTTGGTCGCCGCCCTCATACAGATCCTTAGTGACCATGCCCCGCATATTGAAGCGTTCCGTCGTCAGGCCTCGTTCGATATCATCTGCACCCAACCGTTCAATCACGTTACGCACTGTTCGGTGTGGCCAACCGCCGTCATCGGGATCTTCCGGAGCGTGGGCCAGGATCTTGCCTATGTAAAGATCGGCGATCGCAGACCGGTCTTTTTCCGCCGCCTTTGCTCGGACTGCATCGATCCACTGCAAAAGCGCATCTTCTTCGATCCTTTGGCCCTCGCGCTCGCCTGGGATACAGAACATCCGCTCCAAAAGCCGGAATGCCACCCGGCCCCGAGCCAGTCCTTCTGCGGTTGGTGCTGAATCCTGACTCTTATCCCTGTGCTTCGGAAGAAAGACCTCGCAAAGAACGTCGACGAAGAAGGTCGCGTCGTCACTCATATATTCGTGGATGGTGAGCCTGCCCGTCTCCTCTGAGGCAAGCAGCGGCAGGGCTTGATACTCTCTACGGGCGACTTCTTGTCTTGGAATGTCTTCGCGCTGGCGCATTTCATCCAGAAAATGGGCTATATTATACGAACTCAGCCCAAGCCGACGAACTTCTTCAGGGGTCGTAGCCGCCACAAGTTCTTCAAGAGTGGCATCGAACAGCCTCAACAGAATTCCCGAAGGAACCGATGTCTTGCGAGCCGCGATCCTATCAAATGCTTCCGCGGCGCGTCTCACTGAAATGAGTTGATGGATCTCGTAGATCTGGTCGTCGACGCTGCCTCGTAAAGACGAGACCCGTTTCCGTTTCCAGTATTCTGCTTCGACCGTGTCTCCAAGTTGGGCTGCAATCTCCCACGTAGCTCTGCAATCGGGCCAACCCACCAAGAGGCTCGCTATCACCGCGGGAGACCAGGTGCTGCTGTTTACCTCTTGCAAGATAAGATCGCTCCATGCCTCTCCATACAATTGCTGTGCTCTTCCCGAGATTCCGCTCGACAGGGCCAGGCCACGCTCTCCTACAGCAATCGCATCCTCAATGAGACCACGTAGCTTCCGCAGATCTTCTATCTCGGGAACAGCGGCAAATGCGACAAAACCGGGAAACCTGCAAGTAGTCCCAAGCTTGATCAAGCCCTGCACACCTTCTTCTTCGAGGATCTCGCGTATGGCCTGCCTGCGAAATTCGTCGGCCTGCCGTTCCCATTCTTCCGGGTCCTCCGTCGCGGACGGCAACACCGGGATCCATTCGTCAAAAAGCCACCTATTGCGATCCACGGGGTTCTCGGGGGCGAGTCGTGCGAGAATACTTTCCAGAGAGTTGAGCACATCTTCCGCTAGGGACCAATGCGCGTCCCTGAAACTCCGGTGGCGATAAGTAAGATCGCGCAGAGCCTCCCAGAGAGCTTCTTTTGCGCCGCTCGCTGCCCCACTCTGTGAGATATCGTGAAGCAGTTTCAGCGCCCTTGTCTGGTGTGCAGGGCTCATGGCCGGCAGTGCTTGGAAAATCGCTTCCCACCGTTCGCGATCGGAGCCGACCAGATCGAGAGCGCGATCCATAATCGCGGAGGCATAGTTAAACTGGCCGAGTCTCGTTCGTGAGTCCTCGGGCAGATCTCCGAAGTCATGCCATCGCGGCTTGGCCGTAGGATGAGAAACGGAGGAAACTTGGCCGGGAAGCAACTTCGCAAGCAGTGCCCATCCGGTTTCCGGTTCCTCTCTTAGGATCAAATCCAGTGCTGCAAGTCGCTGCTCGGTGGACGCGTTCGTACCAGGATGCCACCATAGGAAAATCTCGCGAAGACTATTGATAGGACGGTTATGTATTTTGCCTCCCGGGTCAAGGCGCGCCATTCTAGCTAGGAGCAACGCCACACGCGGCAAGTACTCGGAACCCCACGCAAGCGTTTCCAATCCCCAAAGGAGCCCAGTGTGCATTGCCTCAGCCCCAAAGGTATGGCTCTCTTCAAACAGCCGGCGAATACTCTCAGGATTTGTTACGAGTTGACGCTCAAGGCCCTCGAGGAAAGGGTTAGGCGTGGCCTCCATCAACCGCGAGTACTGATCCCGTAGACTACCAAGAGTGCGCCAATCGTCATTCAGTCCAGGTAACCCCTTCACCACATCTTCGGCGTAGCCTCGTGGCAATACAGCGGCGAGTTCTGCATCGGGTCCGCGCTCAGCAATCAATAACAAGGTTTCGGCCATACCACTTCGTAGCCACTCGGAGTGGCCCCGGTCCCCCCTGATGTCGTGGTAGACCCGCTCGTCGGGTGGTATCTCGACCTTGGGGTCAACGCGACCAAATACCAGACGGAAAGCCTCCCTGAAGCGACTAAGGTGAATTGAAGTTAGGTCGCGAGCTGTTAACTGGAACGCATCGACGGGCGCCGTAAGAGTCCACATCTCACCGATCTTTTGTATCGGTGCCTCGTCTACCGACAAGAACGGTTGCAGCTGGGCCTCCGCGGATAGATAGTCGTCCGTGCCTGCCAGCAGATAGAGGATTCGTAGATCACCCTCATTCCGAGTATCCCAGCGACCAGCTAGTACGGCGGGGATCAAGTTGGCCACCGTTAGCCCGTCCGCCCAAACCGGGCGTTCAAAATTCGCGTGTGCCTTCTGACGCTGCAGGATAGTAACGCTTCGTCCGGAAGCGCGTAAGGCTTTTACCGCCTCATCCCTCTCTAACCCCATGCGTTCCAAAGCCTCAAGGAACGCCTGGGGGTCGGGGCGGGCGAGAGTGATGACATTCCGCTCAGACCGTCGATCTGTTCCTTCCGGAATAATCACGTGGCAGACCCCCGCGCACAGATTTCCAGAAACCTGCCCCTTCGCCTGTTTGAGCAGGATGATGAGGTTAGCCCTTCTAGGTAGTCTACCAGCTACTTGTTCGTCTTCAGCGACGATGGTCCGCGCATAAAGGCGCATCCGCTCTTCATCGGACTGTAACCGTCGGATGGCGGCAAGGACGAAACCCCAGGCTTCCCGCGGTGAGTCTCCTCGCACAGTGAACGTGCTCGGCGTCGCCACCAATCGTTCAATAAAGTCCTTTTCTTGCTCCTGACGGCCAACTGTCACCAGCTCCTCGGATGCCGACGGAGAGGTAAATTGGCTCCATTTCTCCCACGCCTGATCCGCGGTTTGTAAACCAGTTTCCGGACCGTATCCTAATTCCGGAATCAATTTCAGATTTACGGCTGGTGCATCTTCGATCCACTTCACCAAGTCAACGCCGTCAACGGCCAGGACATCCTTCCAGATTCCTTCCTTCTTGCACGCGTTCACCCAGTCGTTCTTATCCTTCCAAAGCCGCGGCGTGGCGAACACGAAGGTCGTGTCGAGTTTCTCCCCCGTCTTATCATCGCTGCGCTTTCTGTAGTCTAAGTTCGCCTTGGTCTTGATGTCGGCCCTAGTTGACACCTCCCAGACAGAGTAACCTGTCGGGACGAACTCATGCTTTTCACTGCATACCAAGGTGCCGTCGCACCCAGGCACCCAGACCGCAGAACCGGATGGAAAACGAATTTTGTCAGGTTGGATCACCGCGCAGATAAGTTCCTTGATCCAGTACGGGAAACGGCTTTCGGCCGGCTTCGAGTCGGCCCAAGTGTTCAGATCGTGTGTTTCGATGAGGCGCATTTTTTCCCCCACAGATAAGGCATTTCTTTGTCTGCGCTCTTGCTGGAGCGCCCTGGAGATCTGGCGTTTCGCGGTGGCCAGAGAAATATTTACCATACTCTATTAGTAACTAGCGCCCATTTCTAGAGATGTTGGAATTGCCTTACCTCCGGTCTATTCTTGCGGTTAGGGAGGCGACGCGGCGACCAATCCGCTATTCTCCCTTCTGCTGTGCGTCATGGAAGAGCGCGAAAAGGTCGTCGATGGTCATGGTGTCGAGTCTTGGCCTTGGGATCTCGTGAACGATGCGGCCGCGGCTCATGACAATGGTTCGGTCGCCGTTTTCCAGGGCATGATTGAGGTTATGGGTGACCATGATTGTGGTGAGGTTGTGCTCTCGAATGATCGCTCTCGTCAGCTCCATGATCTGTCGCGAAGCCCGCGGGCCCAGCGCCGCGGTGTGCTCGTCGAGGAGCAGCACCAGGGGTTGCTCGCACACAGCCATGAGAATGCTGATGGCCTGACGCTGCCCTCCTGAAAGTAATCCCGCCTTGGTTCTCATCCTGGCTTCGAGACCCATCCCGAGCGTGGCGAGGCGCTTTCGAATTTCGTCGGGCAGCTTGGTGTTGATAATACCGGTAAACGCGCCCGCGCCTGCAAGAAACGCGGCCGCAATCGATGTCGCGGGATTGCCGCCCGCCGCAATAATCGTCGCGCTCACCGCGGCTCACAGAGACAACGTGCCGTCCACGCTCAGATCAGGGAAATCGAGCGCCCGGAAGGTCAGATAGACCCCCAGAGACATCAGCCTAAAGATCAAACTTTGCTCCAGAGCGCCTACCAGGGTGTGCCAGGTCACTGCTCAGAACTCCCTAGGGTTCGGCGGGTTGAAGGTCTGGTGAACGAAGATCTGACGGCTCTGCGTCATTCATAGTGAACCGGACGCCCGACCTCAGCCGCTCACAAGGGACTCGTTTGAAAGCCAATTCGTATGAATGGTTATGCGACGGAGCGCACAATAAGGAACGAGCGGGCGTATTACTTCTTCTCGGCGCGGATGATGGGTTTGCCCTTCTTGACGCTGATCTCCAGGCGTTTGTTTTCGCCCGACTTCACCTTGATATCTCGGATAGCGCGCTGTGAGGCAGTAAGGCCGGACATCTCGGGAACAACAATGGAATAGGTCCCCGGCGCAAGGGTGATTTCTTCACCGTTGGCGATCTTGAAAGTCTTGTCGCCGCCTCGAACTTCAATGACCTTCCGCTGCTTGGATTTCAGGAGCCTGGCGTATTTGGAGAGAGCGCTCTCCAGATCGGAAGGCTTTGCCAACGCAAGGAATTCCCCTTTGGTCTTCTCCGCCAAGGCTGCGTAATTCTGTCGCGTTTTCTTCCCGATGCCGATTGAGACCACATCCACGGGGATTTCGCCTCGCGCCCCTTTTTCGTCGAGCGCCCTGAGCACTTCGCCGTATCCGCACTTGGTCGCTCCGTTGGTTACCAAGACAACGCGTGGGGCGAGGTCACGCTCTCCGCCAAAGTCCTTCTTCAGTGAGTACGCTGCGGCCGCGCAGGGATTCGTGGTTCCTGAAGGGTTGGCTTTCGCGAGATTCTCTTTCAAACTCTTGAAGGGTGAATCTACCCAGTCAAGAAGCATGTGACTCAAGCATTGCGCGCCCCGACCGCCCTTGGTGTCAGACTTGCCGCACATGAAATCACGCACCGCGAGCCGAGACCCCGGAGTCAGATGCGATGGGAGCTTTTCCACCACTTTGAGCGCGACATCCATCTTGTTGGGGGCCCATAGCTTCGAAGCCTTCCCCATAACGCCCGAGTCGTCCAATATCACCATGAGCGCCCACTTCACGCGGTCACCGTCGAAATTCTTGAGATTGATCACCAGAGAACCCGGGAGCTGATACTTCTCGGACTTTGTGTCAGCCCCAGGAGGCGCGTCCGATTTTGGAGGCGAAGCAGAGCGGTCCTTCTTCTCGAAAATGCGAGCCCCTTCCGTGGGAACGCCTGCTGAGGCCCTCTCTCTAATCGGCGCGGGCTGATCGGGATCCGTAGGGGTAGGCTCGCTTGTGGGCTCGCTCCGGTCTTGAGCCGCCGGCGGCGCCGGCGCCGGATCCGAGGCTCGTTCCTCATGCGACGAAACCTCTTGTGGGGGCTTTTTCGTTACCACCTGCGGGACAGAAGCAAGCCGGCTGTTTTCGGCGGACAAGGCCGCCTGTGATGAGCTGCTCTTCGCAACTCCGGCTTCTTCACTTTTCTTCTCGAGAGTCGTTGGCGCCGGACATGATGGCGGCGCAGCGTTTCCTTTGGGAAGCACAGACTTCTCAAACGCGGCAAAGAGCGCCCGCGACGGGTCCACCGGGCTCCTACCCACCTTGGAAAGGACGGCCTCAGAGGAAACCAGGTCTCCCGTCTCTTTTCCGGCGATCGCCGAGGTCATCCGGCTGTCTCCGCCTTTGCTTGAGAGGAGCGAGCCCACAAGAGGAATCCTACTCAGAGCTGATGAGGGATCGGGGCCCGACGGGACCGGCAAGCGAACAATCCCCAGGTAATGAGAACCAATAATGGCAGCCGGCAAGACGCCCAATAGAGGAATCAGGATAATGAGACGCAAGCCGGTGCGTCTTGCGGCAGAGCCGGCGCCCGTTTGCGATCGATTCGCCGTTTCTTCACGGTGTTCCGAGGGCTTGTCAGACATGGTGTCCACCTGGTGGAGGGCCGGGGGGGCAATAAGCCGAATTCTGTTCCCGAAAGATCCGGGTGGCGATCATTCCTCTAGGACGACGGTTACCCGCCGCCTCAAGCGACCTACCCGGAAGCGTCGGACGGGCCGTCCTCTAGCGCTTCCCTATTTGGTCTTGCTCCGGATGGGGTTTACCTGGCTTCCCATGTTACCACGGGAACCGGTGAGCTCTTACCTCACCCTTTCACCCTTACCTTCGGCCGGCCGAAGGCGGTCTGCTCTCTGTGGCACTTTCCTTAGGGTTACCCCCACCGGGCGTTACCCGGCATCCTGCCCTGCGGAGTTCGGACTTTCCTCCGACGCGCTGAGCGCCGGCGATCGCCTCGCCCCCCCGGTTAGCGGGCCTTATATTCCACCAAAGAAAAAAAAGCAAGTGGTCACACCATCTAGAAAGTCCTTGAAATATTGTTGATTGTATTGTAGCTTTGCGTGAATTTCCGACCTCTGTCCAGGAGGACGCGGCCCATGACCAGATATTGCGTTCCCGCCACCTGTCTTCTGCTCCTTGTTTACCTCCTTCCCGGAGCAGCGTCAGCCGCGGTTTCTCCCGAACAGCTCCGAAACCTCAACTTCAGTCTCTATCCGGCCCCGTGTCCGGCAAACGACTTGACGCTGCGAGATCTCCAAGGGCGGGCGATAAACCTTGGAGCGCTGAGGGGCAAAGTGGTCATCCTGAATTTCTGGAGAGTCGATTGCGCGCCTTGCGCTATTGAGAAACCCATCCTGGAGCGGACCCATCAGCGTTTTGCCAACCGGGGCCTGGCAATCGTTTCCGCGAACCTATTCGACAATGAAGAACGCATTCGCTCGTACGCGGCCGGTTGCGGGGTGACCTTTACTATCGCTTACGATCCCGAGAAACGCCTGACAATTCGGCAGCAGACCCTGTCGTCAGGTATGCCCACAACCTTTGTGGTGAATTCCAATTCAGAAGCGATCTACGAAGTGGCCGCGGTGCCTACGACATACGTGGTTGACCGAAACGGCCGCATCGTGGGGAACTCCCTCGGAATGATCAACTGGGAGGACCCGCCCTTCGTACAGCTATTGGAATCCCTGCTCGGGCCACCCTTACAAGCCGTGGCTCAGAATCAGCCACCGGCCCCGGCTCTTACTCAGAACAGACAGCCGGGCCCGCAAAAGGATTCCGGTGATGAATCGTCCCTGACCGGAGACGCGCAGCCCGCTCCCCGCGCTCCTGTTCGGTTCGCTTTCGGAGAATCGGGGTGGCGTCGAGAACCCGCGCAGAATACCGGCCAAAGCCGTCCGGAAGTCCCGCCAGCGCCCTCTGCCGGGGCGCGGCTTGTCACAGCTCAACCCGTTCCCACAACGCCAACCAATCCCCGGGCAGACGCTCCACCTCCCGAGAGGACGTTCAATCCGCCCCCATTCACGTCTCCTGTGGAGCGCGGAAATCTTGGCGTGGGCGCGGCGCGGAGTCAACCACGAAGCTTGGCTCAACCCGCGGCGCCGGTAAACCCCGTTGGAGCTGCGCCGGCAGCTCCACCCGTCTCTCTCCCGACTCAGCCCGGTCCTACAGGCGGGGGATTCGCCCCCGGACGGAGTGGCGCGTCCGGGTCTCTACCTCCTGCCCTCCCGTACAAACCCGCCGGCCAGCCGCAAGCCGCTAAGGCCCCCCCCACCCCAGAGGCGAACGCCACCGAAAATGGTTACACGTGGGCAAGGATCCCCGGAGACCAAGGGGCGCGGCCACCTAGTCAAGGAATTCCGTCACAATACGGGGCCCCGGCTCGACGCCTCCCCGCGGCTGCTCCCGTCATGGGCTCAAATTCCATCGGTGAATCCATTCTTGAATCCTTCGGTCCACGCAGGCAGGAAACAATGCCGGTCGCGACCGCGCCGCGACAGCGAGCCCCGGAAAGCGCTGGCTCTTCTCTCCTTGGGGGTATCGGGGAATGGGTCGGAGGATTGAGGGACGCCCTGGGTGGAGCAATCCCCGGCCGGTGAATGCTTCAGTGATGCCCGCAGTTACGCGGAGATGGCAGGCTGGAAGCTGTCTGCCCTCTCGGAAGGCTCATCTCCAGGCACTTGTTCTAAAAGGTAATCACGAAGAAATATCCTGTCTCATTAGCGCCGCCGGCCTCAGCGCCGGTCTGTTGCTTATACCTGTTGCCAAGAGTATCTTCCGATTCGAGACAACCCGATCCCGTCATTCCTGCGAAAGCAGGAAACCAGTCCTTTCAATATGTTCTGGAGCCCGGCCTTCGCTAGGGTGACGGACAATCAATGGCCATTACTTTTGGCAAATGCTATATGATTGGGTTACCGTGGAGGGCGCGGAGTCCATGCCGCGGCCCTCGACGCCTAGAGTTCTCCTGTTATTGCACTAGTTGGACTTGGCCTTGAAGCTCCGCGGGAACACTCACATTCAGCATTTTGGCAATGCCGTCATTAATGACCAGACTTGGCTTAGGATCAATTTTAACAGGCACTTGGGCAACCGGCTTCCCTTTCACGACCACGTCAACTACTGAATCGGCCAGCATTGAGCCAAGTTCCTCATCCCGTGCAGCAAGCTCTGACAACGCGCCCAATTTGGCTCGGCCCTCCGCGTACGAAAAAAGGGGGACTCTCTTCCGGTTTTGGATGCCCACCAGATTCACCGTATTGTCCATGACCAGGCCCGTGGAGCTGATAATTATCACCTGCGCCTTGTCCGCGAGCGCTTCCGCGCCCTGAAGAAGCTGGGCGGCGTTCTCTGCCACGACTTCGTGATAAGCTAGGCCCAATCGGTCGCACTGCTCCTTTGTCCCCTTTTGGTCAATGGGAGTTGCCGGATGACCTTTCTGCAAAACAATTCCCACCGCTTTCACGTTCGGGAACATCTTTCTTAACACTTCAAATCGTTTTTCATAAGGAATGAAATACGTTACGCCGGTAACATTTCCCTCCGGGGCGTCAAGCTGTTTCAGCGCGCCCAAGTCCACAGGGTTGTTGCAGCCACCAACAAATGAAGGCACTTTCGGATTCGCTTTTCCCAGGAACGCTGCTCCACTGGACCGCAAGAACACTATGCCATCCACAGTGGCCTCGAGTTCTCGAAACGTTCTTTCCGCGTCTTGTATGCTCGGGAGTTCCATCCGATTGATGATTTTCACTTCCGATCCGATTGCCCTCATGCGGTGCAGAAATCCCATGTGAACGCGCTTAGTCATCCCGGATTTGCCTTCCCAGATCACCGCGACTTGTTTTTCCGCCGCGAAGGAGCAAGTCGGACACAATACCGTTGCCAGCAGAAGAGATGCCAATAATCCGCACACGACTGCGATCCTCATTGGTAGCCCCCTCTCTTTTTTTTTGAGCGCTTACATGGCTCAAAAGGTAAGGTAAAGTTGCTGTCGCCTCGCTGGCCCTCCAGGACAAGCTCTCCCTTATCACCACCAGTCTGTTACCCCAGATGCATTATAGGAGATGACATTGGAAAAGTCGATTACTCGATACGCTTGACCGCGGGCGGCGCCCAACGTCCGTCGAGCGCAGGCGCACGCGGAGAGTAGAGCCGCATCAGGAGATTGAACGCCTCCTTCGGAGCAGGCAGCCAATTCGATTCCTTTCCCGGTCCCGGGTTCTCATTTTGGATGTGCAGATCCAACGAACTATCCGCGTTAAACTTCAACTCGTCGCGATCGCCGAGCGCGAAGCGGTTGAGGTTGTTGACCAAGGGGAAACCGTCCTTGTCGTACAGCGTTACCGACCAAAAGGCATTGACCGGCGGCAGTTCCGTTTTGCTGAAGTGAAGAACGTACTTATCGGCCCCTATTAGCGGTTTTCCTGCGCTGTCACCGAGGTTGATCGGATAAATCGCGTCTTCGGGTAGATTCGCGCCAAGCCCGATCATAGCCACCTGAGCGCGTTTGAGGTAGTAGTTCCCGTACACGCCCATCGTGTTCGTGTTCATCTGCCAGCCGTTAACTATCAGGGCAATGCTTGTAAGCCGGTCGTTCATGAGCTTCAAGCCTTTGGTGGGCGCTTCCTCAAGCGCTTTGCGAACCACGGGATCGGCTTTTTCGAGATCGAAGCTCTTCCCCACTTCCAGACCCAGGCGTTTCATTTCAGCCATGATCGGTTGGTCGGTAATGTGCGGCGGGTGAATCTTAAGGAGTTCCGCCGTATGCTTGAAATACGCCGCGGCCTTCATATTGTTGACCTGATGAAGCGGCGGCGTCTTCATGTCCACGGAAGGATCGATCTTCGCGGTAACCGGTTTGGGCTCCTTTCCCCACTGCGATAGTGGTATGATCTTGTATCCGTCCTGGATTTTGTGAACCGCTTCATAGTCTTTGGTGCCGTTGGTTTGTGTGCGCCCAATGATCCAGACATATGGCGTGGGAGAGTCAATTCGGTGGACTCCGCCGGGCAGGTCCCCTTTCCACCCGGGACCAACCACAGCGAAATGCCCTGCTTTGGTTCCCGTGGTGCGCTTCCCGACCACCGCGAAGACATCGGTCCACATGTCCATCATGGGGAGCAAATAGTGCCGACCCTCAGTATCAGGCGTAGAGACGATCACAGGCTCCGCGGTCAAATCCAGCCAGCCGTTCGAGTACAACGTATCGAAGTTCGGACGGACGATCTCACGGAATTCCGCGGGGGGAAACGCTCGCATATGGCTGAAGGTATTCATGGGCCCGCGACCATACATCTTGCCCGCCTCGATGTTGGTCACCTGACGGCGAGTAATATCCATTGTCACCAAGGGATAGAAGTAGATATACGCTTCAATCGCGATCTCATTCGCCTCTTTTTCGCTCACCCCTTGGGTTTCTGCCGACATTGCTATTGCCGGTAGTATGAAGAGAATGGCTGCGATGGGGATCAATCCCGAACCTGATACGTGTCTATGTTGCATGCGATGGGTCCTCCTGAAGCTCTACTTTTCAAGGTCACTTGCGGAGCGCGTCAACGGCTCCGTGGCGGCTTTCCATCACAGGAATCCTCTATGATCTTAATCTCTTTTCCGTTGGGGGTTACGATATAATCGCAATCATAGGAGCCGCCTTCTTTGTAATACTTGTGCTTGTTGATTCTTAGGTTACCCTTGAATCTTCCCTTTCGGATGACTTCGAAGTTGAGGCCGGATGAGATAAATCTTTCTTCTTTCGTTTGCAGATCAAGTCGGTGGACAGCACCGGACGTAGCCCAGGCAGCACTAAGAAAGTAAATATCTTTGGAATTATTAGAGAATTGCGGATCGGCGAAGCCGGCTAGAATCTCCTTAGGGTTGGCCGCATCCCTCGATCCTAGGACTCTTTCTGACTTCTTATCGCCAAGGTTCACGACCCATAGTTCAGTATGGTCGACCTCCCCCACCCCCGCGTCGATTTTTTCGTATGTATTGGTCCGAACGAATACTATGAGACGGCCGTTTGGCGACAAAGAGGGGCTGGTATCGCGTCCGGTCGACGTGAGCTGGATCTCTTGCCCCGCTGAGTCCGTGAAATAGATATTGCCGCCTTTCTCGTGGACAGATTGTCCGTAGGCACACACTGTGAGCGATGCCAGGAGAGTGGTCAGCAAGAAACACAATCTCACTTGCGATTCCTCATGCCAGCCTAGTCGGCATTTCTCACGCCAACTTCATCTAGCCGGCAGGCGTGACGGAGCCAACCGGTTGGAGCGTATAAATCCGAGCCAGTCGAGTAGCTGTCTTAAGGTCCCTTCTGCGAAGGGCCTCTCGTACATCGTCCAGCTTCTTGGCGTCGTCAAGTGACAAATAAGGAGACCAACCTTCATCCGTTTCGAGCATCTCCACCTCGACCTTGGCCACATAATCCCCCTCGTGAATCATTTTAGTTTGCCGGCGTTTCCTCATGTGTTTCTCCTAACGAAATTGTCTGACCACCTTTTCGGGTCTGGCCTGTAGGCCGTGATCAACACGGCAGGAGAAGTTCTTCCCCTGGGAATTCCCCATACGACGTGGATAGGCCTGCCCTGGGAATCCTCCTGTAGCACCAGTACGCAAGGGCCTTTGGCATAGTTCGGGTAATCTTCGACTATCGTGGCGCCGCGCACACCGTCCAGGACGTCCCGTATGAGGAAATCATCTTCTGCCAATTGATCATAACCATGATCCGACACCAGCACGTCCTTTCGATTAATTAGATCAATGATCAGGAGAAACGTCTTGCTCATTTATGCACAACCAGACAGGCCTTTCCGTGACCGTTTCGAGCATGGAACATCTGTGGAGGCTTTCAAACAGGCAAAGACATGTTTCAGCCACCTCTGTGGAATATCCGGTACGAACACGAGTTAGATTTCCTGCGCACGCTTGGCCACCGACTTATGCATACCACGGCAAGCCGAAGTTCGTCATCGTTGATTTGATGAATAGTTCGGTTCGCACACCCACGGACTCAATATTTTCGTGGCCGGAAAAGTCTATGGCTCGTCCTGCCTCCCAATCCACTCGGATCGAGGCAGGAGCCAACCTATCAGTCATAGTGAGTCCACATGCGGATCACCTTGACCACATGGTCTTCTTCGATCACCTGGTATACGAGTCGGTGTTGAATGTTGATTCTTCGGGAATACGCGCCTCTCCGGTTGTCTCGCTGCAATAATCTTGTCAGTGAGGGCCTAATACCATCCCCAACCAAGGATTTGAGCATTGGCCATGAAGAATTTGAGAGTGGATCAAGCGAAGCTCAGTCGCCCCCTGGGCTCCGGGATCGGACGACCAAGTTCTTGCGCAGTTTCAAGCCACTCCTGAATCACTATCTCCACATTGGCCACTGCTTCTTGATATGTTGCCCCGTCTGCTGTGCAGCCTGGGAGTTCCGGGACCTCTGCTATGAAAGCATGGTCTTCGTCGCTCCAGTAGATGATGACCTCGTAACGAAATTTGCCGCCCATTCTCTTCTTATCCTCCAAGGCGATATTTCAGAATAATTTGTCTGACTTGCTTCACTTGGTATGGCTTTGCCTTTCCACCAGCTTTGGGCTGCAAGTTGATTATCTCTTCAACTCCCTCTTTGCTGAATATGTGATGACTTCCGCGGACGCGTTCCTCGAAGCCCAGAATCCTCAGCAAGCCACGCATGCAATCAAATGGAATATCAGTATCCCCGGTACCGCGCAATATCCGCATTAGCAGCTTATCATGTTCACTCATTAAGACAACCCTTCATGGGTCGTACCACCACGATGAGAGGAATCTGTGCGCTTGCCTTATCGCTGGGACTCATGAAATACTCGATTCCGGTTGTCGCGTTTATGCATCGACTCCGGAGGCGCTGAACCCTGCCTGCCGTTTCGAGCCCTACCTGGAGTAGGCAATGCCCTGCGATTGCAGCCAGGTCTCCGCAATGTCCTCCAAAGCGGCCCTGAGAAAGCGATCCCACTCTTTTACTATGCCATCATGACGATGTGGTCGGTTGCGATATGAGTCGGGTGATATCTGCGCCGCGGTCTTATGGTCGCGCGACTAGCCGGCCCCTTCCAGCTTTTCGGCGATCCATTGATTAAGACTCTTACCTTCGCGGCGTGCGCTCAAATATGCTTTTCGATGCAAATCCGGCGGCAAACGGAGCATCATCCGTCCGGAGAAGGGCTTGTCCGGTTTTTCGCCGCGTTTCTTACAAAATTCCAGATAATCGTCTATGGAGTCGCGAAATGCTCGCTCTATCTCTTCCACGCTCTTGCCTTGGAACGTGATCACATCTTTCAGGTCCAACACTTCACCGTGAAAGATCCGCGCCTCATCGTCGTAATCCACGTGCCCGCTATAGCCTTTGTATGTCAGCATGGAATTATTCTCCTATTTCGATTTGCGCTTCTTTCAAGAAGCGACGCATCGATTTCAGCGCTCCCTTGTCGAGTTCTTTCCGCGGATGGGGGCGATGAAAGACAGCTCGAACCCCGTTGAGCCACACGCGGATTCGGGAACCGTGCCCCTCGCTCAACGTGGCGCCCAAAGCCACAAGCAACGTTTCAATATCCGTCCATGCGATATCGGAGCGGATAGGTTCCTCAAAGACCGCTCGGAAAGTCTTCAGATGCTTGCTGCTCACTTTCATGGTATCATTATATGACACTATGCCTCCCCGGGGAAGTCCAATTCCTGATCAAAGGCACGCGGACCAGTTCCTCGTTGTCCGATATATATTTGACCTTTGAGGCGCCCGTGCGCACATGTGACCATAGAGCTACCAAGAAATCAGGATTATGAGAACGCCGTGCCTCCCATAATCTGCCGGAGTCTTCGATTGATTCTCCTTTTCTCAGCGCTCGTGTTGTCAGCGGCAATGCTGTCCGCTGCGGTTCACGCGCTGGTCACGGATGAGGTTCCGTTGCTGACTGTCCGGCATCATCTCATCGTCACTCTAGACCCTCAAGAGCATTCACTCAGAGCCGAAGACACGATCACGCTTCATGCCGGAAATGGGCAAGAAGTCGTCTTCATGCTTCACGAGGGGCTCAATCCTGTTTCGCTCACACCCGGCGTGACGCTCACTGAAGCGACCGACGCGCAGCGAACCGTGCCCATAAGCCGTTACAAGGCGCAGCTTCCCGAGGGGCTCCGCACCTTCAAGATCCGATACGAAGGCCGCATTCATCACCCGCCGGCGACTCAAGGAGAGAGCGCCAGCGGCTGCGTTACGGCAACCGCGGGCTTCATCGGAGAGGAAGGGGTATACCTATCGGGAGATTCATACTGGTATCCCCAGATTGGTGAGGCTCTTGTCGCGTTCCGACTTGAAGTCGCTGCGCCTGCGGGTTGGGATGTGGTGAGCCAGGGCGCGCGAAGCGTACACAAGATTGATCGTGATTTGAGGCTGGCGCAATGGGATGCGCCTGAGCCGCAGCAAGAAATCTTCCTGGTTGCAGGCCGATATACCGAGTACGGCTCAAAAGCCGACTCGGTGTCGGCTATGGTGTTTCTGCGCAATCCCGACGAAGGACTCGCACGGAAGTACCTGGATCTGACCCATCGTTTCATCGCTCTGTATGAAAACCTCATCGGACCGTACCCGTATCCGAAATTCGCAGCAGTTGAGAACTTCTGGGAAACGGGTTTCGGAATGCCTTCCTTTACTCTTCTCGGTCCGAAGGTCATACGATTCCCGTTCATCCTCTACTCTTCCTACCCTCATGAAATCTTGCACAATTGGTGGGGCAACAGCGTGTACGTGCCCAAGGGATCAGGAAACTGGACCGAAGGGCTCACCGCGTATCTCTCGGATTACTTGTTCGTGGAGCAGCGCGGCGCGGGCATGGAGTATCGCCAAGAGACGCTCCAGAAATACCTGGACTACGTGGCGTCCGAAGACGATTTCCCATTGAGCAAGTTCCGGTCCAGGCATGATTCGCCTTCCGCCGCGATAGGTTACGGCAAGGCGCTCATGTTCTTCCACATGCTCCGCTTGCAGTTGGGCGACGATGCTTTCCGGGCGGGATTGCAGGAGTTCTATCGCAAGAACAAGTTCCGGTTGGCCTCGTATGATGATATGCGGGTAAGTTTCGAAGCTGTTTCCGGCAAGAAACTTCTCGACGAATTCCGCCAATGGGTGGATCGGACCGGCGCGCCCGAGCTGCGAACCAGGCTGGTATCGGTTCACGGGTCAAACGCGGATGGGTATGAAATTACTCTTCTTCTGGAACAGGTCCAGTCCGACAAGGCATATTGGTTGCGAGTCCCGGTTGCGGTCACGCTGCAAGGCGAAGCAAATGCGCAGGAAGTATTAGTAGAGATGCAGGACAAACGGTTGGAGCACAAGTTCAGGGTTGCTCGTCGGCCTTTGCGGATAGACGTGGATCCCCGATTCGACCTGTTCCGCAGGCTTGATGTGGCTGAGACGCCACCTGCTCTCAGCCGGTCATTCGGAGCCAAAAGAGTGACATTTGTTCTGCCGTCATCTGACGAACCTGCGCTTCAAGCAGCCTATCGCGAGCTTGCCGACTCCTGGGGCCGGGCCGGGCCCGAGTCCGTTGACGTGGTCCTGGATACGGAAATCCAAGTCTTGCCCACAGACCGACACGTGGTCATCGTGGGATGGGACAATCGCTTCGCGCCTGATATGGTCCATGCCCTGGAGAGATACGAGGTGACCGCGGACAAAGCGCGAATTACGATAGGCCCTTCCGAATTCCCCAAGAACCGCCATTCCATCGCGCTCGTAGGGAAAAATCCGGCCGACAAGGCCCTTACACTCACTTGGGTGGCGGGTGGCACGTCCGCGGCGATTCGAGGCTTAGCCAGGAAGCTGCCGCATTATAATAAGTACAGCTATCTGGCTTTCACAGGCGAAGAACCCGTCAATATCCTTAAGGGTCGGTGGCCGGTGAAGGATTCCCCTATGACTATCTTCGCGCCGGATCAGTACGGAAACATCCGTCAGGTTGACATGGGCGGCTTGCCCCCACGAAAAGCGCTTGTCGAATGGTTCTCGTCGGCTGAGGAATAGAACCGGTTATAAAATCCGTCCGCCATGGAAGACACGCCCGCCGCGGGTCTCGCGAGGGTCCCAAAGGCTCCATATTGCCGCGCTCTGAGCTTGAGACTTTTGCGCCGCGCCTTCCCTACGCGTCTTACCCAACTCCTCCCACGAGGGGAGGGGAACCCTACAGGGACATGCCGCCGTCTCCTGACAGCCCCAACCTCTCCCGCCAGGAGAGGGGAATGAGTTCCCCTCCCTTGATGGGAGGGGACAGGGGAGGGTGAGATCGTGTCGATTTCAATGCGTGACGGTACAATCCCGCGGCCCGGCTCCGGCCGAAGTTGAGGAGGCGCGCCACCGGTTTCCGGCAATTTGCGTTACGGCTCGGCCATTGGTATCATAAACACCGGGAGCCTCATTATGAACGTTGTTGAAATCATGGAGGGCCTGTTCTTCATCGAACGGGGTTACCTCAACGGGAACCATTTCGTATACCTCTCGGACGAACCGGTGCTCATCGACACCGCGTACAAGGCTGATTTTGCAGAAACAGAGCAAGCGCTGCGGCGCCTTGGCGTGGATTTGTCCCGCGTGCAGCTCATCGTCAATACTCATTGCCACTGCGACCACATCGGCGGCAACTTCGCCATCCAGGAACGTTCGGGATGCGACGTGGCCGTGCATCGGATCGGCAAGCATTTCATCGATACACGGGACGATTGGGCCACATGGTGGCGCTACTTCCGTCAGGACGCGGATTTCTTCCGATGCACACGAGCCTTGGACCATGGTGAGGCGCTCCACATCGGGCCGTACCAATTCCAAGCGCTGTATACGCCCGGACACGCGTCGGACGGTATCGTGCTGTACGAAGAGCAGCACAAAGTTCTTCTGTCGTCGGATACCTTGTGGGAAAACGACATGGCCGCAATCACGGAACGAGTGGAAGGGAGTCGAGCGGTCTTCTCAGTCCTAGATTCGCTCGCGCTCCTGGAACGACTGGACGTGCGCATGGTCTATCCCGGTCATGGGAGGCCTTTTTCCGATGTTGGGGCCGCGATTGCCCGAACAAGGAAACGGCTCCAGGGATTCCTGGCCAATCGCAAACGTATCGGAAACGATCTACTCAAGAAGATCATCGTGTACACGCTCATGATGAGGCATCCCGTCAACGAAGCGACCTTCCTGGACGATCTCATGGCCACGCCGTGGTTCCCCGAAACCGTTGATCACTATTTCGGCAATGATTACCGGCGCAAATTCGACGATATCATGACCGACTTCTTCCGCCGCGGAATCGTCAAACGCAAAGACGGAACTCTCTTCACCATGGTCAAGCGGTAAAGCGCCAACATCGTGCTTGCCTTGGGGAGGAATGGCGAGGTATACTCTAACACGTTGGAGTTCAAGGTCTTTTGCCACCTGGATGTTCAGCCCGTTTCTATCTGCGGCGAGGAGGAGCATATGCAGGCAGGTCCAGTCACATGCAAAAGGCCTCAGCTTAGCTTTGGCACTCGCTCGAACGGCATATTACAAGGCAGAAAACTAGAACGCCGTGTCTTATGCGCACACTCGGATTATTGTCAGGCAGCATAAAGTACCATGCCTCAGGCCTTCATAAGTTATGTGCGAAACGATGAGGATGCTGCGAGGCGCCTCGGTAACGAGCTGGAGAGGCGGGGTCTTCATACCTCTTGGTTGGATCGGCTTGTTGCGCCCGGTGAATCGTGGATTGCTTCGCTCGAGAAAGCCATTTCGCGGAGCGACGTCATCTTCGTCCTTGTATCCCCGGAATCGGAAAGGAGCCAGTGGCTGGCCTCAGAGACAGCACTCGCGCTGGCTCAGGCCGAACAGGGACGTGCCAGAGTCGTTCCAGTTCTCCTGGATCGCAATGTGCGCCTGCCGTTTCTACTGGAAAGGATCCAGGGCATCGAATTCTACGACCCTGATCGTTCGCAGCGTCAGCTGGATGCACTTGTCCAATCACTCCAAGCAAGCGCGACTCAGGATATGGATCGATCGGCTCGAGATTTGACTGCGGAACTTGCCTACGTGAAGTCTGGCAGAAATGCGCTTGCCCATGAAATAGCGGTGCACGCGTACACCCATACGGTCTGGTCCTCGATAATCGCCACGACGGCTGTAGCTCTGGCTTCGATGTCAGGCCTATTTGCCGCGATCCTCAGCCTGTACTTCATTCAACCGGCTCCCTTGAGGGGATGGGCGCTGCCGTTCGCGTTGGGGGTGTTCGCGAGCCTTGCGTGCTTTCTCCTGTCAACCGTCCTTTGGCACCGTCTGATAAGGCGCGCTCGTCAACAGGAGAGCGATTGATGGATCGCCAGGTCCTGACTCCAGTGGTCCTTGCACGAGCAACCGAGCAGCTCCGACAGGAGAGGGAGACCTTCGATCAAGCTAAGAAGCACGAGGGACGGTGGTTTGTGTTGCGGCTCGTCATGGGTTATGCAGCTGTCATCCTCCTGGCAGGAATCATGGTCGTCGCATCTTACGTGCTCTTCAACGGATCAGCATTTCCAGCCGCGGTTGTAACAGCGGCAGGGGCGGCCCTTTTCGTCGACGTGCTTGGACTTCTGACTGCGGTCTGGAAGATCGCGCTTAATCCGAATTTCTACGCGCGCCTGGGACCCGTAACGCGCGTCACCCTTTCTGAGCCTCAACATGAAACCGACCGACGCGTGCAAGCAGCAGGAGAAGAAGCCGAAGTGAGTTCCGGATAACGACGTCATCCTACCGATGGCGCTGTGCGCCAGAGTTGAACCTAAGCGTTGGGAAATGGAGGAAACGCTATGAACTCCTGCTTCGTGATGCAACCTTTCGATGCCGACGTATATGACAAGCGATATGATGACGTTTTCGCTCCGGCGATCAAGGAAGCGGGCCTCGTTCCCTACCGCGTAGATCAAGATCCAGGAGTGAGTGTACCAATTGACGATATCGAATCAGGCATCCGCAACGCGGAAGTGTGCTTCGCGGAAATCACAACCGACAACCCGAATGTCTGGTTCGAGCTTGGCTTTGCTATCGCGGCAGCCAAAGACGTCGTACTTGTGTGTTCAGAAGAACGAAAGAGCCATTTTCCGTTTGATGTGCGGCATAGAAGCATCATCAAGTACCGAACGGGCAGTCCACAGGATTTCGCCGAGTTACAGACGAAGATTACAAAGCGGATCTCGAGTATTCTCAAAAAGCAAGAAGAGATAGGGCGCGCGGCTTCCATCTCCCCCGTAAAGGATACGGAGGGGCTTTCACAGCATGAGATTGTTGCCCTCGTGACAGTAATGCAAAACCAATTCATGTCCGGGGAATTTGTTGCTGCTTGGACCGTCAAGAACGACATGAATAAAGCGGGATTCACCGACATTGCAGTGAGTCTTGCCATGAAACTCCTTTCCTCCAAGGGCATGGTCGTTACTCGGGAACTCCAAGACGAACACGAGAACACGTATAGAGGCTTCGCTGTCACCGACAACGGTGAAACGTGGCTCATGGCCAATCAGGAACGCATTGTGCTCAAGAGTGAGCCATAGACCGCGGCAGACGGGCTCCATTCTGCCCGGCAATGAACAATCGGTTGCCGGAGACCGTTGACAGCGCGCCTCAGCCAGGACGTCTCCGCGTGTAAGCCGAAGACAAGAAGAGGTCGTTCGCGCCTCAAGATTGGGAAGCAGCTTTCAGGAATTTGGCAAAGCCACGGGGAAAGACGGATAGAACCGCCTCGATAGTGCGGTTTCCGCGATCCGCAATGCGAGCAAGGCAATTTTCGAGTAGAACGCTTCTTGTCCCCGCGGGACGACGTCCAGGCCACGCGCCGTAGGGGAGCTTGGGCCTCCTGCCTAAGCGCAAAGCAACAAAAGATGGCTCTCAAGGGGGGATCTATCATGAGCGGCGAATTTCAGGTCAGCGGAAAGAATGCGGCAGCACTATTCACCCTAAAAGTTCATCGCGGGGACGGCATGGCCCTTCTTGCGATGAATTGGAAGGACGGCAAGCCGCAGTGGCAGCATCTTCAGGGCATAAATACCCTTTAGATAGCCTTCAGTCTTCGGTTACGGTGAGGAGAAGTCGTGAAAATCTCAAAGCGATTGCTTATTTTGGCAGGCATTCTCAGCTTTTTGGTCGCTTTATTCCAAGCTCTAGTCACCTTCTCCCCCACGTGGAGTCTGTATTTTGGGGCGCCGGAGAGATTGGTATCGAACGTACCATTGCTTTACGTGACTGGGTTCGTTGCAGCCGTGTTGTTTGGCATTTTCGGCCTATATGCCTTGTCCGGCGCGGGCTATGTGCGCCGTCTACCGTTGTTGCGGGACGCGCTCTTGGCAATTGGTTGTCTGTACGTGTTGCGTGGCTTTTTCTTGATTCCCATAATTTTGATCTCAACAGGCTATCTGCAATCTTCCAGACCAATCCCGACCACCGGCCTGGTATCTTCTCTGGTTTCGCTGTTCATAGGCCTTCTGTATCTGGCCGGAACGATTGGCAGTTGGCGGAGACTAATACCGGTGCGCCTTCAAAGAGGCAAGATCAGGGAAATCTTCTTTGTGAGAAAGGTGCCTCAACGGCTCAGGCAAGAAATTGCCACGGTTTTCGGAATGCTCATTTCTCCTGTGCGGAAATGAGCATTCCGAAAATTGGTGGAAGTTCTTGGGGAGGGGGTCGGGGAGGACCTTCTTACAAGAAGGTCCTCCCCGATTCTTAACTCTCTGAAAGCGAAGCGGTATCAGAGAGGTTCGAGGCGGGTGTAAGGATCCAATTTGACGAGGATGCTCTGGTTGAACATTTCCACTGACAGGGCGAGTTGCTTGTCTGTCTTGCGCCGCACCAGCACTCCCTCAAATCCTGCAAGCGGGCCGGAAAGAATAAGAACCTTCCTTCCAGGCGCCAGACCATAGCGCAGGGTCCAGTCGTCATAGCTCTCAACAGCTCTTGCAACTGCGTTGAGTTCTTGGACAAACCGGGTCTGGTCATCCACCTCCAGAATACGGACGAATTTCTTAGTGTCGTACAGCCGGTTGTGTTCTTTCTTTTCCAGCGCCACGCAGAGGTAGCCCCTGAACAGAGGGATTTCCGAGGTTCTGATTCGGCCCAGACCTCCCACCCGCTCTTTGCGTTGCACTGTGGGCAGATAGTAGCTGATCTTGCGGTTGAGCAGGTAAGTGGCCACCATCTTTTCGCAATTCGGTTTGGTATGAAGAACCCACCACAGGCCGATGTCCTCTTCCAGAGGTCGGTCCTCGGGGTACCTTTGGATCATGGGGGCTCTATCGGTCATAGTCTCTGTGCGCATCTTGAGCGGACTGGATTCCGGCTTCCGGCGGAATGACGGTGGTTACATCCACGCACGCCATCAAACTTGCCAAAGCGAGGACCATGTTGCAACAAAAGGTTTGGCCCAAGGCATCGAGGCCTCGGGCCTTTCTCAAAATCATGAGCTTGCAGCGCCATTCAGCGAATGGTCGAAAATCGGCTGTTTTTTCAAACCGTTGGTAACTGCGACCCGCAGCTCCCGACACGGGATCCGAGGCGTCATCCTGAGCGCACGGTCAGGCGCCCGCGGGTCGATCCGCACGTTTCTCTGTCAGCGCCAGTAGCCGCTGGACGAACATCCCGCAGGCCACCAACCGCCGTAATAGCGCCCCCAGCGGCCGTACTCCCATTTGCCGCTCCACAAGGGATAGCCGTAATAGCCGCTGCCGCCGGCGTAGTAGCCCGGCCAATACGAGGAGCTTGACGAGCCATATCCGTAGCCGCCCCACTCAACATAGGGCGCCCAGGCATAATAAGCCTCGGTGTGAGACACCACGAGAGCGACCACGCAAATCAAGGCTAATACAAGAGCTAGCTTTCTCATGTTGATGCCCCCCTCGACGCAGGTTGCTCGGCTCTGCGCTGAATTGCCTCAGACGTGAGCCGATAGTGTTGTCAATTTAAAATGTTGCCCACTGTTTCTTCGGTTAGGGCGGGAATCGTATGAGAATCAAGAGCGATGACGCCTCGACAATAAAATCGCCCTTTTATAAGAATTTCACCGTGGGCTCGCCTTGTCAAGGGGATTGGCTTGGAGCATTGGAGAAGCGCCCCTTCGGCGGCGCCGAGAGGCGCTTCACGTTTGGGCTCAAGCCTAGGCTTTCTTCAATACGGCGAGAGGAATGAGGGATTTGCCGCGAGACGCGGTCACCTGCATCATGTAATCTTTCGCGGTGGCTGGTGGTTCTCGACGCTCCGCTTGAGGCTTGGGTTTCAACGTTAATGCTTCGCTCGGACAGGTGGTTACGCACAAACCGCAGCCGATGCACCGATCGCGGTCGACCTCCGCCACGTCCTTCTCCCCGACTCGAATCGCCTCCATCTGGCAGCGATCCACGCACGTCTCGCAGGCTGAGCAGAGGTCGGGGTTGACTTCCGCGTAGTAATTGGCCAGCACTCTTTCGGCCGGCTTGGGATGGTACTTTATGGCGCGCAGGATACCGCAGCAATCCCCACAGCAATTGCACATGCCTCCCAATTCTTGAGAAGTGATGGGCTGGGGAACAAGCCCTGCTTCATCGCACTTATCAAGTATCTGCAGAGCTTCTTCCTGAGTGATGTATCTCGCCATGCCCTTATCTACGTAGTAGTCTGCGTGGCTGCCGAACTGGAAGCAGACTTCCAACGGTTTGCCGCATCCCTTGTCCAAGAGCCCTTGCTGAACCCTGCAGATGCACTTGGCGACGGAAATCTTCTCTTTGCCCTTGACCATGCCTTTGATATCCTCGTAGGGCATGACCGGCCAGGAATAATCAATGGACTTGTTGACCGGCACCGTGCGCAGAGGCGGAATCTGGGCAATCCCGTCTTTGCCTAACGCCTCAGCAAAATACTGGTCGCATAACTGGGCCAATTCTTTGTCCAAGTCCTTGAGCTGGAACTCAAAGGAGCCCACGACAAACGGCACCGCGCCGTACTTTGCCGAACCACCTTTTTTCAGGCGAAAGATCAAACCTTTGTCCACCATGCGCTCCAGGGTAGCGGTAACCTTCCCCCGGTCCCGGCCGATCCGCTGAGCCACGGCTTCAGGCGTTTCCAGCATCATGCTCAGGTTCAGATACATATCGGCTTCTTCTTCGGTGAAGAGCCTCTCCAGGATCTTCAACTCCACCCCTGATTCGGTTGAGGGAAATCCAATCGAATACTGATCCATCTGCTCTCGCAGGTCATGATACACTTGGGTCGGCATTGTCTCCTCCTCGTCACCGCTCTACGACTGTGATGCCCCCCGTTCTTATTCACCGGCCGGAGCAGAACGCTTCGGCGCGACCGCGAATCTCAGCAGAGTCAATATACTTCATTGAAGGCTTCGCAATCTAGGGTTTCTTCCTGTCTTCTATTCTTAGTTCCACGACGATGTGGCCCCATCCACCGCAATGAACACCCACGTCCCAGCACCCCGCGCGCTTGAAGCGCATCTCATTGGGATCGACCCCCGCGTAGAACAGCTCATTCATCGCGAAGACCCCGGCCGCGAAGGATTGGAGCGCATAGATGCACATTTTCTTGGGGCAAAGCTTTGATATGAGACAGCCCGAGCCGTCCATATAGAACTTGTCTCCCACCTTGTGCTGACCGTTGCACCCGGTGGATTCAACGACTTCCGCGACGATGGTCTTGTTCATCAGCGCGGGCGACTTTATCAGGACCTCCTCGTTTCTCGGGTCAGACCTGAACTTGACCATTTCCTCATCCGAGTAGCCGAGATGAGTCTGAAACAACTTCCACACGCTCTCATCCAACGCCATCACTCATTCCTCCCTTAATAAGCTTTCACTTTCACACGACCGGCATGCCGGTTCGGCCGGTCGACTTCATCCGGCGGCGCTTTGACCGCATTGCCGCCTAAGCCAGCTTTTGCACATGTCGACCAGGCGGTCGGGCGCGGCGTATTCCGGGTGGCTCCGGAAGAGCGCGGCGACTCGCTCCAGTTCGTCCATGCCCGCAAGGAGCTCAGGTCTGACTCCGAACTCGGAGTTACGCCGAGGGTGTTCCAGGAACGTCAGTTTCTCCGGATTGACCCAGCGCGTCCGGACCGCAAATCCTACCAGTTTGTTGCATTGGCAAGGGTTGTTCGCATTGACAAGACCGCAATTCTTCTGCATAAAACCCCGCAGAAGCCCCTTGGCTCTCGACAGTCGCTTACGAAATGCCGCGGGTGTGATTCCAAGAATATAGGCGCCCTGCTTGCTGGTCGTATCAAAGATTGCGGCTAAGATGTACGTGATCCGCGACTCCCGATCCAAGCAAAGCAATAGGCCCTGAATGCACCTGAGCATGATCTCCTGAGCAATAAGACCTCGCTCCGCATCGGGCATGGAATATTCCCACGACCCTGATAAGGCTGCTCCCACGTGCCCCTCCGCAGCTTCGAACGTGATTTCCCGCCGTTCGGCCCTTCGTTTGTGCGTCGTCAGCAGATGGTTTGAGGCCACGCGATACACCCAGGCGCTGAACGCGCTCTCACCGCGATAGCTTCCGAGATGAGTAATCACCTTGACGAGGATCTCCTGAGTCGCGTCTTCAGCGTCCGCGGGATGAGACAACATGCGGATCGCGAGGCCGTACACGCGATCCTGAATCCTGCGCACGATTTCCTCGAGGGCCTCGTTATCGCCATCCTTCGCCAGTTCAACCAATTCTTCTAGAGTTACATCCATGTAGTAATCTTTCCTTTGTTTTGCCATCACCGGAAGTCCTCCTGGGCGCCGGTTCGCGTAACGGGCCACGGGGGGGTCGAGGCGCGCGGTCAACCGGTTTCTTCTTGTGACATCCGGTGACCGGCAAGTGTGACCGAAAAAGTGGCGCTTTCTTATCTTGACATGATTCAACTAAAGGTGGCGCCCCATTTAAATGACCCCCGGCTTTACCGGCGGTTATTTACCTGAGCCCTCGCCCCGTCGCGACGATTTGACTTGCGCAAGTCCTCCCGGATGAAATATCCTGCCCCCTCCCAGTGACGATAAGAATCTCGACGTTCTCATGAGAAGATTTGCCGACGCTTCACAACGGGTCCGCCTTGAGGTGAAGGGGAATGGCCTCCCTCTGGATCCGCCCCCATTTTACCTTGAAGGTGAAGTGCGCGTCGGCGTGCAGCGTGGTGGGGTCTTGGGACTCGCTGTGGGTCTCGTAATCCTGCTTGTCTTTCTTGCGCTCAGCACTCATGCTTCCGTGGCCGGCGCTTCGCTCAGCCGACTGATAATTGTGTCGGGCGCCGCGGCCGTTTTTTATCTCAGCGTCCGGTTGTTGCTATTTTGGGCAGTGTGGTTCAGAGCCGTGAGGAAACATCGGGGCATCGTCGGAGTGAATCCCGCGGCGCGAGGCGAGTTACCGCGGAACGGGTACCTGCTCGTTTCGATCCTGCCGCTCGTAGCGTTCGTCGTGGCGTGTGTGGTCGGGAGCCGCTGGGTGGCCGATCCCGGTCCGGCCGTTTGGCTGGCCGTGGCGGTGATTGCCGGGATAGCGCTTCGCGATCTTACGGCCGCATGGCACGTGATGTTCGTAGCGCCGTATTGCTGGGTGAAGGAGACCGGATCGTCTTTGGATATACTTCGTCCCGTGGAGACCGGGTCAAGACGCCCGTCGTGATGAACGGTTGAAACTGAGCCAGCTTCTTCTTACCGATTCCCGGAACCGACATCAGGTCCTCAATCCGGTTGAAAGGCCCGTGGGCCTCCCTGAACGCAATGATCCGCGAGGCGAGGACGGGTCCGATTCCCGGCGCCGCGACCAAGTCTGTTTCTTCCGCCCTGTTCAAATCGACGGGCCTGCCTGCGGCAATAAGAAGGTTTCCCTTCAAAGGCTCAATCCGAATGTGCGATCCTCCGGCGCTCGCAATGATCTTGCATCCGCACGGCGCGACGGAGGTCTCGTTCTCCGGACCGCCCTCGGTCTTTCCGAGCAAACGACTTACGACGCCGGCCGCGGGCTGTGGCTCGCTGAAAAATGCAGCTCCGATCCACGTGTCCTCCAACGAGACAACGTAGACGCAGTCTCCGGCATGATCAGGCGACGAGGTCAGGTCCAATTCCATCGGGCCGCCCGCGCCGAAGAGACGCAACGCCAGAGCGATCAAGGACAGGGCTACCAGCGCTTGCAGAGCTGATAGTCGAGACGGAATATGCGAGATGTTCGCCCGAAGTGTCATGCCAGTGATTTTTGAAGCTTGTAGTCGATACTATCGATGAGCGCATTCCATGACGCCTGGATAATGTTCTCACTGAAGCCGACAGTCCACCAGGTCTCCTCTCCGTCGGTCGATTCAATGAGCACCCTCACGACGGCGCCTGTGCCTGAACTCCCCTCCAAGACCCTCACCTTGAAATCGGTGAGCCTGACCTCGTTCACCACCGGATAAAAGGTTTCCAGCGCGTTGCGTAGGGCCAGGTCCAGCGCGTTGACCGGCCCGTTGCCTTCGGCCGCGGAGAATTCCATTTTGTCTCCAACAACGATACGGACGATTGCGTCCGAATACGTCTTTGTATCACCGGCTCTCTTGGCGTTATGCACCTGGAAACCGTGGAGAGTAAAGAAGCGCTTATGTAATCCCAGCATTCTCTTAAGTAGGAGCTCAAAGGACCCGTCCGCGTTGTCGTAATGAGCGCCGCGAGCCTCGAAATCCTTTATGGTTTTGAGGACCTCAGTCACCCGAGGGTCGTCCGGGTCCAAGGCAATGCCGTACTCCGCGGCCTTCCGAATCACGGATGCTCGTCCGGCTTGCTCCGATATGGGGAATACACGGATGTTGCCGACCAATTCTGGATCGATGTGCTCGTACGCGGCGCGTTCCTTGAGCACCGCGCTGGCGTGCAGCCCGCCTTTGTGCGCAAACGCTGAGGCCCCCACGTACGGCTGGGATTTGTTCGGCGCCCGGTTTGCCATCTGATCGACAAACTCCGAGACATGCTTGAGCATTCCCACACGCTCCATGTTGAGGCAGGGCTTCCCCATCTTGAGCACGAGATTGGCGATCACGGAGATCAGATTGGCGTTTCCGCACCGTTCCCCAATTCCGTTGATCGTTCCCTGCACATGCGTCACGCCCGCTTCGACCGCGGCCAGCGTGTTTGCCACCGCAGTTTCGGCGTCATTGTGGCAATGAACACCGAGCCGCGCAGGCATGATTTCCTGGACTCGTCGAATGATGCCGACCAGCTCGGAAGGGAGCGTGCCGCCATTCGTGTCACAGAGCACGAGAACGTCAACGCCTGCCGCGGACGCAGCTCGAAGCGTCTCAATGGCGTACTCGGCGTCTTCTTTGAATCCGTCGAAGAAATGCTCCGCCGCCAGGTGCGCCCGCGAGAAGTGAGGCCGAAGATAGGTTAAGGAATCCTTGATGATTTCAAGATTCCTCTTCAGCGTCGCGCCGAGGACTTCCTTGACGTGGAGCTGCGAGCTTTTGGCGACAACGGTTACCGAGTCTGTTGCCGCTTCCAGGAGTGTCTTGATTTGGGGGTCTTTCTCCGGGGAAAGCTCCGGCCGACAAGTGCTCCCGAAAGCCACCATTCGCGCGTGTTTCAACGGAATGTCGCGCATGGTCTGGAAGAACTTCCGATCTTTGGGGTTAGATCCCGGATAACCCCCTTCTATGAAGTGAATTCCGAGTTCGTCCAGCTTGCGTGCAATTCTGATCTTATCTTCGAGAGAAAAGGTAATGCCCCACGTTTGGGCGCCGTCCCTGAGGGTGGTGTCATACAGCTCAATGCTTTCCACAGGTATCTCCGAAAACCGGGAGCGTCGCGCCTACCGTAGGCTAAGGCGGAAGACGGCCCGCGGCGCGAAAAGCCGGAACTCCGTGGCCGGAAGGGCCGATGCGAAAGTCGGGTCACGATCAAGGGGACTTGTGCAGTTCAAACGCATCATGCAGGGCCCGCACGGCAAGCTCCGCGTATTTTCTCTGAATAACGCAGGAGATCTTTATCTCCGAGGTGGATATCATCTCGATGTTGATGCCCTCCTTGGCCAGAGCCGTAAACATCCGGCCCGCCACACCCGAATGAGAACGCATCCCCGCGCCGACTATGGATACCTTCGCAATATCATCGGATCCGAACACGCCGGTCGCGCCTATCGCGTCCCGTATCTTATCGCAGATGTCCAGCGTCTTGGCCAGGTCGGCTTCGGAAACGGTGAAGGTGATATCCGTTATGCCCTTTTCGCTCACATTCTGCACAATGGTGTCCACGACGACCTTGGCTTCGGCCAGCGTTGTGAAGAGCCGAGCCGCGACTCCGGGTTTGTCCTGTAGTCCCGCTATAGTGACTTTCGCATCCTTCGCGCTGCACGTAACCGCGCTGACCACGGTCCTTTCCATATCAGAATCCTCCGCACAGACGAGCGTGCCTTCCTCGTTATCGAAACTGGAACGCACAACAATAGGCACTTGGTGGATCATTCCAAGCTCCACAGCCCTTATATGGAGCACTTTGGCGCCGAGAGAGGCCATTTCCAGCATTTCTTCATAGCCGATCCGGTGGAGCTTACGCGCCTTGGAAGTTATGTTCGGGTCGGTGGTGTACACCCCGTCCACGTCCGTGAAGATCTCGCAGGCATCCGCCTTGAGCGCGGCCGCCACAGCCACGGCAGATGTGTCGGAGCCTCCCCGCCCCAAAGTGGTGACCCTTCCCGATGGGTCAACCCCCTGAAAGCCCGCCACGATTACGATGTTGCCCGCGTCCAAGTCATCCATGAGGGCGGTCTTGGCCATGTCTTCTATTCGAGCAGCGCCGAACGCGCTGTTGGTTCGCAGAGGTATCTGCCACCCCAGGTACGATCGCGCCTTGTACCCCATCGATTCCAAAGTGATCGCCAGTAGAGCCACGCTGACCTGTTCCCCTGTGGCCAGGAGCACATCGACCTCGCGCTCGTTCGGAATGCGAGCAATCTTCCGGGCCAAACCGAGGAGCCGATCCGTCTCTCCCGCCATGGCGGAAACCACTACCACAATCTTGTCACCCTGATCGTATCGCTCAGCAACCCGCCGGGCCACGTTTGCGATACGTTCCAGGTCTCCAACGGACGTGCCGCCATACTTCTGAACAATTAGGGCCATTCGCGCCTCTCCGAATAAACGGGCCTCCATAGCGACGGACGAGACTTCATAAAGGTTTGTCAGGGCCCTTGCGTACGCGTGGCAGAATTCGCCTCGATGGCCGCCTCGCGCACTCTTGGGTCCCAGGAGCCGCTTTCATTCCAGTCCAGATTGATACGTCGTATGTTTTCTCCGCCGCCAACCCGGATTACGATACGGAGCGATTCAAAACCCGTGTCCTGAAACTTTTCCGCCCATTCCACCACCACCGCGCCGTCCTCGAGAGCTTCTTCGAGCCCGATCGCTTCCACCTGATCGCCTTCTATGCGGTACAAGTCCGCGTGATGGACCGGGTACTCACCCTCAAAGCTGTTGATCAGCGTGAAAGTAGGGCTCACCACGTCGTCGGGCGAGACCCCGGTGGCTGCCGAGACAATTCCTTTGGCCAGCCTGGTCTTACCTGAGCCAAGGTCACCGAAGAGCAGAACCAGATCTCCGGGCTTGAGGACCCCGCCGATGGCGGCTCCGAGGTCGATGGTCTCTTGCTCCGAGGCGGTTTCCACTTCCAAAGTCGCGCACATGGTCCCCGGCCGTCTTTGCGCAAGGGCCTCATCCATGCTATGCTCGAAGCGCATGGGAAATAACGGCCCATGCCCGGCGCAATTTTTTACCATAAACGCCTTTTGGTTTTGCCGCAAGCAATTCATGTGACATGTTCCCCAGTGTGAATTTTTCCGCTGAAGGTGAGGGTTTTTGAGAAGACGAGCCGTCCAATTCGTTGCCCCGGGTAAAGTCACAGTGGTCGATGAAGCCCTGAAATCCCCCACTCGTGACCAGGTCCTCGTGCAGACGCTCATCTCCGCTATCAGCGCGGGCACCGAACTCCTCATCTATCGGGGTGAATGGCCCCCAGGTCTCCCCGTGGACGAAAACATTCCCGCGCTCCAGGGAACTTTCCGGTACCCTCTGAAATACGGCTACGCGTGCGTGGGCCGGGTGATCAGCGTCGGTTCGAAGGTGGATCCTTCGTGGAAAGGGCAGCTTGTTTTCGCATTCAATCCTCACGAGAGCCATTTCCTGAGCTACCCGGACAATCTGGCGCCTTTGCCTTTAGATCTCCCGCCGGAACGAGCCGGCCTCTTGCCCAACATGGAGACGGCGGTAGCGCTCGTGATGGACGGCAGACCGCTTATTGGCGAGCGTGTGGTCGTATTCGGGCAGGGAGTCGTGGGTCTGCTGACCACTGCGCTCCTAGCGAAGTTCTCTCTCGGAGGTTTGTATGCGTTGGACCGCTTCGCCCTGCGCCGCGATCGCTCGCTTGCCCTGGGCGCGGATTCCGTATTCGATCCGGGGAATCCCCTTGCCATGGATTCGCTCATGACCTTCCTGGAAATGGAACGCGGAGGAGGCGCGGACCTCGCCTACGAGTTGTCCGGTAACACCGCGGCTCTGGACCAGGCCATTTCAGTCACGGGTTTCGGAGGTCGCGTCGTGGTTGGCTCCTGGTACGGGGCGAAGAGAGCGGACATTGATTTGGGCGGCAAATTCCATCGTAGCCGTATCAAGCTCATCGGCAGTCAGGTGAGCGCCATTGAACCGGAGTTGACCGGCAGATGGACAAAGAAGCGACGTCTGAACGTGGCCATAGGGATGCTCCGCGAGTTGAACACGGTGGAGCTGGTCTCGCACCGTTTTCCGGTCGATCGCGCGCATGAAGCTTATGCGCTGCTGGCTCGGAATCCCGGAGACGCCCTTCAGGTTGTTTTTACGTACGAGGGGATATTATGAATTCAGACCCGACGAATGGAGTGTACGCCGTAGCGGTTGAGCGTGACTTCACCGCCACGCATTTCCTGGTAGGTGGAGACTGGGGTCCGGAGAACGATCCACACCAGCACTACTACAAGGTCGAAGCGCAGGTGGAAGGGCGCCGTCTGGACCGGCACGGTTACCTTGTTGACATAGTGGAGCTGGAGGCTGCCCTGGACGATCTTGTAGCCCGATTCCGTAACAGCGCCCTCAACGAGCTGCCCGAGTTCCAGGGTCTTAATCCCAGCATCGAGCATTTCTGCCGGATCATATGCCACAGTCTGCGGGAACGGCTCCACGGCGAGAATCTCTCCGCCCTCACGGTGAAAATCTGGGAAAGCGCCATAGCCTGGGCTTCGTTCCGCCAGGAGGTTCTTTGAGGATCGGCCTGGTCATCTATGGGAGCCTGAACACGGTGACAGGCGGATTCATCTACGACCGCCGCGTCGTTGAATACTTGAGGGCTCAGGGCGATACGGTTGAGCTTTTCTCGCTGCCGTGGCGGAGCTATGGCCGTTGCCTAATCCACAATTTCTCGCGCGATTTCTTGCGAGATCTGATCGCGGCTCCTCTGGATGCGCTCCTCCAGGACGAATTGAACCATCCCTCCCTGGTTTGGCTCAACCGGAAGCTCCGGGACCGGACGCGATATCCGATCATTTCAGTGGTCCACCACCTGCGATCCAAAGAAATGAGGCCGGAGTGGCAAAATCGGTATTACCGCTGGATAGAGGGGAATTATCTCCGAACCTGCGACGGCTTCGTCTTCAATGGTGAGACCACCCGCGCCACAGTGGAAGAGCTCATAGGCCCGAGCAGATCCTTTGTGGTGGCGTCTCCCGCTCCGAACGTCACCGGACCTCGGCCTTCCCAGGATGAGATCGTTAGGCGGTCGCATTCACCGGGACCGCTCAGAATCATTTTTGTCGGCAACCTGATTCCCCGCAAGGAGCTCCATACCCTTATCCGAGGGCTGGTCTCCGTTCCGCACGATCTTTGGCGTCTTGAGGTGGTGGGAAGCCCGGACTACGATGGGTCGTACGCGAAACGTGTCCAGCGCCTTATTGATGAGCGGCAGGTAGCCCATAACGTGACCATGCGCGGGCGGCTCGACGCCGAGGAGTTGGCCCAGCTCCTGCTCCAAAGCCATGTCTTGGCCGTGCCCTCTTCATACGAGGGGTTCGGCTTCGTGTACCTTGAAGGCATGGGATTCGGTCTGCCCGCAATCGGCTCCACCGACGGCGCGGCCCACGAAACCATCACCCACGGTCGAGATGGCTTTCTGGTCGCGCCGGGCCGGCCCGATGAAGTGGCAATGCGCATACGTGATCTGAGCAAAGACCGAGAACGACTCGCTCAAATGAGCCTTGCAGCGCTTGAGCGGCACGGCCTGGCCCCGACATGGGAGCAGACCGGGGCGGCTATCAGACAATTCCTGCTGGGCCTGGCGCGCTGAGATGCCCATTCCATCACAATATGAATTGACAAGATATCTGGCCTCCAAGAAGACCGTGGACGACCGCGCATTGAATCAAACGGTCATGGGTGAGCTTGCCGAGCGCCTTGCAGCCATACCTCCTCCCGAGCCGATCCGGGTTCTGGAAGTGGGCGCGGGCATCGGCGCCATGGTGGAACGCCTCCTGGAATGGGAGATCTTAGATAACGCGATATACACTGCGCTGGACTATGACGCCGGCCTCATCGCGGAGGCCGAGCGTCGGCTGCCCGAATGGGCGCCGGCTTCCGGATTCCAGGCGGTCAGGGAAGGACGGTCTCAAATTCGACTGCGCCGCGGCAAACAGGATGTTCTGGCGCAATTCGAAATTGCGGATGTGCTCCATTTCATTAAGAGGAAAGAACAGAGAGGCCGCTGGGACCTGCTCATTGCCAATGCATTTCTCGATCTGATGGATATCCCGTCAGCGCTCCCGGCCCTGTTCGCGCTCTTGCGACCCGGAGGGCTCTTTTATTTCACCATCAATTTCGATGGCGCTACGATCCTGTTGCCGGAGATCGACCCTCGGCTGGACGACAAGATCGAGCAGCTCTATCACGAGACTATGGATCGACGGATAATCAACGGGAAACAATCAGGGCATAGCCGGACCGGTCGAAGGCTCTTCAGACAAATTCCGGAAGCAGTCGGCGAGATTCTTGCCGCAGGGGCTTCCGACTGGGTCGTGCATCCTCGGGATGGGGCTTACCCCGCTGACGAGGCCTATTTCCTCCACTTCATCGTGCACACCATCGGCCAAGCGCTTGAAGGGCATCCAGCCCTTGCGGGTGAGCGCTTCGCAGACTGGATAGACCGGAGACACGCGCAAATAGAAGCAGGGGAGCTGGTGTATATCGCTCACCAGATCGATTTCCTGGGGCAGGCGCATTAGTGGGGCAATACGCCTGTTTCGGCGATGGAAGTGTCGAGTCGGATGGACAGCCGAAAGAATCGTTACCCCTGGAAAGGCTTGCGAAGTCAGCGCTTCACGGGCATATTCTAACTAGAACACGGCTTATTTGGAGACGAAGGCATGAAATTCTATTCGTTTCAGATTGTAATCGAGAAGGAATCGGAAGACGAAGGGTATTTCGCGTATAGCCCCACTCTTCCTGGATGCTTCAGCAACGGGAGAACCATCGAAGAAACAAAGCAAAACATCCGGGAAGCCATAGAACTACATTTGGGGCCCCTTTACGAGACGTAGTATAGCGTCCTGATATGATTGAAGTTGATTACATCGATGGTTTGGGCTTCGAGCAGGGAGGCGAGAGTGAAATCAGTGGTGACGACCATGTGCTTGTTGGAAGCCGCGTGCATGATAACAGCGTCAGTGAGACCGCACTTCGCAAAATAAGGGTGTTGGGAGGCCAGCGTGCTTGGGACGTATTCCTCGGGAACGAGCTTGATTTCTTCGGCAATCTTTGCAAGACACTGCTCACGAGCCGGCTCACCCAGCTGACCGGCGAAGTTGATCACCTCCGTAAGGATGTTCAGGGTCGTTACGGTATGCTTGAAGGATCTAATCAGTTGCTGTAGTACTGCAAAATCCTTGAGGGAGAAGCTCTTAGTTCGCTTGAATTTGCCAACGTAATTGAGATCATATTTTCCTATGAAGTAAAGCAGCAATAAGTTACTGTCGACGAGGGCTGTTCTTTTCCTGCACTGAACGAGTAAGTCACCTATCTCGAAGAGTTTCATGCAGGCTCTCGCATTCTCATCGAGACCACCTTGCCGGTTTCGGAGTCGACCTTAAATACCTTGTAGACTCTCCGGATGCCTAGGTCATCCTCGTCCCAGCCAAGGGTGATAAGCCAATATTTCTCGTCTTCCGACAAGTCCACTTCTTCAAGTCGTGTTCGCGCGATAGGGCCGGACATGCGCATGTCCGTGCTAAACCGTTGCAGATATTCCACTGCCTTGCGCGCAGCTTGCATGCCATCGATCATCTCTGTTCCTCTCAGTCGTCCTAGGTCCCTACCACGTCTTCGCCCGGCTTTGAAGCCAGGTGACAGAACTATAAGAAGTCATGTCTTAGGAGTCAACGCCTTCGGGGCTTGATAGCAGCGTCCCAACCTCGGAGCCGCTTCCTGAGCGCCGTCAAGCCCAGATCAGATGTGATAGAGCCTTCCGTATTTCTCTCCCAGGTATTGGATCAAGTATTCCGGCTCCAGATCTTCACCTGTGACAACCCGCAGCAAGTCCCGGGGCAGGTACCGAGTTCCTTGCGAGTGGATCTTTTCCCTGAGCCATCCCAAGAGTGGGCTGAATTCACCGCGCTCAAACTGAATTTCCAGGTCTCCGAGATCGATACGTGCCTTGGCAAAGAACTGGGCTCCGTACAGATTGCCCAGGGTATACGTAGGGAAGTATCCGATAGAACCGCCCGACCAGTGCACGTCCTGCATCACGCCTTGCGCATAGTCAGGCGGGGTCAGACCCAAGTAAGCGGCCATTTTCTCATTCCACGCGTGAGGCAAGTCCTCCACGCGCAGGTCGTCTCGCATCAGAGCGACTTCAAGCTCGAACCGCAGCAGAATGTGTAAATTGTACGTGACCTCGTCCGCTTCCACACGAATGAGATTGGGAGCCACCTCATTCACCGAGAGCAGGAAGTCATCCAAAGCTACCCCCCGCAACGACGCAAACCGCTCCTGCGCCTGGGGATAGAAGTGGCGCCAGAACGCCCGTGAACGGGCGACCATATTCTCCCAGAGCCGCGATTGTGACTCATTGATGCCCAGGGAGATCGGCCGACACAAGGGCTGGCCCCAGTAATCCACGGGCAAGCCTTGATGATACATTGCATGGCCCGCCTCGTGGATCACACCGAAAAACGCCGCGTTGAAGTAATGGTCCTGATACCGTGTGGTGATACGCACATCCCCGGGACCGATTCCCGTGGTAAAGGGGTGGGCCGACACATCGAGGCGCCCTGCCGAGAAGTCGAATCCAAGCTGTTCCGCGACCGCGCGGGCGAAGCGCTCCTGTTCCGCAACAGGAAAGGGCCGGCTCTTCAGCGCGGGATCCGGTTTCTTCGTCGAACCTTTAATGCGATTGAGCAAGTTAACCAGGGGCTGCTGGAGGCTTTTCAGCACAGGTTGCAGAGCGCTGGTTGTGGCGCCCTGTTCGTAGTCGTCCAGGAGCGCATCGTACCGCTCTTCGTCATAACCGTATGCGTCGGCTTGCTGCTTCTTTAGCTCTACGAGTCGTTCCAGATAAGGCTTGAAGGCCGCCCAATCGTTGGCCGGACGGGCACGCTCCCACGCGGCCTCACCCTCGGCCGCGGCCCTTGCCAGTTCCACCGCCAGTTTCTCCGGGATCTTGGTCGTCCGCTCATAGAGCCTCTTCCATTCACGGATATTGACCGCTTCGATGGTGAGGGGATCGGTCGTATACGCGGAGGTCTCCAGCAACGCGAGCAGTTCGCCGATGCGCGGGTCTGTCCGTCGATTATGGATGAGCCTCGCCAGGAACGTTAGCTGATTGATCCGGTGAGCATGGCCCCTGGATGGGATCTGAGTTCGCTGATCCCAGTGGAGCAGGCTCATGGTGGAGGACAGGTATGCGGTCTCCTTTGCACGCTGGGCAAGTTCGTCATACGCCTCTTGAAGGGTCATTGGTCAATCCTTTGATCTGCGTAGGTCTGGAGGGGCCTGGGAACCGCGCGGGCCAGCGGCTCAACAGGCAGCTCTCATGCCGATCCTATTCCACAGGGGCCTTTTCTGTAAACCATGCGCTCGTGATTTGGTCGAAAGCGCCCTGAGAGTGTGTGCGGTTTGATGCGAGGAACCTCAGAGCGGTGCGGGGTCAGGGAGGGCTGTCGGCTGGAGAAAAGCTTCTCGCCGGGCCCTGAAGTTCGCATTATTAGGTATCACGCTGATATTCAGGCATTATTCATTGAAATATCATTATTAGTCTGATATAATAATATTATAAGACAAAAAAATCAGATCACTTATCCATAATATTGATAATTACCGGAAGTTCAAACACGAAAGAGACCATCGACGCTGTCACACGCTCCGCGTCCGGCGCAACGAGCCTCGCGGATTCCCATTGAAGAACGAACGATATGTGCGAGGGACATCATGACTCTTGAGATCACGAATCGCTTCACGCATCAGGTCATTTTTTCCGGCGAGGCCGACACTCTCCGCGAGCTCGTCGAGAGGGCCGTGGAACTCGGCATCGATCTCTGCGAGGCTAACCTGATGGGCGCGGACCTTCGCGGGGCCCGGCTGGCTTCAGCGCGCCTGAGCAAGGCATACTTGTACGGCGCGGACCTGACCGGCGCAGTGCTCGATAACGCGGATCTATTCGACGCGAAGATCACGAAGGCAGTCCTCACGAAGGCGAAGCTGCGCGCCGCTTGTCTCAGTGACGCGAATCTTTACCGAGCCGATCTCAGTTCTGCGGACCTGACCGGCGCGGATTTGGAACGCGCGGATCTGATCGCGGCGAACCTGTCCGGCGCGCGCCTCAGGGATGCAAACCTTTCGCGTGCTTACCTGACCAGGACCGATCTGACCGGCGCGGATCTTGCCGGCGCGGATTTCACAGGGGCTGAGCTGATCCTGATCCGCGGCCTGAAGGTCGAAGAGCGGGCAGCGGTGTCTCACTCCCGGCATATGTACGGCGGGGCTTACTAGCGGCTGTTTGGTGGTGAATAGGGCGGGAAAACGCTATCGGTCGGCACTGCGGAGGAAGAGTGCGGATCTGGTGGCTTTGAGCCGCTTCGGGTTCCATTCGGCCGGGAGACGGAAGAGAACCCATGGAAGGCGAAGACATTCTTCTGTGGTCGAGCTGGATTTCGGCCGTAATTTGGGGTGCGGTTCTCGTCTGGTGTGTGGCGTCGATCGTTATCAAATCCAGACGCGAGCGAGAATGGCTTGATAAGTACGTCTCCACGCTGCAGAGCGAACTGGACGAGACCTCGGTCACTTCGTGGGATACGCTCCAAGAACTCCAGCGAAAAAAGGCGCTGAACCAGAAGCGCGGCAAGTCGTAGGCCGCGTTTGAAACGCCTCGATGGTCCTCCCGCTCGCGGGGCGCTCAGGTCATCATTTGTCCTGAGTCAGCTCCAGCCAGTACGACGTCACGATTCCCCAAATTGCATTGAAGAGTATGACGAGGACGGGGGTCAGGGTCCCCAGGTCCAGTCCGAGCATTCCCTTGCCCAGACTGAATGGAAAAACTATGAAAAGCTGGCCGAACGTCGGGCCGATACTGAACAGGAATCCCCTCAGCAAGGGTGACCCCGGCAGGAAGGGGAGCGAGAAGAGCAAGCCCCACAGCCCTCCCCACACGAGCCGGGGATAGAGCCATCCCGCGGTGAGGGCAGGGGCCATCTTGACGCCCAAGGCCGCGGAAACGCCGAGCATCCCAAAGAGCCAGGCTGCCAGGCTATTGACCACCGCCCCCACATTCCCGGCCGCATACGTGAGCGAAGCGTGCCTCAAGAGTTTCCACATGAGACTGGTCCTTTCTTGATTCTGATCTCGTACCACGGCGAACCTAAACCCTCGTCACTGAAAAAGACCGAAATTCGATGGTTCAGGAGATCGTTTCCGTGGTAATTTGAATCCCTCCGGCCGCGCTCCGGGGCCATAGCATTCTCGGAAGGAGTATCCGTGACGAGACAGAGGGTCATGATCAGCGCAACCGAGTTGGTCGAGCGGATCAGGTCCGGCGCTAGTGACGAAACCCTCATGGCATATTACGGCATCTCCGCGGGGCGGCTGGAGAGGCTGCTCCACAAGCTGGTGCAGGCCGGCAAAATAGGGCAGGCCGAGTTGGAGGCTCGACTCCTGGCGTCGCAACGCTCCCACATTGTTGAGCTCATTCCGCGCGCCCCCAGCGGAGTCCCGGCCTTGATCGATCCCGACGACGCTGTCAAGGCCATCAGGGAGGGGCTGACGGACCTGGTCCTCATGGAGAAGTATAACCTGTCCGCGAGGGGGTTGGACAGCCTGTTCAGAAAGCTCGTGTACGCCGGGCGCATCAGTGAAGCCGAACTTGCCGCGCGGAAGCGCTCGTTGAGATGGGCGGAGCTTACCTTCGGCGCCGATCGGACAGGGCTGGATAAAGACTTTGAATCAGACGACGAAGCGTTGCCGCCGAAAAAGGGCTGGCTCGGGACCCTTGCCGCCGGATATAAGACTCCTCTTGCCGCTGCGGCGGGCGCAGTGGTTGGAGCTTCGGCGGTTATCGCAGTCGCGTTTCTTGCAGACGACCTTATCTTCTCGAAGCAGCGAAGGGCTCATCGGGTTTCTACGGCAGCCCAGCGCCAGTCTGACATAGGCGCTGTAAGAGTGGACGACTTGATTGTTATCCTTGAAGCTATCCGAGCGGAAGCCGTTGGAGGACCGCTCAGATCCGCGGTTCCCGATCCGTCGGATTATCGCAGGTGCATGAAGAGCTGCCAGGACGAATTCGACCGGGGCCAAGATCCTGACCACGCCATGCTCGTTGACTGCCGAAAGGGCTGCCTCTCTCGCTATTCAGACAGCATACGAAGAATTCGAGAACAATTTTACGACCCGCCAATTCCTCGAACCGAGAGGCGTTAAGAGAAACAGCGTAACAGGGGGCTCTCGGCGCCAAGCGAATCGTGACCAAAAACCTAAGAATAATCGAATGATCGGACTTGACAACCGGGCCCGGTTAGTGTAAGGGATAATCTTTAATTCTGCGGTCAAGATCTCCGAACTCCCGGGGAAGCAGCCCTTTTTCGTTTAACATCGGACTCTGTGGACAAATCCGGTCGCGCGATCGCTCTCGCCGAACTGGTGGCATGTACCCCTACACTCCAGGCCGAGTGGCTTCTTTCGTGAGGGTGGTTTGATGGCGAGGGATTTGGCGCAGCAACCGAAAAGGCAGACAATGTGGTGAAATTGCAAGATATTCTCATAACAAAGAGGAGAGCGATCATCCAGGACTGGTTCGAGCGGGCGGCGCATCAATATCCCACTGACGCGCGGAAGTTTCTGGCGACCGAGGAGAACCGCTTTGCAAATCCGATCAGAGCGTCGCTGCTCGATGGGATGAATGGGCTGTACGACCGTCTCGTTGCGGGAGAAACCTTTGAAACACAGGACTCGTGCGAGTTTCTGGACACGGTGATTCGAGTGCGAGCGGTTCAAGATCTCACCGCGGCTCAAGCAATAGGGTTCATATTCTTCCTGAAGGATGCGGCGCGCGCCGCGCTGGCTGGGGAGATTCGGCGTGAGGGTATGCTGGAAGAATTATTGACATTCGAGTCAAAAATCGATAATGTTGCCCTTCTCGCCTTCAACATGTTCATGCAGTGTCGAGAAAAGATCTACGACCTGAAAGCTACTGAGCTGAGAAACAGGACCTCCCGCATTCTCGAGAGGGCCTGTAGGATCTGGGACGCGCAGGAGCGTGCGCCTGAAGAGCGATAACCCGATTAGCTTAACAATAGACGAGGTGGTGGCAGATGAACCCATGGTATTCGGTGCTCATTTCCCTCTTCATCGTCATAGGGCTGGTGTTGATAGCCCTGATTGGAGTAGGGAGCATAGGCCTGAACAGTCTGTTCGGGGTTTACATCCCGTACGTAGCGTTCGCCGTGTTCATCATCGGCTTCATCTGGCGGGTGGTGGAGTGGGCGAGGGCGCCTGTCCCGTTCAAGATTCCCACAACGGGCGGGCAGGGCAAGTCCCTGCCGTGGATGAAGCACGAGAAACTGGACAGCCCGTTCACTACGGGTCAGGTGATTGTCCGGATGCTCCTGGAGGTGTTCCTTTTCCGGTCGTTGTTCCGGAACGTCAAAGGAGAGCTCCGGGGCGGTCCGCGGCTGACTTTCGCGTCGTCCAAGTGGCTGTGGTTGTTTGGCATTCTGTTTCACTATTCTTTCCTCACCATCGTGCTCAGGCATTTGCGGTTCTTCACCGAGCCTGTGCCGCAGTGGGTGCAGCTCATTTCGTCACTGGACGGTTTTTTTGAGATCCTGGTCCCTACTTTCTTTCTGACGGACGCAGCATTCCTGCTTGCCGCAACGTTACTCTTTCTCAGGCGAGTAGTGATTCCTCAAGTCCGCTACATATCCCTTCCCAATGATTACTTTCCGCTGTTGCTGATTCTGGGCATCGGGATTTCCGGAATCTTGATGCGCCAGGTCTTCCATGTCGATCTGGAGAAGGTCAAGGAACTGGCCATCGGGCTGGCGGCTTTCAGCCCCACGGTTCCCAAGGAGCTGGGATCCGTCTTCTATGTCCACCTCTTTCTGGTGAGTGTGCTGGCCGCGTATATACCTTGGAGCAAAATCATGCACGCGGCCGGTGTGTTCATGAGTCCCACCCGGAATATGGCGAACAACAACCGAGCGGTCCGACACATCAATCCCTGGAATTACCCGGTGAAGGTGCACACATACGAGGAATACGAGGATGATTTCCGGGCAAAGATGAAAGAAGTCGGACTGCCTGTGGATAAGGAGTAAGCGATGTCACTGGAAGGCCTGCCGAAACCGGAAAACCTGCATATTGATTTTGAGGCGCCCCAAACAGACTGGATGGAGACCCCCACGACTTTCAGGTCGGGCACGTTCAGTTTCCCTGCGGCCCCCAAGAACATCAAATACATGGGGATGGCTAACCCTCGGGAATGGTCACCGACGGAGGAGGATTGGAAACTCCCCGATAACTGGCGCCAGATCATCCTCGATGGGTTAAAGGAACGTCTGGAAAAGTTTCGATCCTTCAGGCTCTTCATGGATATCTGTGTGAGGTGCGGAGCTTGCGCGGACAAGTGCCACTTCTTCCTGGGAGGAGGCGATCCGAAGAACATGCCGGTGCTCCGGGCCGAGCTCCTCAGATCGGTTTACCGAAAGGATTACACCCTCGCGGGAAAGATCCTGGGACGCATGGTTGGAGCGCGTGACCTTGACCTCAAGGTGCTCAAGGAGTGGTTCTACTATTTCTACCAGTGCACGGAATGTCGGCGATGCTCGCTGTACTGCCCGTACGGGATCGATACCGCGGAAATCACCATGATCGGCCGCGAGCTGCTCAACCTGGTCGGGCTGAATATCAACTGGGTTCAAGAGCCGGTCGCCAACTGTTTCAGGACGGGCAACCACCTGGGTATTCCTCCCCACGGTTTGATCGACATGTGGGAGTTCTGCGTGGACGACATCGAGAACGTCACCGGGATCAGGGTGGACTTGCCGGTCAACCGCAAGGGCGCAGAGATCCTGATGGTGACCCCTTCGGGTGATTACTTCGCAGACCCGGGGACGTACACCTTCATGGGCTATCTCATGCTCTTTCATGAGCTTGGCCTGGATTATACGTGGAGCACGTACGCCTCCGAAGGCGGGAACTTCGGTCTGTTTACTTCCCACGAGACTATCAAGAGGCTCAACGCCAAGATCTATGCCGAAGCCAAGCGTCTGGGCGTCAAGTGGATCCTGGGCGGAGAGTGCGGCCACATGTGGCGGGTTATCCACCAGTACATGGACACCATGAACGGTCCCGCGGATTTCCTTGAAGTCCCGAAATCGCCTTTCACAGGGACGGTGTTTGAGAACGCAAGATCCAGCAAGATGGTGCATATCACTGAGTTCACGTCAGACCTCATCAAGCACGGAAAGCTCAACCTGGATCCGAGCAGGAACGACAAGGTGATCGCCACGTACCATGATTCGTGCAATACGGCGCGCGCCGCGGGCCTTCTCGATGAGCCCCGGTACGTGATCAAAGCCGTCTGCAACAACTTCTATGAAATGCCGGAGAACACGATCCGAGAAGAGACCTTCTGTTGCGGGGGCGGCGCCGGGCTCGGCAACGACGAAAACATCGAAATGAGGATGCGCGGCGGCTTTCCGAGAGCCAATGCGGTCAATTACGTGCGAGACGAGCACGGTGTGAATCGCCTCCTGTGTATGTGCGCAATCGACCGGGCCACGCTCACAGCCCTGATGCACTATTGGGCGCCGGACGTGGAAGTGGGCGGTATCCACGAGCTGGTGGCAAACGCCCTCATCATGAAGGGCGAAGATGAACGAAAGACCGACCTGCGCGGCGAGCCACTGCCAGGCATGGAAGACATGGAGGAAGAAGAGGATGTATAACGCAGGTAAAGTTATAATCGGGATACTCATATTCCTGGGGTTGTTCACCTATCCGATATGGTCTCCCATAGTCCTGGGCAAGGCCGGACCTCCGCCGCAACTGGAGAAGCCCGATCCGGCCAAGGGTAAGGTCTGCGTGGAGGCGACGGATTACATGAGATCCACTCACATGTCGCTCTTGAACAATTGGAGAGACTGGGTCGTGCGGGACGGCAACCGGATTTACACCGGCCTGGAAGGCAAGAAGTACAACATGAGCCTGCAGAACACCTGCTTGGACTGCCATAAGAGTAGGGAGAAGTTCTGCGATCGATGCCACAACTATGTCAACGTCTCACCCAGGTGCTGGGAATGCCACATAGAGCCGGAATACAAGCAACAGCAGGCTGTCGCGTGGAGGAGTAAGTGATGGACAAGACCAGAAGAGATTTCTTGAAGATCGCCGGTCTCTCCGCGCTGGGTCTGGGAGCCAAGCCGGCCGCGGATGCGTTTGCGCAATCGGCGCAAGGGCCCAAGATTGCGCCGATACCCGAAGCGCTTAAGGCCAAGAGATGGGCGATGGTGGTGAACCTTAAGAAATTCAAAGAATCGGGCCCCGATGCGCTCCAAGCTTGCGTGGACGCGTGCCATACGATTCACAACGTGCCCAAGTTCGATAACCCAAAAGACGAGGTGAAATGGATCTGGACCGAGTCTCTGGCGCACGCGCTGCCCAACGAGGAACACCACTTCCTGGAAGAGTTCGTGAAGGAACAGATGAAGGGGTTGCCGATCCTGGTTCTGTGCAACCATTGCGACAACCCTCCGTGTGTCAGGGTGTGCCCGACCCAAGCCACGTTCCGGCGACTCGACGGCGTGGTGATGATGGATTATCACCGGTGCATCGGCTGCCGTTACTGCATGGCAGGGTGTCCCTTCGGCGCGCGGAGCCTGAATTGGCGTGATCCGCGGCCGTTCATAAAGACCAAACTGAACCGGGAATACCCCACCAGGACCAGGGGCGTGGTCGAAAAGTGCAACTTCTGCGACGAACGGTTGGCCAAGGGCCTCAAACCCGCGTGTGTGGAGGCCTGCAAGAACAAGGAGATTATCTTCGGCGACCTGGAGGACCCGAAGTCCGAAGTTAGGGAACTCCTTCGAGCCAACTTCGCCGTTCGGCGGAAGCCGCAGCTCGGCACCCAACCTCAGGTTTACTACATAGTGTGAGGGAACCATGTTTGAAAATGCGTTAAGGGGAAGTAAAGGTTACTGGGCCTGGATTATTCTCCTGTTGCTGGTGTTGGGGGCCGGATTCGCCAATTACCTGCGGCAGTGGGTTTTCGGGTTAGGAATAACAGGGATGAGTAGAGACGTCTCCTGGGGCCTTTACATCGGCCAGTTCACGTTTCTGGTCGGTGTTGCGGCCTCGGCCGTGATGCTTGTCCTGCCCTACTATCTGCACGACTATAAGGTCTTTGGGAAGATTACCATCCTGGGGGAGTTTGTGGCCATTGCAGCGGTCACCATGTGCCTCTCGTTTATCATCGTCGACTTGGGGAGGCCGGACCGGGCGTTCAATGTGTTGCTCTATCCGTCTCCCAATTCGGTCCTCTTCTGGGACATGATCGTGCTCAATGGGTATCTCTTCCTCAACCTTCTCGTTGGATGGACGGTGTTGGGATGCGAGCAGCGGGGCGCCCCGCCGCCCAAGTGGATCAAGCCCTTTATCTACCTCTCCATTCCCTGGGCCATCAGCATCCATACCGTGACGGCCTTTTTGTACGCGGGTTTGCCCGGGAGAGGGTTCTGGCTCACCGCGATAATGGCCCCTCGATTTCTCGGTTCCGCGTTCGCGTCAGGTCCGAGCCTGTTGATCCTATTGTCATTCCTTCTGCGCCGGACCACTACTTTTGACCCGGGCCGGGAAGCGATCCAGGCCCTGGCGAAGATCGTGACCTACGCCATGGTGGTAAGCTGCTTCTTTGTGGCCTGCGAGCTGTTCACGGTGTACTACAGCCAGGTGCCGGAGCACGTGAGCCATTTCACCTATCTTTTCAGTGGCCTGCATGGCAAGTCGGGCATGGTGCCCCTATGGTGGGGCGTCATCATCATGGGACTTCTGGCTACAATCCTGCTCATCATTCCCCAGACTCGAAACAGCGACACCATTTTGCCGATTGCGTGCGCGCTCGCGTTTGCCTCGCTGTGGATCGAGAAGGGTATTCAACTGGTGGTCGTGGGTTTTATCCCCAATCCTATGGAGACCGTGACCCAGTACGCGCCGACTTTGCCGGAGATGTCCATCACTCTCGGTGTATGGGCCTTGGGAGCTTTGATCCTGACCTTGTTGTACAAGGTCGCGGTCGCCGTCCGCGAGCAAGAGCCGGCCGGGATGAGCCACTGAGGCGCTATCCACTTGGCGGGCTATTTCGCCGGAAAATGATCGAAATTTGTCTGAGACGGCTCGCACATCGTGCGGGTCGTCTTTTTTTGTGCGCTGCTTGAGAATTTTCGGCATAGGCCGGCTGCGGCCCCCAAAGAGCGTTCATCGCCCGTTTCGGCCGATCGGAGAAGGGCCGAGCGTCCTAATGGCGATGTGGTATAATTCGGTAAAATCTTTGTTCTTACTTCATTGATCTAAGTCTTTCTTGGCCGTTTGGGCTTCCCGCTCCCGTCCGGGAGTCTTCGGAGGTCAACAGAGCGATCATCAGCCTTTCGGGAGAAGTGTCATGGGGCAAAAGGTTCAACGATCCTTGCTCATACTGCCTGCGCATGTGAAGCGCTTTGTAGAAAAGGCCCATTTGCGCGGCGCGGACGCTGTGGTCCTTGACCTGGAAGATTCGGTGCCCGCTGCGCAGAAACAGGAGGCCAGGGGATTCGTCAAGGAGGCCGTTGGCTTAGCGGGCCGTGGGGGCGCGGATGTGCTGGTTCGGGTGAACAACGATCCTTCGTTGCTGCAGCGCGACCTCGCGGCCGCTGTGTGGCCGGGTGTGCATGGTATTTTCGTTCCCATGGTTGAATCCGCGGGCGATGTGGAGAAGATGGAACGGGCCGTCGAAAAGCTCGAAAAAGATCGGGATATGGCTGTGGGTAATATGCGATTTTCCCTGCACGTGGAGAGTCCCGTAGGTATCCTGAACATTCGCGAGATCGCTTACGCGAGCGAGCGCACCGAATCCATGAGCCTCGGTGTGGATGACTACTGCTTGGAGATGGGTCTAGAGGAGACCGGGGACGGTTCGGAGCTTTGTCTCCCTTTGAGCCTGATTGTGATAGCTTGCAGAGCGAGAAAGATCCAGCCGCTGGGATTGCTTGCAAGTGTCGCCGAATATTCGGACCTGACGGCTTTTGAGCGAGCCGCGCGACGAGGTCGTGAGTTGGGCAGCACTGGGGCCCTGTGTATTCACCCGGATCAGGTCCCGGTCTTGAACAGGGTTTTCTCGCCTACGGAAGCCGAAGTGGACCATGCCCGTAGGGTCGTCCGTGTCTTCGAAGAGGGTCTCAAGGCGGGCCGCGCAGCGGTGAGTCTGAACGGGCGGATGGTGGACACCCCGATTTACAAACGGGCTAGGGCTCTCCTGGACCACGCGAACGCAATCGCTGATAAGGAAAAACAAAAGGCGCAGGCTCTCGCGCTCCTGGAAGTTTCCTAGGGTCCGGCGAGCAATCCGACGCTCAGCCCGCGCGTCATGGATCGCGGCCTGTGGCGGGAATGGCGAAGGTGGGCGACTGTGTGGCAAGATGAGGAACTTCCCCAGCCCGGGAACTGACTAAGCTTAGAAGATCGAGGGTTTTTCTTGAGGCTGAAAATGCTGCGGCGTTTCTTCGGAACCAGTGTCTTGGTCGCAAAGGTATTGGCGTATCTTGCCGTGGTGATGCTCTTTGTCGTCTGCCTCTATGCCATAGACCAGCATCAAGAACTGAAGCTCTTCAATCAGTTTCAGGCGTTGCAACGGGTCAATCCCATCCCCCGCGCTCAGGAGCTGGCCGACGCGGGCGAGTATTGTGAAGCGTTGGAGTACTTGGACTACTTCCGGGAGTACGACTATGTGCGAGACGATCCGGAGGTCACCAGGCTCTATAACGAGATCAAATCCAAGAGGGACAGCCTGAGCTTTAGCGCTTCCGACGCGTTTAGAGGTCTGTGGAAGGGAAGAGGGGCCTGTGTGGAGTCACTGGTCGCGGCCACCGTCTCAGACTTCTTGATAATCGGTGATATCCGAGATCTGGCGTGGGGGGCTATCAAGAAGTACCAAGGGCAGGACGCTGATGAGTTCACTATGGCCTTGGCAGGCATGGGCATTGTCTTGAGCGGCGTAACTGCCGTCGCGACCCCGGCTACCGCCGGCGCCGCGGCGCCCGCGGGTGTAACAGCTAGGACGTCTGTTTCCCTTCTCAAACTGGCCAAGAAAATGGGCAAGCTCCCTGACCCACTCCAAAAGTCGCTGATCCGCGTCTTCCGGCAGACGGCAAAGGCCAAGAGCCTCAAGCCACTGACTCCTGTGAGCGATTCCCTATACCGGATCTCAAAGGTTGACGGACTGAAGGTTTCCGACTTCATGACGGCGTTATCCCGCAGCAGGAGCTTGAGCGATATCAAGTTCATGGAAAAGGTCACAACCGCGTACGGCAAACAGACGGGAAAATTCCTTAAGTTGGGGGGTGACACCCCGGTTACAGTGTTGCGTCGATTCGGCGTGAAAAACAAAGATGTCAAACAGGCAGTGGACACCGCCATACAGTACGGCCCGGAAGGTATGCGCCTCTTGCAGCGTACCGGGCCGAGCGCTTTCCTGAATTACGTGCGAATCGCAAAGTATTCGGCGCGTGCTACACGCAGCGTCTGGAATCAACGCGTGACAAAACTGCTCGGGAAGGTGGTGATTGGCCTTCCTGTCGAAGCCCTGTTCGGCATTGCTATTCTAGCGGGATTGGTAACCTTTTCCGCGCCGACCTATTATGGACTCAAAGCTATTCGGCGCGTGCGTGAAAAGATCCGGACCCATCAGGCCGCGCCGGCTTCATGATGCGGGGTCGCGTTGAAACACCGAATAGGCTGTCGGGTCCGTGGCGCCAACCTTCTCAATGCCCGTTTGCCGGTCTTCTGGATTCCCATCTCTGTTCAAGCCAGGGTTAAGCTTTGCGCGGGAATGACGTAGAAAGGACCACCTCCAGGCTCCCACCGGATTTCCCGTCTCGTGGCCACATGGAAGTCACTTCTTGGCGCCCGGAGCAATACGCTTCTTGCCTCTCACAATTGGCGCGAATCCATAAGAATTACTGCTGTCCTACGATCCAGGCGTGATATAGTGACCGCCAACCTGAGGATCGGGAGTTGACGGAATGCCCAAGTTCGAGATCAAGAACAGGAAGACCGGCACGGTCATCTTTAGCGGACGGGCAGGATCCCTGAAAGAGCTCGTCCAGTCCGCGGCGACGGCAGGGCTTGACGGCACGATGCCCAATCTTATCTTAGCTAAGGTTGGGATCAAGAAAGCCGAAAAAGTCAAACTATACAACGCAGACTTGGCCGCGACCGACCTTTCTGAAATAGATTTGACCCAAGCGGTTCTTTCCGGAGCGGACCTTACCGGGTCGGATCTTTCGGGTTCAGACTTGTCGGCCGCTGACTTTTCGTCTGCGAACCTCAGCCGAGGCTATCTCCAAAGCGCCATACTCTCCGGAACGAATTTCACGCAGGCTAACTTGAGCGGCGCGAGTCTCACCGGCGCCAAGCTCGACGGAACGGACCTGACCGAAGCCAATCTTTCCGGCGCCGACCTCACGAAGACAAAGCTCAACCGAGCCACCTGGACGAAAGTGGACTTCTCAGGCGCGCATCTTCCCTCGGCCGATCTCTCCAAAATGCGGCTCACCGGAAACAAGATGAAGGGTGTGGATCTCTCGTTCGCCCAACTCACGGGGGCAACTTTGACGAATGTGGATCTTTCAGAGGCTAGAATAGAGCGAGCGAACCTTTCTTCGTGCAACCTGTCCGGTTCCAGGCTTATCGGGGCTGATTTGACCGAGGCCAACCTCACCGGCGCCGATCTCTCCAATGCGAACCTGGAACGAGCAAAACTCTCCAGCGCTACGCTCAACGATGCGAAGCTTACGGGAGCTAATCTCAAGGGCGCGAAACTTGACGGGGCGAAGCTTAAGTCCGCGGATTTGTCCGGCGCTCGCCTCGCCGGCTCGGAACTCAACGAAGCCGACATGACCGCCGCGAAACTGACCGGCGCCGACTTGTCCGAAGCGCTCCTTCGTCGCGCGATTTTGAAGGGCGCCGACTTAAGCCATGTTGAGGCTGCCAACGCCCGGCTTCCAGGCGCGGACCTTTCGGAAGCGGACGCGGCCGAGGGTCAATTCCCAGGAGCGGATCTCTCATCGGTTCGGATGGAGAAAGGCGACCTGTCGTCAGCGGATCTCTCATCCGCGAATCTCTCCGAGGCCAAATTTGACCAGGTGAAGTTAGTCCGCGCCAAGCTCGTGAACGCGGTGATGGCTCGGGGCCAATTTCACGCTGTGGACGCATCGGGCGCCGACATGCGAGGTGTGGATCTCTCCGAGTCCGACCTCCACGGTTCGAAGCTGGATTCCACGGATCTGTCGGGAAGCCAATTGTGCGGCGCGAAACTGAGCGGCATCAGTATGTTAGGCGCCCGCATCGTGCAAGCGGACCTCACCCGCGCGGATTTCTCGTGGGCCGTGATCGACGACACAGATTTTTCAGGGGTGAAGGTGGGGCAGACGAGCTTCAGAGGCGCCCAGATCAAGAACGTGAAAGGCATCCGATTTAAGAAGAAAGAGCAATAGCGGAGGTAGCGCCTACGCCAGAGCGTAAGCGAAAGTGTCGTCACACCCGAAGTACACGACTCCATTGACGATAGCGGGGGAGGAGTAGATCGCGCCGCCGGTCTTGAAGCGCCACAATTCGTTCCCCGTCACGAGATCCACAGCGTAGAGATTGTGATCTCCACCCCCGAAATAGACCACGTTTTCAACCACTGAGGGACCCGCGCTTATTCCGCCTCCGGTCTGGAACCGCCATTTCTCCCGGCCTGTTGCCGGATCCACCGCGTAGAAGATCGTGTCCGCGCTCCCGAAGCAGATCAAGTGCGAAAGAGCGGCAATGTGCGATGTGATCTTGTCCCCCGTTTTGAATCGCCAGATCTCCTTGCCGGTTCCGGCTTCCAAGGCATAGACGTGTCCGTCCATCGAACCGAAGAAGACCCGGTTCTGCATTACCGCAGCGGAATTTGACACCGGCCCGTCGGTCTTGAATCGCCAGATCTCCTTCCCATTGTGAAGATTGACGCAATACAGCCGACCGTCGAAACTGCCGAAGTAAATCGCGCCCTGGAACACGGATGGAGTAGAGTAGACCGGGCCACCCGTCCGGAACTTCCATTTCCCCGCTCCGGTCTCCACGTCCCATCCGTGAAGGCCGCCGTCGAGACTCCCAATGTATACGCCTCCCTGAAAGATGGCGGGGGAAGAGTAAATGGGGCCTGACGTGGTGAACTTGTTCTTCTGTTTACCGCTCGCGAGATCGAGTCCGTACAAGCTCCCATCCAGGCTGCCGAAGAAGACAGTGGATTGTGCTATCGCAGGAGACGAGTGTATCGATGATTCGGTGTCAAAACGCCATTTCTCTTGGCCCGTGAGGGCGTCCAACGAGTAGAAGCGTCCGTCAAGGCTCCCAAAGTATACGCGTCCGAACGCCACTGCCGGTGAACCGGGAACCCACCCAGCGGTCTTGAATCGCCATTTGGGCCGCGCGCCGGATCGCACGGCCGTCCCGGGAAATACCCCGTCCCGATGCGCGTTTGCGCGGAAAAAGACTTCCTCTACAGACGCGGCGGAAGGCGCGGAGAGCTTCGGTCCTTCCACCGCCGGTTTCTCCGTGATTTGGCTCGCGGGAGGCCCCTGTTTCTGACGAAACTTGGAGACGATGACTCCACATTGGGGACATTCCTCAAATTCAAAGAACTGAGGCATGCTGCACGCGGGGCACCGATACACATCCAGGTTCAAGGTATGATCGGACGCGCCCCCCCTCGGAGCCACCTCGGATTGCTTCAAGAGTCCGCTGTCAACGAGCTTGTCAAGGAGACTCTGGAGACCGCGAGCGGAGAGCCCGTACTTCCGCATCATGTCGCGGTCGCTCAGCCCGGCCCGAACATCGAGAACAGCTTCTCTCGCGTTTATCTTCACTCGATTCATTGACGTGTCCCAGCGCGTAGCCCACCGACTCGATTGAGCAGCGCGCCGAGATTGAAGTGTATTCCGCCGTACCGGGTCAACGCGCGTGTCAGGCCTTCCCTTTATCCCTCACCGGCGTCCTATGCCGCCGCAAAATGACGGGCTTTATCGGCCTTGTCGGGGACTCCTGCGCGCCATTCGTGTCGCTCGAAGATTATACCGTGAAAGCTGTCGAAAATGGCGCGATAAATCGAGCCGCCCTGTTTGACGTTCATGCGAATGTGGCCCGGAAAGAGCGCCGGCGCTCTGGAATACGGCGTATAGACACCAGCTTATCCTTGATATATAAAAGCGTGCCTGACTGTGCGCCGTCTTGCCCGCGCGGCCCGCTGAGACGCACATTCGGGAGAGACCCCGCGCCGGAACGAGGAGATCATGGGAGCCCACGTTTGGAGCATCGATAAGAACCGGCCTCAAAAGACGCCGCTCCATGAAGAGGTGGAGAAGCGCTATCTGACTTACGCTCTCTCCACGATAGTCTCTCGGGCCTTGCCCGACGTGCGAGACGGCCTGAAACCGGTTCACCGGCGGATCCTTTACGCGATGCAGGCCATGGGGCTGAGTGACGCCGCGAGGATGAGGAAATCAGCCGCTGTGGTGGGCGAGGTAATCGGAAAGTACCATCCTCACGGGGATCAGGCCGCGTACGACGCGCTCGTGCGCATGGCCCAGGATTTTAGTCTTAGATACCCATTGGTGGACGGATTAGGGAATTTCGGCTCGGTAGACGGAGATGCGCCCGCGGCCATGCGTTACACGGAAACGCGGTTGAGCGCGTTTGCCGACCTGCTTCTTCGAGAAATCGAACTTGGCACCACCGATTTTCACGCCACATATGACGCAATGGGCAAGGAACCCGATGTGCTTCCCGCCGCGTTGCCCAATCTCCTGCTCAATGGGTCCTCAGGCATAGCGGTCGGCATGAGCTGCTCGTTCCCCCCGCACAATCTTAGGGAGGTGGTCGCAGCTTGTCGCGCCGCCATTTACAACCGGGACGCGCGGACCGCGGATCTTCTCCGGTATATCCAAGGCCCTGATTTCCCTACAGGTGGTGAAATTCTCGATCAACCGGGCTTACTGACCCAAATATATTCCGAAGGGCATGGCTCGATCGCTCTGCGGGGGACCTACACAGGGGAAAGCCCGAAGAAAGGCCGGCGTAATCTTGTTATCACCTCCATCCCGTACTCGGTGAACAAGGCTCGCCTTGTGGAACGCATCGCGCTCCTCATCAGGGAAAAGAAGCTCAAGCACGTCCAAGACGTGAGAGACGAGAGCGCGGAGGATGTCCGCGTGGTCCTGGAATTGAGAAGCGCCGATGTGGACCCGGAAGCCGTCATGGCGTTTGTGTACAAGCATACGGACCTTCAGATCAATTTTCCGGTGAATTTCATTGCCGTCACGGCCCAGGGAATCCCGGAGCGACTCAGTTTGGCGGGCATTATCCGGCGCTTCCTCGATTTTCGGTACGAGACTACCGTACGCCGATTGCGCCATCGCATGTCCATCCTACAGGAGAGGATCCATCTCCTTGAAGGCTTTGCCGCCCTTTTTACCGATCCGGATAAGGCCCTGGAAATCATCCGATCGGCGCGGAATCGCGCGGAGGCCGCGGCGCGCCTCAAAGAGACTTTCCGCCTGGATGACGAACAGGTGAACGCGATACTGGAGATGCGGCTGTACCGACTGGTGGAGATGGAGAAAGACAAGCTCCTGGAGGAGCTCGCGGGCAAGCGAAACGAGGCGGAGACTATTGCACGCGATCTGGCCGATTCCAAGCGTCTGTGGAAGCTCGTGGACAAGGAGCTTGCCGACATCGAGAAAAGATTCGGCGACGACCGTCGCACTCGGATTGTAAAGCACACGGATGCGGTCGCGACCGATTACAACCCTGATGACTTCGTGGAACACGAAGACGTGACGGTCATAGTATCGCAGCAGGGTTGGTTGCGGCGAGTTAAGATGGAGGTGGACGATCCGGCCGCGATGAAATTCCGTGAAGGGGACGGCCTTTTCGCCATGGCCAGGGTAAGGACGGATCGCACGATCGCATTCTTCTCCAACATGGGCAAAGTCTACGTGATCCGGGCGCTGGACGCGCCGGCCACTTCGGGATTCGGTGAGCCGTTGGGCAGCCTCTTTACCATGGTGGACGGCGAGCGCATGGTGGGCTTCATCGCGCCCGACCCGGTGGAAGAGCCGGCGACACAGCCTGGCGCCCCGGTCGCGGCGGAAGACCAGCCGGGCCACGAGCGGCTTGAATATGAGATCGCTCAGGGGGATCTTTTTTCCCCTATGGAGCGGGAGAGTTCGTCGGTGCGGCAGGAGGGGGAAGAGCAGGCGCCCGCGACAGGGCTGCTGGTTACTACTCACGGACGAGGGTTTCGGTTCACCTATGACATGCTCCGTGAGGCCACCAAGCGCCTCGGACGCAAGATCGCGGGCCTGCCCGAAGGCGTCGAGGTGGTGGCTGTTCACTCAGTCAGTGAGAACCTAGTGGCGGTCGCGGCGGACAGCGGCCGGCTCCTTGTCTTTCCCGCCGTGCAAGTCCCTGTGCTCGCGGGTCCGGGCCAAGGCGTGCGATTGATCAGGCTGGAACAAGATGGGCGGGTTGCGGCCGTGGAACCGGTCGCGGCCGAAGACGCGCTCCGCATTGAGCCCAAGAAAGGCAAAGACAAGATCATTAGGGTGAACCAGATCCCCGTAGCGAACCGTGCTACCAAAGGTAAGCGCGTCTGCCCGACTATTCGGAACATGCGGCGTGAGCAGGGCATGGATGGTGAAGGACAATGAGTGATTCGTACACCGTCAAGGACATTCAGGTGCTCAAGGGCCTTCAGGCTGTCAGGAAGCGGCCGGGGATGTACATCGGCGGCACAGGCAAGGACGGACTGCATCAACTGGTGTGGGAAATCCTTGATAACAGTGTTGATGAGGCGCTCAACGGCCACAGCAAGCACATCACGGTGGTGATGCTCGCGGACGGAAGCGTCTCAGTTGAGGATGACGGCCGGGGTATGCCGGTGGAAAAGCATCCGACCACAGGAAAAAACACGGTTGAAACCATATTTTGCAACCTTCACACAGGCGGTAAGTTTGACGACGACGCGTATAAGGTAGCCGGCGGACTCCATGGAGTCGGCGCGGCGGTGGTCAATGCGTTGAGTGAGCGGTTGGTGGTTCAGGTGAAGCGAGGGGGAAACCTCTACGAGCAGACCTTCAGCCGGGGAAAAGCGAAAGGCGGCCTCGCGGTGAAGGGCAAAGCCGTGGGGACCGGGACCAAGGTCCTTTTCCTTCCTGACAGTCAAGTTTTTGAAGATCGCGCCTTTTCAAAGATTCGGATCCGCGAGCGGCTCGAAACCAAAGCCTTCCTCATCGCCGGTCTCAAAATAACGTTGAGAGACGAATTCGAGGGGACTGAGGAGGTCTTTTGCTACCCCGGCGGTATCAAGGATTTCCTGGCGAAGCTCATTGCGGTTGCCAGACCTATAGATGCGCAACCGTTCCATTTCCGATACGACAACGACGTGCGCTTGGAAGTCGCGATAGCATGGACCGAGGAGACAACGAGCCGGATCAGTTCCTTTGTCAATTCCATACCCACGACCGCGGGAGGCACTCACGAGGCTGCTTTCAAGAATGCAATCACAAAGGCAGTGAGAACATACCTTGAGAAACGCAACGGCCTCCCGAAAGGGATCAGAGGTATTTCCGGTGATGACGTGCGAGAAGGGATGGTGGCGATCGTTTCGCTCTTTCTGCATGGAGATGTGGAATTCCAGGGGCAGACGAAAGAGCGGCTGAACAGTTCCAAAGCTATGCAAATCGAACCGTTGATTCGCAACGCGCTCGAAACCTGGCTCCACCAGAATCCGGGGCAAGCCGCTGTCATAGCGGGGCGAGTGCTCCTCGCCGCGCAAGCCCGGCAGGCTTCCCGCGCTGCGCGGGACGAAGTGGCTCGCAAGGCTGCGCCAAGGCGGCTGACGCTCCCGGGAAAGCTTGCCGATTGTTCCTCCACCTTGCGGGACCAGACCGAATTATTCATCGTGGAAGGAGACAGCGCGGGCGGGTCTTCCAAGCAAGCCAGAGACAGGAAGTTTCAGGCCATACTCCCGGTCCGGGGTAAGATACTCAACGTGGAGCAGGCTTCCGACGAGAAACTCAAAGCAAACAAAGAGATTCAAAGCATCATTCAAAGCGTGGGAACCGGAGTCGGCAATGCCTTTTCATACGATCGTTTGCGGTACGGAAAAATTATCATCAACACAGACGCGGACGTGGACGGCCATCACATCGCAACCCTGCTCTTAACCTTTTTCTACCGTTACCTTCCCGAACTGATCCGGAAAGGGCACGTGTACCTGGCAATGCCACCCCTTTACAGGATCCGAGTCGGCTCCGGCAAGAAAGCCCAGACCCTCTATGTATTCTCCGACCGAGAAAAGGACGCGATCCTGTCTAAGCAGAATGGGAAATCAGTGGAGGTTCAGCGGTTCAAGGGCCTCGGAGAGATGGACGCGCCGACACTCAAGAGCACCACGATGGATCCGGGCACACGCACGCTTCTCCAGGTGCAGGTTGCCGATGAAGAGGAGACGAACGGAATCTTCGAGACACTGATGGGAAAAGACGTGAAAAGGCGGTTCCTCTTCATCAAAGAGCGCGCGAAAGAAGTTCGGGATCTGGATATCTAATCGCCGGTCTCCTCATCGATGGATTAATTCGGCCCGCCTGATTCCGTTCGCGGAGCTGAAGTATGGGCTTCCAGCTCGACAGGTTTCCCGGCGCGATCCGCCATGCTCTTGAGGGCGCCGGAAATCATCTGTTTGAGGCCAGGATCTTTTTCCATCTTAAGCGCCTGAACCATCACAGGGAAAACTTTCTCGCTCTCTATCGTTCCCAGCCTCCGGAGCGCATCCACGGCAGATCTCCTTACGGAGAGCTCCTGATCGCCAAGAGCCTTTTCAAGGGCCTTCATCATCTCATCCGTAACGGGCCGAAACGAACCGAGCGTGCCTATCGCGAACGCGCGCACGGTCAAGTCAGGATGCTTGGTAAGGTTGATGACCGGACCAAGAGCCTTGGCCGCGTCACTCCCCACACTCCTGAGCATTCGCAGCGCGAGCAACTGGTTCTCCTGGTCCGAGTCTTTCAAGGACCTTATCAGAGGATCGACAAAGCTCGCGGCCTTGTCGCGATAGGTGAGGACCCCGAGAATAGCCTCTCTCCGCACCCGATGGTCTGAATCCTTGAAGGCTTTGGAGAGAATGGCCACCCCATAATCCCCTTTTGGGTCCAGATTCGGAATGGCCACCACGAGTTCGGCCCTCGATTCGGGCCCGGCCTTGTCGAAGAGGGCTGCCAGATCGGGCAACAGAGGACCGGCCTCGGACTTCATGGCCCGGAGCACGCCAAGCGCGTTCTCCAAAGAGACCTGATTCCCCGTTGCAAGGACTTCCTTGAGACCGGGGAGCACCTTGTCAGGAGTCTCTTTCGCGATGGGTCGGAGAGCTCTGCCGGCTATCCGGGAGGTCACTTCATGGTCGCTTTTCAGACCTGCCAGCAGCAGCGGAATAGACGCGGCATCCTTGCCCCCAAGGAGCGCCAGACTGACCCCAGCATTCATGCGAACCACGGAATCCGAGTCCTGTTCAAGTGATTTGAGGGCTTGTTCCACACCGGGCTCGCTCTTGCCAAGGTTGCCCAACGCAAGCGCAACCTCCCGCCGGACCCCGGCGTCGTCATCTCTGGATCGCTCCAGCAAAGGGGCGATAACCAGCTTAACATGTTCCTTGAATGAACCGAGAGACTGCGAGGCCGCAGCCCGAACCTTGGCCTCGGGGTCCTTGAGCGCGTCCACAAGAGGGCCAACTGCCCGCAAGGGCCTGCTTCAGCCACAGCCCAGGTCGGTAGCGGCTCGCGCTCGGACTCCAGGGTCAGGATCTTTCAGGTCTGTGATGGAAAGATCCACATCGCGGGCCAATGCCCCCCCGGCGCCTGTCGCCAGCGCGAAGATCAGAAGCGCGCCAATAATCGACAATCTTCTCATCCTTTGCTCCCGGCCCCCTTGAGCACTTCTCCCTTCTTGCGTTCCAGGTATTCCTTGTCCAATTTCAGGAAGCCCTTCTTACCGAATAGGGAGAATCGGAGCCACTGTCCCGCGAAGTACAGCAGGGCGAGGTCATCGGTCCGAATTTTCTGCAGGATATCCTCGTCCACCCTGAACTTCTTCAGGAAACTGGTGTTGAAAATGAATTCTCTGAATCGATCCGGATCGTACAGCGCCATGTAAATCATGTCTTGCATCCGGGGATTCCGAATCGGGGATTCCCAGAGTTGCTCGGCGCTCATGACATCTTTGAGGTCATGATCGATATCGTCATAGTCGTATAGACCTTGCTCCCGCCTCCAGCGTTCCACGGTCCACTCTTGCGATTCCCGGAGGCCGTGACAGGTCTCCGGATCGACGATGAAGCGATACTCCACTCCTTCTTCCGTGTCCAGGGGATACAATCTGCACGAGTACGGTCGCGCCTCGTACACCCGGCAGCCTTCCTCTTGCACAAAGGGGCAGCTCTTGGTCGCATCGTCCCGCATTTTCAGCACTACCGCGGGAATCCCGGTCCGATCCGAAACCAGGCGGACTGTGTACTGCTCCAGGAACTCCGTGGAGGTCATGCCAAGAAGTTTTCGCAGCCTTGCCACGTCAAGGGGGTTGAGGAAAATGGTTACATCGCGGCAACAGGAGTTGAAGCAATCGATGCCGCGATAACAGCGGAAGTTGAAGGTGTCGTCCCATGTCAGGACGCGTTCCTTGAGGGAATGCTCATCGTTTATCTTCATCAACTATCCTTTCGTCAGCGTATGGGGGCGGTCCCGGATTCAGGCGCTGCTGAGACACGCTCGATATTGCCTAGCGCCTGTTTGTTTCGGGGATCCAATTCCAGAGTTTTTTGCCAGGCGGCAACGGCTTTGTTCAGGTCTCCCAGGAGTTCCCATGCCACCCCTTTTTGATGATGGGCGCTCACGTAGTCCGGCCGAAGGGTGGCGGCCTTGTCAAAGCAATTGAGCGCGCGGGAAAAATCCTTCTCCAGGATCAAGTAGATCTGGCCCATGTTGTACCATGCCTGGACGTAGCCGGGTTCGTTCTGAACGGTTCGTTCGAAGGACGCCAACGCTTCCTTCTCCCTCTTCAAGAAAGTATATACGACTCCCAGATTGTAAAGAATGACCGGATCTTCGGGGTCGAGTGACTGGATACGCTCAAGTCGAGCCGCCGCGGACCGGTAATCCTCTTCTTCCATGTCCGAGAACGCTCTCTGAAGTTCCGCTTGTATGAGAAAAAAGTAAGGATTTTCTTCTCCCCGTTCGATACGCTCCAGAATCAAACTCATCTGAGTAATGTGGGCCTTTTCCTCGGGTTTCTCAATATGGGTAAGGGCGTTTTCAAAGGCTTGAAAGGCCTTTTCGATACGACCCGCGCAAGCCCTGGATGCCCCCAGTCTGACGAATAATTCGCCCTTTCGGTGTTCGGGAGCGGCGCCTAGTGCTTTTTCATAGTATTCCGAAGCTTTCAGGTAGTCGTCTATGGCTTCATGTGAAGCAGCCAGAGCTTCGAAAACCAGATGGGGACGCGGATGAGTCTGCTCGATGGCCTTAAGGTTCCGGATCGCCTCATCCCATTTCTTTTCGGAAATAAGTTTGAGGGCATGTGTTCGAACTTGTTCCGGGTTGTCGGGTTCGGTCTGCGGCCGGGGAACATCCTGATTGAGGCAGCATTTCTTGTACTTGAGGCCGCTGCCGCAAGGACAGGGATCATTTCTTCCGGTCTGTGGATTCATGGGGGCTCCTCGGGGCCTTCGGAATCGGAACTTATTAATATATCACAATGAGCTCCCCGGCAGAACGGAAACACAAGGCCCTTTTCTCGTACAAAACTCTCACCAGACGCCAAAAAAACAGGTTGACAATCGGCCTAGTCTTTGATTTAATTACGCTCTCTTCGTTGCTTTGACCCGCCATGAGCCGTATGGGGCGGCGACGGCGACCGGGTACGCATCACAGATCGCTTACATGAGGGATGATCGAGGTTCTCTGGGAGTTCGACAGTATGCTATCACCGTGGAAGCAACTCCGCACGTGCGCGTCGTATCCCACGGAATAGCAGAACTCCTCTTCCCTTGACGTGAGCGAATAGACAGGTTTTCCGACTCGAGCGCACGCGCGCGAAACGTGTGCTGCGCCGACCATGTACAGAAAGGAGGGATCTGAACAGATCTAGGTCATGACTTAGTGGATTGTTCGAAGTTCTCTGACAAACATCACGACCAGTTAGGAGGTTTTGTTCATGCCAAGCTATGTGATCATGGAGAAGTGCGATGGATGCAAGGGTCAAGACAAGACCGCTTGCATGTACATCTGCCCCAATGACCTGATGGTCTTGGACAAGGAAAAAATGAAAGCCTGGAATCGGGCGCCGGAGATGTGCTGGGAGTGCTACAACTGCGTGAAGATCTGCCCCCAGCAAGCTATGGACGTCCGCGGCTATGCCGACTTCGTCCCCATGGGCGCTTCCGTGGTTCCGCTGCGCGGTTCCGAAGACATCATGTGGACGGTCAAGTTCCGCAGCGGCATGGTCAAACGGTTCAAGTTCCCCATCCGGACCACTCCGGAAGGTTCGGCCGTGCCTGACGGCGGCTACGGGGAGGTCACCACTGATCTGGCAAGCCAGTGCCTGTACAATGAGCCTGCCGCGCTCCGGCTGGATGCGCTTCCCACCATCAAGAAGTAACTCGGTTAGGAGGTAGAGATGGCGAATTTTGAAACTGTCGAGATCACCACTGACATACTGATCTGTGGTGGCGGTATGGCTGCCTGCGGCGCGGCGGTGGAGGCCGCTTATTGGGCCAACAAGAACGGTCTCAAGGTCACCCTTGTCGACAAAGCCGCCATGGACCGTTCCGGCGCCGTTGCGATGGGCCTTTCGGCCATCAACCAGTATGTGGATATAAACAGCGGCAACAACACCTGTGAAGACTATGTGAACTACGTCCGGAACGACTTGATGGGTATTACCCGTGAAGACCTGGTCTATGACATCGCCCGTCACGTGGATTCCACCGTGCACCTGTTCGAGAAATGGGGTCTGCCGATCTGGAAGGACGAGAAGGGCAACTACGTCCATGAAGGCCGTTGGCAGCTCATGATCAACGGCGAGTCCTACAAGGTGGTGGTGTCCGAGGCTGCGAAGAATGCGCTGACTCAGCAGGGCGGCGAGTACTTCGAGCGCGTCTTCATCACCGAGCCCCTCATGGACGGCGGTCGGATCGCCGGCGCGGTGGGCTTTAGCACCCGTGAGAATAAGTTCTACGTCTTCAAGGCCAAAGCGGTTCTGGCCGCAATGGGTGGCGCGGTCCACGTCTTCAAGCCCAGGAGCGCCGGTGAAGGTCTTGGCCGGGCCTGGTACCCGCCCTGGAACTCCGGCTCAAGCCTGTACTTCACCCTGATGGCCGGCGCCGAGCAGACCTGCCAGGAAGTCCGCTTCATCCCCGTGCGATTCAAGGACGCGTATGGTCCGGTCGGCGCCTGGTTCCTCCTATTCAAGTCTCGTGCGACCAACGCCTACGGCGGAGAATACATGGTGGAGCGCAAGGACGAGCTGGAGAAGTGGGGTTCGTACGGCAAGGTCAAACCCATTCCTGCAAACCTGCGTAACTGGCTGGGTATGTTGGATGAGTTCGAGGGCAAAGGCCCGATCTATATGAGGACCGAAGAAGCCATTGCCAAGATAGCCGATCAGTTCAAGGACGACCCGAAGGAATACAAGAAGAAGATGAAGGAACTGGAGGCCGAGGCCTGGGAAGACTTCCTCGACATGACCATCTCCCAGGCGATCCTCTGGGCCGGCACCAATGTGCAGCCTGAGGAGAAGCCCTCCGAGATCGCAGCGGCAGAGCCGTATTTCATCGGTTCCCACTCCGGCGCATCCGGCGCCTGGGTGAGCGGTCCGAAGGACCTGGCGCCGAAAGAGTACTTCTGGGGCTATGAGTACATGTCCACGGTGAAGGGTCTCTTCTGCGCAGGCGACGCTTCCGGCGCTTCCAGCCACAAGTTCTCCTCCGGTTCTCATGCCGAGGGTCGTGCGGCAGGAAAGGCTATGGTCCGGTTCGTGTTGGACAACAACACTCTGCCCAATGTGGATGCGGGCCAGGTGGCCAAGCTCAAAGAGAAGATCCTGCGTCCGATCGACCTTTTCGAGAAAGACGGCAAGGTAACGAGCGATCCTGACATCAACCCCGAGTTCATGAAGCCCAAGATGTTCATGTTCCGCTTGCAGAAGCTCATGGACGAGTATGCGGGCGGCGTGACCGCAGGCTTCAAGACCAACAAGGCCAAGCTGGAGAGGGCTCTGCAGCTTATCGGCTGGCTTAAGGAAGACTCCGAAAAGCTGGCTGCTTCAGACCTGCACGAGCTGATGCGTTGCCATGAGAACATCCAGAGGATGTATCAGGCTGAGGCGCACGTGCGGACCATCCTCTTCCGCGAGGAGACCCGCTGGCCGGGCTACTACTTCCGCTCCGACTTCCCGGCTCTTGATGAGGCCAACTGGAAGTGCTTCGTCAACTGCGCCTTCAAGAACGGGCAGTGGGAAATGAAGAAAGTGCCCATTATCAGCATCCTCTAATCAAGACTGATCGACAATCAAGTTCCGGGCGCCCGTCGGGGCGCCCGGACTTTATTGTTACTGGGACTGTTTACGGCAAGAACGAGAGCTGAGGGCTCCGCCTAGGGAGTGCTCTGTGAGAGCCCGGGAGGAAGCATGGCAGGAAATAAGACTATTCTGGTTGTCGGAGGCGGCACTAGCGGCATGACCGCTGCGCTGGAGGCTGCGGAAGTCGGCTATGACGTTGTGCTCGTGGAAAGGCAGGCCTACCTGGGTGGCCGTGTCGCCCAGTTGTTCAAATACTTCCCCAAGTTGTGTCCTCCCACCTGCGGACTGGAAATCAATTTCAAGCGACTCAGATCGCGACCGAACGTCAAGGTTCACACCCTGGCCGAAGTGCAGAACATCAGCGGCTCTCCCGGCGATTTTACGGTAACCGTCAAAATCAACCCCCGTTACGTTGACGACCACACTGCCACGACCAAAGATGTGGAAGAGTGCCCGGTCGAGATTTCCAACGATTTCAACTATCAAATGAACAAGGTGAAGGCGATTCGACTACCCTACGAGATGGCCTATCCCATGAATCTCGTAGCGGACAAGGATGCGCTCGCCAAGGCCAAGGGCGACTCGGCATTCGAGGCCTTTGCGCAGTCGTGCGCTGCAAAGGGTATAAGGCTCGACCTGGACGCGCAACCCTATACGATGGAAATTAAGGCAGCTTCGATCGTGTGGGCAACCGGTTGGCGGCCGTACGACGCGACGAAGCTGACCAAGCTCGGATACGGCGCGTGCGCGAACGTGATTACAAACGTGATGATGGAGCGATTGGCGGCTCCTAACGGCCCGACCGCGGGTCAGATCGTGCGCCCGTCGGACGGAAAGAAGGTGAACAATCTGGCTTTCGTCCAGTGCGCGGGATCGCGGGATCGCAACCATCTCCCGTATTGCTCGTCCATCTGCTGCCTGGCTTCTCTCAAGCAGGCCACGTATCTACGTGAGTTCAACCCGGACGCGCAAGCGCACATTTTTTATATCGATTTGAGAGCGCACGGGCGGTTTGAGGTTTTCTACGAAAAGATCAAACAGGACGACAAGATCTTCCTCACAAAAGGCAAGATTGTAAATATAACCGAGGATGCGGCGACCAAGGACGTGATCCTGGAGGGCGAAGATATCCTTTCTGGCCGGAAGATCCGCCGCACCTTTGATATGGCGGTCCTCGCCACCGGCATGCAGCCGAACACCAGTGTGGATAAGGTCCCGGCCTCCGGCGTGACATATGACGAGTTCGGGTTCGTGGTTTCAGGCCCCGGAATCTATTCCACCGGAGTCGGCCGAAGGCCTATGGACGTGGCCACGTGCATGCAGGACGCGACCGGTGTAGCGTTGAAAGCCATCCAGGACGCGGTGGGGAGGTAGGACAATGGAACCGAAAACCGGATTGTACATTGACACTGGCTACGGCATCGGCGAAGCCCTGGATATAGAGGCGCTCAAAGGCGTGGCTACGGACGAGTTCAAGCCCGCGGTCTGCAAGGCCGAACCGTACTGGAGCGACCCGGACAAGATCGAGATCATCAAGAGCGATATCGCTAACGAGGGCCTCAAGGCGGTTGTGATAGCAGGCCCCTCGGTGAGGGTTTACCAGGATGTCTTCAAGTTTGACGGTGTGATCACCGAGCGAGTCAACTTGCGGGAGCACGTGATTTGGTGCCAACCGGCCAATCACGAGGACACCCAGATGCTGGCCGAGGATTATGTGCGTATGGGCCTGACCAAGGTCACCAAGTACCAGGACAAGCCCCCGTTCACCGAGGAGACGGTCAAGTCGATCCTGGTGATCGGAGGGGGCGCGGCAGGACTGACCGCGGCCCTGGACGCGGCCAATGCCGGGTACGAGGTCTTCCTGGTAGAGAAAGAGGCCGAGCTTGGCGGTTGGGCCAACAAGTTTTTTAAGGCCTTCACGGGTGAGCCGCCGTACGATCAGCTTGTGGATTCTCCGCTAAAGTCCAAGATCGACGCGGTGAAGTCCAACGCTAAGATCAAGGTGTTCGCTTCATCCCGTGTCTACGCGATTTCAGGCGCGCCGGGGATGTTCGACGCGGTCATCAGACCTGACGGGCCCTGGATTGACGAACTAAACCATAAACAAGACACCTGGCTAAAGGTCCAGTTGGCGCGACAAAAGCAAGCCCAAGAGGGAGGCGTGGCAGAGGCCCAAACGGACGAGGAAAAGGCCGCCGCGGGTGGTTGGGCCGTCGGCGAAGAGCTTTCGCTCGACTTTCCTCACGAGAAGGTGCGAGTGGGCGCGGTAGTGCTCGCTGCGGGGTGGCGGCCTGAGGATCCGGCAAAGTACGAAAGCCTTGGATACGGGAAATACCCGGATGTGATCACCAACGCTCAGATGGAAGAGCTCGCGCAAAAAGGCAAGATAAAGAGGCCGTCCGATGGGAAGGACGTTCATTCCATCGCGTTTCTGGAATGCCGTGAGGAGAATTCCGAGAATCCGTTCCTGAACAATTCATATGTGACGTGCCTGGTTACGCTGAAACAGGCCAAGTACCTGCGCGAATCCAATCAAAACGGCCGGGCGTACATCTTCTATGAAAACATGCGGACCCCCGGGCAGTATGAGAAATTCTATCAGACCATGCAGGACGATCCTGGGGTGTTCCTATCCGCGGGAAAAGTGGTCGGCGTGTCGGCTGATGGAGCGGGCCTCGCGGTCAATGTGAAGGACACCCTCCTGGGCGAGCAGCTCAAGGTGAAGGTGGACATGGTGGTTCTCGCCACCGGAATGGTTCCGGTCACCGAGGACTCGGCCGTAGTCAATCTCCGATACCGTCAGGGCCCCTTCCTGCCCAAGAACCCGTATGGCTTCAACGATTCCCATTTCATTTGTTTCCCGTATGAAACGCAGCGCACCGGCATTTATACCGCGGGCTGCGTAAAGTCACCTATGGACTTCCAGGGAGCGGAAAGCGACGCTACGGGCGCTGCGCTGAAGGCGATCCAGTGCGCGGAGCTGGTTTCTCGCGGTGAGGCGGTTCACCCGAGGGCAGGCGACCAGTCGTATCCTGAACTCTTTATCACACGGTGCACCCAGTGCAAGCGGTGCACGGACGAGTGCCCGTTCGGCGCATACGACGAGAAACCTGACGGGACACCGTTGCCCAACCCGACGCGGTGCAGACGGTGCGCAATCTGCATGGGCTCCTGTCCGGAACGCATCATCTCCTTCAGAGACCATTCGGTGGACATGATCGGATCCATGATCAAATCCATCGGCGTCCCCGATGAGTACTCCGAAAAGCCGCGGGTGATCGTCTTCATCTGTGAGAACGACGCGTATCCCGTGGTGGACATGGCAGGGATCAATCGGCTGCAGTACAGCGGCTTCGTGAGATTTGTCCCGCTGCGATGTCTGGGGAACATCAACCTGGTTTGGATCGCTGATGCGCTGTCCAAAGGGATCGACGGAATCATGCTCATCGGTTGCAAGTATGGCGATGACTACCAATGCCACTTCGTCAAAGGGAGCGAGCTGGCAAGCTATCGCGTGAGTAAGGTCGCGGAAACGCTCCAGCGACTTGTGCTCGAGTCCGAGCGGATCCAAGTGTTCCAGTTGGGCATAGACGAGTACGGAAAGCTCCCGGACATGATCAACGGTTTCATGGACACGCTTTCCCAATTCGATCCCAACCCGTACAAAGGCTTCTAAGGAGGTCAGCCCATGGCCAACGAGATCATCGTGGAACCCGATCTGCAATTCACCAAAGACCTGATCAAGGCGGGCGCAACCGACCTGAAGAAGTGCTATCAATGCGCCACCTGTTCGGTGGCGTGCCGCGTATCGCCGGACAACAGCCCTTATCCCCGTAAAGAGATGATCTGGGCCCAGTGGGGCTTGAAGGACCGTTTGCTCAACGATCCGGATGTCTGGCTCTGCCACCAGTGCAACGACTGTTCAACCCTGTGCCCGAGAGGCGCATACCCTGCGGATGTCTTGAAGGCCATCCGGAAGATGCTCATTCAAAAGCTCTCATGGCCCTCGTTCATGGGATCGCTGGTTGGGGAATCGTCCATGGCGGTGCTGGCTCTGGGCATTCCCATTTTGGTGGTCTTGCTCATGACCTATTTCAGCAACGGCTTCACTTTCAGTTCCCCCGCGCCGGTCCATTACGGTCAGTTCATAAGCTACATTCCCATTCAGGTGATCTATACTCTGGCCCTGATCTTCGCGGTGGTCTCTATGGTCTTCAGCCTGAAGAACTATTGGACCATGCTCGATAAGAACAACCCCCCGACCGCGCAGGAACCTCGTAAGGGCTTTGTGCCCAGCCTCATCGAGGCCCTAAAGGAGATCCTGCCGCACAGCACGTTCAAAGACTGTGAAGCGAACTACATCCGTTACGTCGCGCACTTTATGGTCTTTTGGGGTATGATCGGCCTCTTTGTGACCACGGCCATCGTGGCCTTCAACATCGACATCCTGAGCCTTGCCCCGCCGTCTCGAGGCGGCCCCGGGACCATCCCCATCAAGATCCTCGGCAACGTGAGCGCAATCGCGTTTGTCGCGGGGTTAGCCATTATGTTGGTCCGTCGCTTAGGTAGTCCGGAGCAGGCGGGAAACAGCTCCTATTTTGACTGGTTCTTCCTCTGGATTATCTTCGGGACCGGCCTGACCGGCCTGATCACCGAGTTGAGCAGATGGGCAGGGTCGGTCTCGGGAGCTTATTTCTTCTACATGGTTCATCTCATGTTCGTCCTGGCCTTGTTGCTGTATCTTCCGTTCTCCAAGTTCGCCCATCTGGGTTACCGAACTATCGCCATAGCATGGGGGAAGTCGGTAGGTAGGAAGATGACGGTCCCCGTTGTTCCAAACTTTGCGCCTCCGATTCGCGCTGAAGAACCGGAAGCGGCAAAGGAGGCGACCGTCTAACAAGCGCTTCGCCCCAAACAAAAAGCCGCGGTCAAGGCCGCGGCTTTTTGCTTGCGCACATGAATCCGGATGCGGACTGCGTAGTCGTTCGGTGAGGGACCCGCGCTCGGAGAGCCGCGGGCGCTCAGCAAGATATCCTCTTCTCAAAGCGCTCCCACAGGAGCGCAGCGATGTCTTCCGCCACAACGGCCCACTCTTGATTGGTGTCACTCAAGTGCTCTTTGAGGTTAGCCGTCCACTTGGATCTGTCGGTATCCATGTAATTCCTCAGGAACGCTCCGTACAGACCTTCGTACATGTACGGGCTTATCCGCTCGATATCTCTCACAATCGATTCCGCTCGCCGCGCCGGTTTCACGAGACCACCTCCGCGTGAGACTGAAAGAGCCGCCGCCTCTGTCGATCTCCTTGGTCATTACTTCCATTAGATTACCGAGACGCGCAGAGGTTTCAGTCCAACCATTAAATCGCGATGGGGCCTCTTACACCAAAGCTTAGGCGCGCGGAGCGCTCCGTGCGCCGGAACCCTGTGATTCATTTAGTGATTGCAACCATTGTCCGCACTGTGCTAGCATGATTCGCTTCCTTATAAACCGCGAATATACGGCTCTGTGAAGAGTCGATCTCGGTAGGGTAGGGGGCCGCGCGATCAACATGGCCGTAGGGCCGCGGCGTTGTTTATCCGAGGCCGGTGGCGAACCGCGACGAGGCCAATGGGCGTCTCGGGGGAACTGGCTTGCGGCGCGGACGATCGAACGGTTCGGGAGGGGTCGGGAGTGATAGCTCGATATTCCAGGGAGGAAATGGCGGGCATCTGGGAACCGGAGAACCGGTACCGGAAATGGCTGGATATCGAGCTTGCCGTCTGCCAGGCCTGGACCGACCGCGGGCTCATTCCCCCCGAGAGCATGCGGCGGATCCGAGAAAAAGCCGCTTTTGACATCAAACGTATCGACGAACTCGAACAAATCACCCGCCACGACGTGATAGCATTCACCTCGTCGGTCGCGGAATTCATCGGTCCGGACTCTCGATTCATCCACCGGGGCCTCACCTCTTATGACGTGGTGGATACCGCGCTCGCTCTGCTCCTAAAAGAAGCCGGACAACTGATACGTGCGGGCCTGGTGTCGCTCATGGACGCGCTCAAAGCGAGAGCGCTAGAGCACAAGCACACCCCCATGGTCGGCCGATCCCACGGTATCCACGCGGAACCCATCACGTTCGGTCTGAAACTGGCTATCTACTACGACGAAATGAGGAGACACCTGGAGCGGTGGGACGCAGCGCTGGAGACCATATCCGTCGGCAAGATCTCCGGCGCGGTGGGCACGTACGCTCACCTTGACCCAAAGATGGAGGAAGAGGTCCTCGCGGGCCTGGGGCTCAAACCAGCTCCCGTGTCGAATCAAGTTATCCAGAGAGACCGGCATGCGGCGTACTTCACCGCTCTCGCGCTCATCGCGTCCAGCGTCGAAAAGATCGCTGTTGAAATCCGACATCTCCAGAGAAGCGAAGTCTCCGAAGTAGAAGAGTTCTTCCATCCCGGACAAAAGGGCTCGTCAGCCATGCCGCACAAGAGAAATCCCGTGCTCACCGAGAACCTCAGCGGTCTGGCTCGTGTCGTGCGGGGTTACGCCCTGGCCGCGATGGAAAACGTGCCGCTCTGGCACGAAAGAGACATATCTCATTCCTCGGTGGAAAGGGTTATCGGCCCTGATGCGACCATTGTGGTCGATTTCATGCTCCATCGCCTGGCGAGCGTGATCCGCAACATGCGAGTCTTTAAAGAGAAAATGAAATCAAACCTGGAGCTGTCACGAGGGCTCATTTTTTCGGAAGCGGTCCTCCTCAAACTCGTGGACAAGGGGCTCACTCGCGAAGAGGCGTACGCGATCGTCCAGCGCAACGCGATGAAGACCTGGGAGGGCAAAGGGGAGTTCAAGGAAGCGCTGCTGGAAGATGGCGACCTGCGTGGGCGCCTGAGTGTTGAGGAGATCGAGGGCCTGTTTGACGTGAGCCATGCGTTGCGGTGGGTTGACGAAAGCTATGCGAGAGTTTTTTCGCAATAAATTTGGCTATGTTGTAGGAATAAGTTAAAGTAAAATAGCTTGACTTTCCTTGCAAGTACCTGTAAGGAATAGCTTATGTTTGCGCTGAAACCGATGGGCCCCTCAATCCCCCCCGGCAAGACTCGCGCTCCCCTCGCCATCATGGGGACCGTGATTGCCCTGCTATCGGCGCTCGTTTGCGCCGGCGCCTGGGGCAAGGAGACCCTGTATCCCACAGCGCTCATGAACTGGATGGTGGAGGGCGAATTTCACGCGCTCATCGCGGATAAGTCTCAGCAGAAGCTGACGGTATGGCGGATACGGGACGGTGAGCCGGAGCTGGTGGAATCGTACCGCTGTGCGACGGGTGAGAACCAGGGTGACAAGTGGGCGCGGGGTGACATGAGGACTCCGGAAGGGGTTTACTTCTTCTGTTCGGTGATTGACGGTCGCACCCTTCCCGAGAAATACGGTCTCTGGGCCTTTACCACCGATTATCCCAATTTTGTGGATCGTCGCCGCGGGAAGAGCGGAGACGGGATCTGGCTCCACGGCAGGGATAAGCCCCTGGCCCCCAAACCCGATTCCAACGGTTGCATTGCGCTGGAGAACAAAGACCTGATCCGTGTCTCGCGGTTTATTACGCTCCAAAGCACCCCGTTGATCGTGGTTGACCGTTTGAGGATGGCGCCTCGCGCGGAGATCATTGAGGCCGAGCGAAAGTACCGTGACTTCATTGAGAATTGGCGTCAGGCATGGGGATCGAAAGATCTCAAGCGGTACATGACGCACTATTCTCCCAATTTCCAGAGCGGCTGGCTCGACTTCAAGAGCTGGCAGGAGAAGAAGAAGAAGCTCAGCGAGCGGTATTCTA